>DNPN01000111.1:0-17583 GCA_003501385.1 Rhizobium sp. | reverse complement strand
CCACTTTTCCCTGACAAACTCTAGGAGCTTCGCCACCCCCTCATCCGGCTGCCGCCACCTTCTCCCCGATGGGGAGAAGAGGTCAATCTGACACGTCTGAGCCTTCGTTCGATGTAGAGCGATTGCCTCACCTCTCTTCTCCCCTGCGGGGAGAAGTCCCCGGCAGGGGGATGAGGGGGGTAAGCGGCACATCAAAACGTTTGTTTCAGCTCCTTGAAGACAAGCCCGAGGCCTTACCCCTCAATCACCAACAACGCGCTGCCTGCGTTTACATAGTCACCCTCCGCTGCCATAAGCCGTACAGTGCCTGCTGATGACGCGATGATCTGGGTTTCCATCTTCATCGCTTCCATCACCGCCAGCAAGTCACCCTCAGCCACGGTTGCGCCAGTCTCGACCTTGAACGATTGCACAGTGCCGGAGATTGGAGCCGTGACAGCTCCTTTTTCAACGGTGTTGGCACCAGTGGCGGCAGGTGCCGCACCCCCACCAAGACCACCAAGCCCCGCCAGCAATTGCGCTGGAATGCCAAGGGCATGGCGCTTGCCGTCAATCTCCACATGGGTGCGGATCAGCGATAGATCAGAGGATGGCTCAGGCCGTTGCTCGGCTTGAGGCATGGCGGCAAAGTCGGTCTCAATCCAGCGTGTGTGAACGTTGAAACCCTGATCGCCAATGAAATCGCTGGCCTCCATAGCCGCTCGGTGGAAGGGCAGAACAGTTGCCACGCCCTCGATCTTGAATTCTTTTAACGCCCGCCGTGCACGCTTCAAGGCATCCTCACGGGTGGTGCCGGTGACAATCAATTTCGCCATCAGGGAATCATAAACGCCCGGAATTGTCGAGCCGCTGACAACACCACTGTCGAGCCGCACGCCGGGGCCAGAGGGGGCCTCAAACCGGGTGATGGTGCCGGGCGTGGGCAAAAAGCCGCGACCGGGATCTTCGGCATTGATGCGAAACTCTATGGAATGGCCCCGTGGAACGGGCGTTTCGGTAATGCGCAGTGGTAGGTCCTCGGCAATGCGGAATTGCTCGATGACCAGATCAATGCCCGTGGTTTCCTCTGTTACCGGATGCTCCACCTGAAGCCGGGTGTTGACTTCGAGGAAGGAAATGGTGCCATCCACGCCCAGCAGAAACTCCACCGTGCCAGCACCGCTATAGCCAGCGGCAACACAAATCGCCTTGGCGGAATCGTGGATCGATTGGCGCTGTGCATCGCTCAAAAATGGTGCAGGGGCTTCTTCCACCAGTTTCTGGTTTCGCCGTTGCAAAGAGCAATCGCGGGTGCCGAGAACCAGCACAGTGCCATGCTTGTCAGCCAAAATCTGCGCCTCAATATGGCGTGGGCGGTCGAGAAACCGCTCTAGAAAACATTCGCCACGGCCAAAGGCGGCAACCGCTTCGCGCACAGCCGAGTCATACGCCTCGGAAATCTCTTCCATATTGCGCACAACCTTGATGCCGCGTCCGCCGCCGCCATGGGCTGCCTTGATGGCAACGGGAAGGCCGTGTTGCTTGGCAAATTCGATCACTTCAGTAGCAGATTCAACCGGGCCATCACTGCCCGCGGCCAAGGGTGCGCCAACTTTAAGCGCCAAACGGCGGGCGGCTACCTTGTCGCCTAAGACCTCGATCACCTCTGGATCGGGGCCAATCCAGATCAGACCGGCATCAATCACCGCGCGGGCAAATTCGGCGCGCTCCGACAAAAAGCCATAGCCGGGGTGGACCGCATCGGCACCAGAGCGTTTGGCAATGGCGATCAACTTATCAATATCCAGATAGGTTTCCGCAGGCCGCACGCCCTCCAACCCATAGGCTTCATCGGCCAGCGTCACAAACAGCGCGTCCATATCGGGGTCCGCATAGACCGCAACCGATTGCAGACCATAATCACGGCAGGCGCGGATGACGCGGACGGCAATTTCGCCCCGGTTGGCAATCAGAACTTTCTTCATGGCGTGTTCCTCTCTGTCTTTTTATCGTTTGTTCGGCACAATCTCGCCAAAGGGCGCGATGGGTCGAAAACGGATTTTGGCATTGATCGGGATTTGTCCGGCCAGATCGAGATGGTATTCAGCAACCGCACCAATCACCGGATAGCCGCCCGTGAGCGGGTGATCGGCCAAAAACAGCACCGGCTGGCCGCTATGGGGCACCTGAATGGCTCCCGTGGCGGTGCCTTCGCTGGGTAGTTCCTTATTATCAAACCGCTCCAGCGCCACATCACCAGCAAGACGAATGCCAACGCGGCTGGATTGGGGCGTTACCTGCCAGAGCTGGTCGGTGAGGGTGCTAAGACCCTTTTCGGTAAACCAGTCGGTGCGCGGACCCAGAACCACGTCCAGCGTCACGATATCGACCGCTGTGGGGCATGGGAAGGCAGGAGCTTCGGTGAGCGAGACGCTGGTGAGGGCGGTGGTGTCTTCTGCCAAGGCCAAAACTGTTGCAACGGTGACGGGATCAGGCCCCACCACAG
This sequence comes from Rhizobium sp., assembly GCA_003501385.1. GTDB lineage: Bacteria > Pseudomonadota > Alphaproteobacteria > Rhizobiales > Rhizobiaceae > Allorhizobium. Next base: position 15,098 of record DNPN01000111.1, on the reverse strand, counting down.
CCAGCGTATCAGTGGCCATACTACCCAGCACGGGTTTCACTCTAAAACCACCACGCACCGAGAGATAGCTGCGCATCCCCGCCGTGGGCTGACCAAGGGTGACAACATCACCCGTTTCCAACGCGATTGGCTGATAGGGCGCGGCTTCCAGCGTGTGGCCTTTGGCATCGCGAAGAGAGATGGGGCAGGGCGCGCCCGTGAAAGCAATGACAGTGCGGGCCGCACTCTCAAACGAAAAGCCTCCAAGCGTGATCTCAAGACAGGTCGTGCCAACCGGATTGCCCACCACGCGGTTGGCGGTTTTCAAGGCCGATTGATCCAGCGCGCCGGAGGCGGACACGCCTTGGCCCGTTTGGCCAAATCGGCCCAAATCCTGAAACACTGCTGGCATGGGCGCTGCCAACACCTTGAAATGTGCTGTATCTTCATGGCGAGCCGCATTTATCGTGCTGGTCTCGGCAGGAAGCTCATAGACCTTGCCCGATTTCGCTATATCGCTAAACCGCACCTGATGACCGGGCTGAAAAAGCGCTGGCGGATCGCGGCTCAAATCCCACATTTTCAAGCGCGTGACGCCAATAATCTGCCAGCCGCCGGGGCTGGCTTGCGGGTAAACGCCGCTGAAATTGCCAGCCAAAGCCACAGCTCCGGCAGGAATGCGGGTGCGCGGGCTTTTGCGGCGCGGCACATGCAAGGCGGGGTCGCCGCCCACCAGATAGCCAAAGCCGGGGGCAAAACCGCAAAAAGCAACGGTAAAGGTGCTTTCGGTATGGCGGCGGATAACTTCTTCCACGCTCAGGCCCGTCAGTTCGGCCACATCTGCCAGATCTTCGCCGTCGTAGGTGACGGGGATCTCGACCATATGGTCTGATGGCTTCAGCTTGGCAGAGAGATCGCGGGTGCTGATCTCGCTTGCCAAGGCTTCCGCGCTGATCAGTTCCCTTTGATAGCGGATCATCAAGGTGCGCGCCGCAGGCACCATGTCCAGAATGCCAGCCACGGGATTGGCTTCCAGTGAGGCAAACAGCGCCAATGTTTCATCAAGATTGGCCAGTTCGACCAGAATGGTCGTAAGGCTGACGGGGAGAAAGCGCATGGACACCTCAGGCGTGATAGGCGGAATCGGGAACATCCGTGATGAACATATGGCCCGGCGCATGGGTGATGGCAAAAGGCACGCCAGAGGCCATAACCGCCGCTTGTGGGGTGACGCCACAGGCCCAGAACACCGGCACTTCGCCGGGTTCAATCCGCACCGCATCGCCAAAATCCGGTTTGGCGATGTCGGTAATGCCAATCAGCTCCGGTGCACCCACATGCACGGGTGATCCATGCACAGAGGGAAAACGACCGGAAATCATCGCGGCATCGGCAACGCGATTGGCCGGAATCGGCCGCATGGACACCACCATATTGCCGTGCAGCCGACCTGCGGGGCGGCAAGGCTGGTTGGTGAGATACATCGGCACATTGCACTTATCCGTCATGTGGCGGATTTCAATGCCCGCCTCAACCATCGGCGTCTCAAAGGTAAAGCTACAGCCAATCAGGAAACTGACGAGATCGGGATGTTCGGCCCACGCGGCTGTGGCATCAGCGGTTTCTTCCGCCAGCTTGCCATCGCGCCAGATGCGGTAAAGCGGAATGTCGCTGCGAAGATCGGCATTTCTTGCCAAAATCGTGCTATGCGAGCCGGGATCAGACACATCCAGTACCGGGCAGGCCTTTGGATTGCGCTGGGCGTAGAGCAGAAAATCAAAGGCCCAATCGCGGGGCAGCACAATCATATTGGCCTGGGTAAAGCCGGGGGCAATGCCAGAGGTTGGCTCGACTTTACCGGCCCGGTAGCTTTCGCGGGCAAGACGGGCGGGTTCCACGTTCACGTGGCGGAGATGGTCCAGAGCAATCATCGGTCTCAGTCCTTTGCGAAGGGTTCAACAGCGATGTCTGTCGCCTTGAACCGTGCTGCAATCTCGCGGGCAATAGCCACTGCACCGGGGCTATCGCCATGGACGCAGATGGATTGCGCCTCGATCTTGATCACGCTGCCATCAATGGCTTGCAGCGTGCCTTGGGTGGCGAGTTGCACCATGCGGCGGGCAATCTCGTCGGCATCATGCAACACGGCCCCGGCCTCGCGGCGGGAGACAAGCTGACCTTGCGGCGTATAGGCGCGGTCGGCAAAGGCTTCCGCCACGGTGGCAAGGCCCGATTTTTGCGCAAGCGCCAGAATTGGCGCATTGGCAAGGCCCATCAGCACCAGCGAGGAATCAATCGCCTTGATGGCGTCAATCACGGCTTGGCCCTGTTTGGCGTCATTGGCAATGCGGTTATAGAGCGCGCCGTGGGGCTTGACGTAGCGCACACTGGTGCCCGCCGCTGTGGCAATACCCTTGAGGGCGCCGATCTGGTAGATCACATCTGCCACCAATTCATCATAGGTCACGTCCATATCGCGCCGACCAAAGCCGACGCGATCAGGATAGGAGACATGGGCACCGATAGACACATTGTTCTCGGCTGCCGCCTTCACGGTTTTGAAAATACCGGACGGATCGCCTGCATGAAAACCGCAGGCAATATTGGCGCTGGAGACGATGGATAGCATGGCGCTATCATCGCCCATGCTCCATGCGCCAAAACTCTCGCCGAGGTCACTGTTCAGATCGATGCAAGCCATGGAAACTCCTCCTTATTTGCTGAGCAATGCGAAGATGGGGCCAACGGAATTGGCGGCCATATACCATGTCAAGGCACAGGTCAGCGCGCCCAAAATCAACAGCCAGCGTGGGTAATGATAGCCCCCCATCAGATCAGAGCGCGCCCACCCCGCATAGATGAAGATGGTCAGGCCAATTGGCAGGATCAAGCCGTTCAGGCCACCCACGAACACCAGCATGGCAGCCGGCGTCGTTGTCATCAGCACAAAGCACAGCAGCGAAAAGGCAATAAACACCACGGTTGCCAGATTGCGGGCATGTTCACTCATATCCTGTTTGAAAATGGTGAGGAATGAGACCGAGGTATAGGCGGCACCAATAACGCTGGTGACGGCGGCGGCCCAGAAAATCAGGCCGAACAGCCGCAGGCCGAGATTGCCAGCGGCGGCCTGAAAGGCCTGCGCTGCAGGGTTGGCACCCTTGCCGGAAACGTCAATCACGACACCGCTGGCAATGACGCCAAGAATGGCCAGAAACAGCACATACCGCATGAGGCCGGTGGCGGCGATGCCGGTGAGGGCGGCGCGATTGACAGCCGAGAGGTTTTCAACCCCGACCATGCCGCGATCCAGCAGGCGATGCGCGCCGGAATAGGTGATGTAGCCGCCGACGGTACCGCCGACAATGGTGGTGATGGTGGCAAAATTGATCGTATCCGGCAAAATCGTCTGGCGGAGTGCTTCACCCAGCGGTGGAGACGAAACGTAGGCAACATAAACCGTCAGGGCAATCATCATCACGCCTGCGCTGACAATGAAGCGGTCAACGGCAACGCCTGCCCGCTTGGACAAAAAGATACCGATGGAAATCAGCGCGCTGATGGCACCGCCCCATTTGACATCAAGGCCAAACAGCGCATTCAGGCCAAGGCCCGTGCCGCCAATGTTGCCGATGTTGAAAAACAGCCCGCCGATGATGACAAGAACCGCCAGAACATAGCCAGAGCCGGGAATGGCGGCATTGGCAATGTCGGAGGCGCGCATACGGGTCAGGGTGACGATGCGCCAGATATTCAGCTGCACCACAAAGTCAATGAGAATGGATGCGAGAATGCCAAAGGCAAAAGCAGCGCCGAGCTTGCTGGTAAAGGTTGCGGTCTGAGTGATGAAACCCGGACCAATAGCCGAGGTGGCCATCAAAAATATGGCCGCAATCAAAGAGGCGCGGCGTGATTTGGCTGTGTGGATGATGCCGCCGTTTGCAGCCTTCTGCGGGCCGCTTGCGTGCGATGAGCTCTGTTCCATGGAAGATCTCCGATGAGCAGTCTTCTTCATTCGCCCCTCTGCGAATGATTCATGGCATCAATCTGTCATGTTTCACAAAATGGTCAATATTGTTCAACAATATTTCTACATTGTTGCCTTATTTTGTTCATTTCCTATGCGTCGTGCTGTGTTTTTGAGCGTGTTTTGTTGAAAATTTTCGCGTTTTCTTTGATGGCAGGACGTGTCGCTTGTCAGCATCCCGCACTCTGGTATGAGTTCGCCATAAGGGTACAGGATGAGGGTGCAGGTCAGACTGCAACGACGGTTTTCGGCAAAAGGGAGTTTCATGACGCAAGACGCAATCAGCCTGACACTGGCGGAGCGATTGGCACAGCGGATTCGCAACAAGCTGATCGAGGGTGAATTGCGGCCCGGCCAAAGGCTGTCGGAGGAGGCGCTCAGCACACGCCTTGACGTGTCAAGAAACTCGTTGCGCGAGGCATTTCGCCTGTTAACCAAGGATGGTTTGTTGCGCCACGAGCCAAACCGGGGCGTGTTTGTGGCCACACCCAGCATGGCCTCGATTATCGATATTTATCGTGTGCGCCGGTTGGTGGAATGCAAGGCGCTGGAGCAATCCTATCCCAATCACCCCGCAGTCGCGCGGATGGAGCAGGCGGTGGAGACGGCCAAGGCCTGTCAGCAAACCCGCGACTGGATGGGGATGGGCAGCGCCAATATGCTATTTCATGCGGCCATTGTTGATCTGGCCGATAGTGCGCGATTGAGCGATTTTTATGCCCGCATTGCCGCAGAACTGCGCCTCAGCTTTGGTCTTCTCGATGATCCAGAACTGCTGCACGCGCCCTATGTGGATCAGAATGCTGCGATTTTGAAACTGCTTCTGGAAGGACAGCCCAAGGCGGCTGCGCAAGCGCTGGAAGCCTATCTTATGCTGTCCGAGCGCACCGTGCTGGCGGCCTTTGCCCGCACTGTCGAGCCAGCGCGGTAACGGGTGTATAACCGGCCCGATCAGGGCCGGTTATCATGGTATCAATTAACGGCTGGCGGCTTTTTTCTGCACAAGCGTTTGGGCTGGTTTGACGCTGGCCATCATGGGCTTTTGCAGCCGCGATGCTGGCGTTTCCGGCGCACGCCGGTTGCTGTTGGCCGAGATGGTGCGCATGCCCACAGGGCGGATGATGCTCTTGGCAACAACAGGCGCAGGCGCAGGTGCCGGGGCTTCCTTGGCCTTGGTGGCAGCATTGACCCAGCGCATGATGGCTTCAAAAGCGTGGCGGCCTTCGCGGCGCGCAGCCTTCAGGCCTTCGCCGGTCAACAGACAGGTCGAGCCAATTTCTTTCCAGTTGGGGCGGCCGCCATGTAGAGGAGGCAAGGCTTGGCGCACAACCAGGTCCAGCATATAGCTGCGCAGGTTTTCATATTCAGCTTTGGTCAGTATCGGCGCTAGCCGCACATCGCAAAACGTCTCTATTTTCCGATGGAAGATCGGAGCGGAAGGTGACAATCGGGGCATATTACTCGCAACTCATGAATATCCCGGCAGAGGAGGTGCCGGGGTGGGCGCTGCTAAGCTATGGATCTTAACGAAGCGTTTCCAAGGGAGTGCGGCTTTACGATTGTCTGCCCGTCATAGTCAACCCAAAGCCTGACTTGCGAGGCCGAAAATTTTCGCATAGCCGGTTTTATGGTTATTCAAATCAGCCCATCGCCCTTGCATGGACATGGTGGTGACGGTGTCAAACAGATCCAACCCTGATTCCATCAGAAAGTCAGCAAAGGCACCGCTTTTCTCGCGGGTATCAAGGCGCAAAAACCGTCCCTGATGGCTTGCAACATGGGGTTTTGTCACCGCAATGGCGTCCATATCATCACAGGCCACAACCGGGCCGATCACCTGACCGCGCCCAAAGGGCCGACAAAGCGCAAAGGCCGAAATTTTATTTTCACGGATCAGTGCCACGCCCTTGGAAAGGGCAAACAGTTTTTCCAGCCAGGCGCGACGATCCGCGCCATAGGCGGCAGCGTCCAGTGTGGCGATGTCGTTCATGTCGTCCGCTGTGATGTCTCGAAGCTCGGCATCGGGAGGCAGCAATGGGTCGGTCTCGCCCAGATGCGCCTCGCCCTGACATTGGTAAACCGTGGCTTCCGGCGTAAAACCAATGCTGCGGTAAAGCCGTTTTGCGGCGCGGGTGGAGTTCAACCCCAAACGTCGCCCGACAAGATTTTCCTGCGCGTGACCCATCAGCCAGCGGCCTGTGCCTTGGGTTTGCAAGCGCGGTGAAGTGATGACCATGCCGATGGTGGCGAAATCCTCACCCATGGGAAACCACATGGCAGAGCCGAGAACCCGGCCAATGGCATCGACAGCGGCAATGCCCTGGCCCTGTTGCAGCAAAAATTGCCAGTCCTCGACCCGATGAGGCCAGCCGACTGCCACGGAGAGACCATGCAGATGATCAATGCTGACGGCATGGATATCCTCAAGGGTGAATTCAAAGGACTCCACCTGTATGGATGTTTGTACCGTCACCTTGAGCCTCCCGCTCCGCCAATTGATCGTAATGGGTTGCGTTATGAAAAAAGCACGCGAGCAATCATCGCGATACAGCCACATTTAAAATCAGCACCCGCCATAGATTTTGCTGAAAAGACGGCGTCTGTCAGCACAATTCATCAAAACATGTGCGGATACAGCAGTGAAATTGCCAATCTGGCGCTATTGTGCTGCCATGTTTAACATCATCGCTGCTTGTAGCCTGTCTTTGCAAGGCGCATGCCGTACGTCCTAAGGGTTATCATGGCGTTCCTTTTCAATTCCGATCCGGTCAGAGGTGCCATTTTTGCATCGGCCTTTGCACGGGAGCTTGAGCATGTGCCGTTCGTGATGGCTGGAGCCGATATTGATCGCGCCTCGGTGCGTTACTTGATCACCTGGACGGTGCCCGCTGATCTGCACAGCTATGAGAACCTTGAAATCCTGTTTTCCATCGGCGCAGGCGTTGACCAGTTTGATGAAAGCCTTGTGCCTTCGCATGTGAAAATCGTGCGCATGGTCGAGGATGGCATTGTGCGCATGATGCAGGAATATGTCACCCTGGCGGTTCTCTCTCTGCATCGCGATCTGCCCGGCTATCTGGAACAGCAGCGGCAGGGTCTGTGGAAATCGCGGTCGGTTGCGCAGGCGTCTGAGCGGCGTGTGACGGTGCTGGGTCTTGGCATGCTGGGGCAGGCGGTGCTGGAGCGCCTCAAGCCCTTCGGTTTTCAGCTGTCCGGCTGGAGCCGGTCACAGCGCCAGATTGATGGTGTGCGCTGCATGGCAGGTGATGAGGCGTTGCAAGCGCTGTTGCCGCAAACCGATATTCTGATTTGCTTGCTGCCCTTGACCGATGAAACCCGCGGCTTTCTCAATGCCGATCTGTTTGGCAGGCTGGCGGAAGGCGCATCGCTTGTGCATGTGGGCCGGGGCGGGCAGTTGGATCAGATGGCCTTGCTGGCCGCACTGGACAGCGGCAAGCTTTCCAGCGCCGTGCTGGATGTGACAGACCCGGAGCCTTTGCCATGCGATCATCCGCTCTGGCGACATCTGCGGGTTATCATTACGCCGCATATTGCCAGCGTGACCCAGCCGGAAACGGCGGCGCGGGCGGTGATTGAAAATATTCGCCGTTTTGAGGCCGGCCTTGACCCCATTGGTCTTGTAGACCGCAACCGTGGTTATTAAAAACCGGATGCTTGCAGCAATCCGACCATTTGAAGATTTGAAGGACGTGACATGCACAATTTGAAAGACGGAAGCCTTTTTCGCCAACAGGGTCTGATTGGTGGCACATGGCAGGATGCTGCATCGGTCAAGGTTATTGAAGTGATCAACCCGGCCACGCAAGCCGTGCTGGGAACTGTGCCGGATATGGGACAGGCCGACACCGAAGCCGCGATCAAGGCAGCCGAAACAGCCTTTGAAACCTGGAAAAAAACGACCGCCGCTGAGCGCGCCAGCCTGCTGGAAGCGTGGTATGCCCTGATGATCGAGCATGAAGACGATCTGGCGCGGATTTTGACGCTGGAGCAGGGCAAGCCGCTGGCGGAAGCGCGCGGCGAAATCCGCTATGGCGCATCCTTCGTCAAATGGTTTGCGGAAGAGGCCCGTCGCGTTTCCGGCCACACCATCCCATCGCCCACCACGGATCGTCGCATTGTGGTGCTGAAACAGCCGGTGGGCGTGTGCGGCATCATCACACCGTGGAATTTCCCCAATGCGATGATCACCCGCAAGGTCGCTCCGGCGCTGGCGGCTGGCTGTACGGTGGTGATCAAGCCTTCGGATTTTACCCCCTATTCAGCGCTGGCCCTTGGCGTTCTGGCCGAAAAGGCCGGTATTCCAACCGGCGTGATCAACATTGTCACCGGGATGCCAACCGAGATTGGCAACGCGCTGATGGCCAGCGAGACTGTTCGCAAAATTTCCTTTACCGGCTCCACCCGCGTCGGCGCGCTGTTGATGCGTGGTTCTGCCGATACCATCAAGAAACTAAGCCTTGAACTGGGCGGCAATGCACCGTTTATCGTGTTTGATGATGCCGATCTTGATCTGGCGGTAGAGGGCGCGATTGTCTCCAAATTCCGCAATGGTGGCCAGACCTGCGTTTGTGCCAACCGTATTCTGGTGCAGGCTGGTGTCTATGATGCGTTTGCGGAGAAGCTCACAGCGCGTGTGAACGCCATGAAGGTTGGAGCGGGCTTGGACGCGGGCGTCAACATTGGCCCGATGATCAATCAGGCCGCCATTGGCAAAATTCAGCAGCATGTTGCTGACGCGATAGCCAAGGGTGCAAAGATTGTCAGCAAGAGCCCAGCATTGCCGGAGGGGCCGCAATACACCGCTCCGGTGGTGCTGACAGGTGCGACAGAGGACATGCTGCTGGCGAATGAGGAAACCTTTGGCCCCGTTGCCGCGCTGTTTAAATTCGAGACAGAGGAAGAGGCGGTCAAACTGGCCAATGCCACGCCCTTTGGTCTGGCAGCCTATTTCTATACGGAGAGCCTGAAGCGCTCCTGGCGGGTGGCTGAGGCACTGGAATCCGGCATGATTGGTCTCAATACCGGCGCGATTTCCACCGAAGTGGCCCCCTTTGGCGGCGTCAAGCAATCGGGTCTTGGGCGCGAGGGCGCACAGGTGGGCATTGAAGAATATCTGGAAATGAAGACCTTCCACATTGGTGGTCTGGTCTGATCAGACCCCTCATCAGATCATTGCGGGGCGGCTTTGGCGATCGCCCCGCAATGGTTTTACATCGGAAACAGGCTGGTCAGCGGCATATGCGATTTGACGATCGGCGATTTCAGCACCACAAAGCTGAAATATTTATCGATGCCGATGTCCATATCGGTCAGCCGCTCCATGATGGTCTGGTATTCTCCAATGCCAGCTGTGACGAATTTCAGCATGTAATCATAGCCACCAGACACGAGGTGGCATTCAATCACCTGTTCGACCTTTTCGACGGCGGCCAGAAAACGGGCAAAATCAATCTGCCTGTGGTTTTTCAAGGTGATTTCGGTAAATACCGTCAGCGTTTGGCCAAGCTTGCCCACATTGATCTGGGCGGAATAGCCGCTGATATAGCCCTCGGCCTGAAGCTTTTTCACGCGCATCAGACACGGGCTGGGCGAGAGATTGACCAGTTCTGCCAGCTCCACATTGGTGATGCGGCCATTTTTTTGCAATTCATAGAGAATCTTGATGTCGATCCGGTCGAGCTTCACGGGTGTCTTGTTCCTTGTTCACTCTGGCCTTTTTCAATCCGGCCAGCGACCGGAGAAATGCTGACAGCATATTATGCGTATTTTTTCAAACAGCAAGGCGCGTACCGGTAAAGAACAACGAGAAAAGCGCTAAAATTCAGCTTTTTAACGGCAGTTTCAAAGTGTGCTGAAACAGAATGAAATGCTGAATATTTTGCAATTGCGATGCTTTTGACTGGATGAAATCTGTAAAATAGCGGCGACCAAAGGAGTTTTTGCATGCGTGTTCCCCTGCTGCGGATTGAAACCAGTGTGACGCTGCCATCAATCGCCGATGTTGTGGTGATTGGTGGAGGCATTGTTGGCACCTGCACGGCCTATTATCTGGCAAAGCGCGGCGTCAACGTGGTACTGCTGGAAAAAGGCCTGATCGGGGCCGAGCAATCCAGCCGCAACTGGGGTTGGTGCCGCCAGCAAAACCGCGATGCGCGTGAATTGCCGATGGCCACCAAAAGCCTTGATCTGTGGGAGAGGTTTGCCGAAGAGATTGGCGAGGATGTCGGTTTTCGCCGTAGCGGCCTTTTGTACCTGAGCAATAACGAAGCCGAAATTGCTGGCTGGGCCGCATGGCGCGATTTTGCCAAAACCGTGGGCGTTACCACCCATGTTTTATCGGCCAAGGAAGCGGCGGAGCGTGGTCATGCCACGGGCAAGGCCTGGCTTGGCGGTGTCTTCTCCCCATCGGATGGCATTGCCGATCCGCAAAGAGCGGCTCCGATGATTGCCCGTGGCGTGATGAAATTTGGCGGCACGGTGGTGCAGCAATGCGCGGCCCGGGGTCTGGAAACCGAGGGCGGGCGTGTCAGCGGAGTGGTAACGGAAAAGGGCACCATTTGTACCAAAACGGTGGTGATGTCCGGTGGGGCCTGGGCCTCCTCTTTCTGCCACCAATTGGGCATTCGTTTTCCGCAAGCCAGCGTCCGCTCTTCCATCCTGTCGGTGGCACCGGGGGCCAAGGATTTGCCAAGCGCTTTGCACACCGCGCGGGTTTCCATGACCCAACGCGGCGATGGCGGCTATACACTGGCCATCAGCGGTCGTGCCAGCGTGGACCCAACCTTGCAGCAATTGCGGTTTGGCACGGCCTTTTTGCCGATGTTCCAGCGTCGCTGGAAAAGCCTGAAGCTGGGCGGATTTGAAGGCTTGCGCAGCGGCCATGAGAGCTTGGCCAAATGGGCGCTGGATCGCCCGACCCCCATGGAGCGTCGCCGGGTTCTCGACCCGACCCCGGATATGGCCTTGGTGAATGAGACCTATCGTCGTGCTGTGGAGCTGTTGCCAGCTCTGGCAGAGGTCAAAATCGCCGCCAGTTGGGCAGGCTATATTGATAGCACGCCGGATGGTGTGCCCGCCATTGGTGAATTGCCGCAATTGCCGGGCTTTATTCTGGCGGCAGGCTTTAGCGGCCATGGCTTTGGCATCGGGCCGGGGGCAGGGCATTTGATTGCCGATCTGATTACCGGGCAAGAACCGATTGTTGATCCGGCGGATTATGATCCGCTCAGACTGGAAAAATCGGCCAGAGGCAAAGTGGCGTCATTTTAGAGTTTGTCCGGGAAAAGTGGAACCCGGTTTTCCCGAAAAGACAAACGAAAACAAAGAATTTTAGAGTCTGTCTGGTTCAATCTGAACCTGACAGACTATAATGGCTCTGCTCTACGTATTCATGGTTGCTTGATTTTCTCACACTTACGTTTATAACAAGGCTATTCACCCTGGACCCGGTGCAATTCCGGGTGGCTATTCTGGCCGCCGATCCGCCAGACAACGCACAACATCAATAAACATGTTGGACCGCTTTGCGGTCAGCGCTGAACCTTGTGAAAAACTCATGAACATTATGAAACGATACCAGCGTGACTGGTTTTCCAATATCCGTGCCGATGTGCTTGCGGGCATTGTGGTGGCACTTGCTCTCATCCCGGAAGCCATCGGCTTTTCGGTGATTGCCGGGGTTGATCCCAAAATCGGCTTGTATGCCTCGGTGATTATTGCCTGCGTCTCTGCCTTTTGTGGCGGGCGTCCGGGCATGATCTCGGCGGCTACGGCCGCTACTGCCGTGCTGATTGGCGGATTGGTCCGCGATCACGGCATTCAATATCTTTTTGCCGCCACGCTTTTGATGGGCCTGTTTCAGATTCTGGCGGGCTTTCTCAAGCTAGGGCGGTTGATGCGGTTTGTCTCTCGCTCCGTCATGACTGGTTTCGTCAATTCGCTGGCGATTTTGATTTTTATGGCGCAATTGCCGGAGCTGGTGGGGCGTCCAAACTCCACCTATGTGATGATCGCGATTGCCCTTGCGATTATCTACTTGTTTCCCCGCATCACCAAGGTCATCCCATCACCGCTGGTGGCCATTGCCGTGCTAACCTTGGCAACATGGTGGTTTGGTTTTGATGTGCGCAGCGTTAGCGATTTGGGCGAATTGCCCTCCAGCCTGCCGATGTTTGCATGGCCGCAAGTACCACTGAATTTCGAAACTTTGCAGATCATTTTTCCCTATTCAATCGCGCTTGCCGCTGTCGGCCTGCTGGAATCGCTGCTGACAGCCCAGATTGTTGATGACATGACGGATACACAGAGCAACAAAAGTCAGGAATGCATCGGGCAGGGCGTCAGCAATATTGCCGCTGGTCTGTTTGGCGGCATGGGCGGATGCGCCATGATTGGTCAGTCGGTCATCAACGTCAGTTCTGGCGGGCGAGGGCGGCTTTCCACCTTCGTGGCAGGGGCATTCTTGCTGGTTCTGCTGCTGGTGCTGGATGATATTTTGCGCGTTGTGCCCATGGCAGCTCTGGTGGCCATCATGATCATGGTGTCCATCGGCACCTTCTCATGGCGGTCGATTGTTGATCTGCGCAAGAATCCGCCATCCTCCTCACTGGTTATGTTGGCAACGGTCGTGACTGTGGTGGCAACGCATGATCTGTCCAAGGGCGTGTTGGTGGGGGTGCTGCTCTCCGGCGTGTTCTTTGCGGGCAAGGTTGCACGGATGGTGCATGTCAAAATTGAGGACCTCGCGGATGGATCGCAGTTTTACCGTGTCGATGGGCAGATTTTCTTTGCCTCAAGCGAGGCATTCATTGCCGCCTTCGATTTTGATGATGAGGTCAAATCGATCACCATCGATGTCGCCCGCGCTCATTTTTGGGATATCACCTCTGTTGGCGCGCTGGATAAAGTGGTGCTGAAGTTCCGCTCTAAGGGCGCTATGGTCACAGTGAATGGCATGAACGAAGCCAGTAGCCACATGATTGACCGTTTTGCGGTGCATAACGATCCGGATGCCACCGCCCCGGCGGCGGGGCACTGATTGTTAAAGCATGAGCAATTCGCCACGCGCATAGCGCATGGCTGATGTGCGAAAATCTGCCTGTTAAATGGGCGGAAATCAGATATAAATATTTTCAACGAAGCGATGCATCCTCCTCCCGCAGAGCTTCGTATTGCGGGCCAGTTCACTCCTCCTCCCAGAACGGCCCGTTGGAACGACAGCACTCCTCCTCCCAGCTGTCGTTCGGTTCTTTTCGAAAAGCCTGCCGCACCTCCTCCCGCGGCAGGTTTTTCGTTTTAAAGAACCTTTTTCTCTCCTGTTACTCTGCAGCTATCAGTACTGTTGATGCAATAATTTTGCGAATTTCTGCGCGGCAAGACCCGCAATTGGTACCTGCCGAAAGCGCTGCACCCACGGCTTCGACTGTTGAGCAACCCTGTTTGACAGCGGCGGTAATCTGGTTCACGCCCACCGAAAAGCAGGAGCAGACAATTGCACCGGGGTCGAGTTGATCCGCGCCGGGTCTTCCGGCAATCAAAGACAGCCGACTGCGGCGTTCAGTAAAGTGTTGGCCGAGCTGCGATGTTGCCCAGCTGCGTGACACGCTGACGGGTTTGGCCGAGATGAAAAGCGCGGCGCAAATCACGTCACCCTCAAAAAAGGCCAGCCGAACATCGCCACTGGAGTGGTCCTGATAGCCAACCAGTTCGGCAGCCGGTGGCACGGCAAGGGCCTGTCTTGCCCATGCTTCCCATTCCTGAACAGCCTCAAAGCCCAGCTCCATGCGCCAGCCGTGATCGGCCTTTGCCATGGCCCAGTAGGGGGCATCTGTTGCATATGGCTTGGCGCTAGAAACGGCAAAGCCATAGGCCTTCGCGGCAAAAGGTTTGGCTGCAACCGCAATATTTTTTAACGCAGGCTGGCCGGAGACCGGATCGGTAACGGATGGCACCAATGCATCAATGCGGCCAAGCGATGCGGTCTCCCCGGTCCAGTGCATGGGCACAAAAATCGCTCCCCGGCTTTGCCGCTCACTCAACAAGGCCCGCACAATCACGCGCGATCCGGTTTCACTGGTGATTTCCAGCAAGGCGGCGTCATCGATACCGAGGTCATTGGCATCGTGAGGGTGAACTTCGGCAAAGGGTTCGGCCAGATGCGCCGATAGTCGCGCACTTTTGCCGGTGCGGGTCATGGTGTGCCAATGGTCTCGCACTCGGCCCGTGTTGAGGGTGAGGGGGAAGGCGCTGTGCAATCTGTCTGGGCGCATGGAGGCGGTGGCAACAAAACGGGCTTTGCCATCGGCGTGGTAGAATTGGCCATCTGCGAAGAACCGTGTGTCTTGTGCGCTTGTGCCGGATGGCTGCGGCCACTGAAACGGGGTGAGCGCTTCATAGCCTTCGGCATCCAATGTGCCATAAGCACCAATATCAAAATCACGCTCGCCGCTATTTTCAAAGCCGGAGAGGGCGGCATGTTCGGCAAAGATCTCTGAAGGGGCGGTATAGGTAAAGGCCTCACCACAACCCATCCGCTGTGCCACTTGCGCCAGGTGCCACCAATCGGGCCGGGCCTCGCCGGGGGCCGCCAAAAACGGGCGCTGGCGTGAAATGCGCCGCTCTGAATTGGTGACGGTGCCCGATTTTTCACCCCAACCGCTGGCGGGCAGCAGCACATGGGCAAGCCGTGCCGTATCCGTATCGGCCTGCATGTCGGAGACCACCACAAACGGGCAGGCCGCAATTGCGGCCTTGACGGCATCCGCGTCGGGCATGGAGACGACCGGGTTGGTGGACATGATCCACAGCGCCTTGATCCGCCCATCCGCCACGGCCTTGAACATATCCACCGCTTTCAGGCCGGGTTTCTTGGCGATGGCGGGGGATGTCCAAAAGCGCTGAACGCGCTCCCGATGCTGCGGGTTTTCAATCTCCATATGGGCGGCCAGCATATTGGCAAGCCCGCCGACCTCGCGCCCGCCCATGGCATTGGGTTGGCCGGTAAGGGAAAATGGTCCCATGCCGGGGCGGCCAATGCGGCCCGTGGCAAGGTGGCAATTGATGATGGCATTGA
>DNPN01000101.1:2889-10016 GCA_003501385.1 Rhizobium sp. | reverse complement strand
CCATCTGTATGAGTCAGTGCACTAGCCGCAAAAAGCTCTCCGCGTCCCATTGAAGTCGGAATGGCTGATATCGCTGGAGTAACTGACCAAAATTTTGGCGAACGGATGCTTGTACATAATCGACGCGTACAAACACAACAGCCCCTATATGCCTATTTCGCAGTTCACTCAAACGATCCGGGAGTTTCAACAAGGCCTCTACGGCATCCGCCATCACTGTTTGAGAGACATCCTTAAAGGAATCCTCCAAACCATCGAACACTATGATTACTCTTTTTGAACTAGCCGCTAGTTTTTCATTTAAAGCTTCGAGCCCACCATGAACAATTCCGAATTGGCGCGTGATAAGCCTATCCCAGAAAGACAGCCATGATATTGGTGGCGTATTCAGTGCTGATTTAATCTCCTCCGCCAACTCCGATGCCCGATATAGCTGACTTACATCTCCACCAATGAGGCTAATCACATTTTCCTGGGCTGATTTAACGTCCCCATCTGGTTTATCAACAATATTTCCGGACCAAAGCGCCGGAAATATTGCTGCATCTACAATCTCATTTTTATCAAATCCAAGTTTCTCAAGAAAATCAGACCAATTTTTTGACCGTAAAAGCTGCATATATGTAAATGTTTTGCCAGCACCCTTCGCACCAATCATGAGAAGATTTGGAATTTCCTTAGAGAAGTGCTTTCCCAAGTTTCTTAGCGGCTCAGTTGCCAAAATTTGTGGTGAGTTATTGCCTTCGGCAAATTGCGCCGTCTCGCAAATCCTCTTCAACTTTGCGGCCAGTTCATTTTTTGCCGGTGCCGTTGCCGGCGGCAAAATTGCTGGCTTCTCATACAGCATTTCCGCCCACTCACTAGCACTCGCAAACAGGAGATTTGAATTTCGTAATTCTCTCAATCCATCCCGAACCGTACCGATTGACATAAGTGTGCTCAAAAACTCGGCTTCCAGCCATTGAATACCAGAAACAAGATCATCTGCTATTGGATACGCCTCACCCAGCGCCTGCAATGCCTTTTGATAATCGCTCGACTCGCGTAGCTCTTTTGTCAATAGGCTCAAAACAACAGTTGGACGCGCGTCAAGCTGCCTATCGGTAGGCAAGCGGCGATTAAAAGCATGCAGACGACGAAGCACCTCTGACATGCCGAGTACCGATTGCGGAGCGACTGTGGTCACAAAGAAATGGTCAACGCGCGGATCAAATAAGATAGGGCTTGCGAGTTCGCTTAAACCCGCTCGCAAATCAATGAATACTGCATCAACGCCTAATTTCTTGCCCAATGCATGTAAATTATCGGATAATCTCCACGGATTCTCAGGGTCCCGCGCCAAATGCTCCGGCGTCACAGGCATATCCTCTATTTCAGTAAGAGCGAGGGCTGCTGGCAAAATGAACAATTCTCTTTGCACACCACCGACGTTGAGTGACGTTTTGCGCAATTCACTGGCAAAATACTCAACTGTATGTTCAACACTCACCGGCGGATAATGGATTGCCTCCATAAACTGCACAAAGGATACCGATGGATAGTTCATATCGTCTAACCAGAAGCTCACACCTGGCGCTTCCAAATCTGCATCGATTACCAGTATTTTTTTTGCATCGACACCACGATCATCCATACAGGCAGCAACATAGGTCATGAGTGCAGTTGTTCGCCCTACCCCACCTTTAAAGGAATGAAAAGAGACCATTTCGGGACCGTCCGGCCAGGCACTGGGCAAACTCTCAGAGCTATTATTCGAAATATTGCCCTGCTCGGACGTTGGCAAATAAGTCACGTCACGCCACAATGGGTATGCCTGATGTCCGTTACCTTCGATGATTGAGCCATCAAGAATCAGGTTAACCGCATAGGTGCTTTTATCTATACGTAAGTTAATTGAAGCATTCTCGCGGTCGTATGCCGCGCCAAAAACATCTGCAATCCAAGAATGAACACCATCAATATCAGCGCTATATCGAACATCCATACCATCTGAAAAGCAATCCACCGCACTCACATTGGCTGGAAGATTACTCCACAGCGCCGTTTTTTGCTTTAGCATTCGATCGACATCAAGCCACGTCAATAAGTTGTCTTTTTTTGTGCCATTGAAATTCATCTAAGTTCTCCCCGAATCCAAATCAGCACTTTTTCCAACTTTTCCTCACAATCTTTATCAGTCGGCGATACACACTTTCCACCATAGCGCCAAGCCTGGTGCAAGATGCTTACATCCCCATTGCGCAGGAGATTTTTGCCTCGCTTGGCAACTGTTTCAAGCTCTAGGATTTCAGGAAGTTGCAGATTTGTTCCAACCCCCAAATCCCTCAATATTTGGCGAAGGTCATGTCCCATTTTTGCAATGTCCGCGCTATCAAATAACGAGCGATTCTTCCTTTTGAGAAAAACGGCCTTCAATCCAACCTCAACTGCATAAAACAGTAAAAGGCGCTGAGGATTCTGGCGCTCAACGCCAACCGCGACTTGAGCACAAGCAGTAAGTTCACGCCACGCACGTTTCAGTTCACGGTCAGTAAACGGTATCGCTGCCGCGTGCCCTCCAAATATAACATTTCTTTCAAAAAGTAATTTTCGATCGACTAAATCACTAAAAAACAACCACTTCTACCCTGAAAATAAAGGGATCGGTATTAAATTACACTTAATTCACCACTGCCGGTTTCTCCTGCTGCGCCTCATCCAGATGCACAAACACCACACCACGCGCTTTCAGCGCTTTTAGCCCGGCCACCACGCCCTCGCCTGCGGCGTGGGTGGGTTGGTTGATGTGGGCAATCAGCACATCGCCGTTTTTGGCGCGGGCGAATTGTTGTTCGGTCTGTTTGGCCCCCAGAAGAGAGCCTGAATCGCCATTGATGGAAAAACCGCCGATGTCAAAGCCCATGGCCTTGATCTGGGTGATGGCCGAGGGGGAATATTTGGCTGTGGCGTCGCGATACCAGCGTGGGGCGGGAAAGCCCGCGGCTTGCATGGCCTTGGCCCCGCCCTCCACCTCTTTGGCCACCGCGTCTGGCGATCCGGCGGCGTCAATACCGTAAACCTTGGTGGGGTAATCCACGGCGGGAATGTGGTTTGCGCCGTGATTTTCCACCTCGAACAGGTCGGGACGGCTTTTCAAAATGGCGACAGCCTCGGGATTGGTTCTGATCCAGCGGCCGGTGACGAAAATGGTTGCCTTGATATTGTCTTCCAAAAGCGTGGACAGAATGCGCATGTCGGTTTTGCCCATGCAGGCATCCAGCGTCACCGCCACATGGGGGGCACCTTTACTGGCCGGCGGAACACGCAGCTTTGGCTCCACCAGACCGTCATTCGCTGCCAGTGCGGGACCACACAACAAGACACAGGCAATCGAGCCGAACAGGAATTTGGAAAGACGCATAGCACCACTCAAGCATAACAAGAATGCTCAGGCAAAGCGCTCAAATCGCTCGCCAGTCAAGACAAAATCGCTTGATGCTCACATCAGCACATAGTCAATCGGCTCTGGCTTCGGGGGCAGATCGTGCTCGCCAAGGGCTTCCAGCATGTTGATCTCAACAGTGCGAGCAATGGCATCAATCGGCAAGCTGTTGGGCAGGATGCCGAATGGCTCTTCCAACTCATCGCCCAAGGCATCAAGACCAAACAGCGTGTAGGCCATGATGGCGCTGGCCAGCGGCATGAACCAGCCCAGCACATCATCAAAACCAAAGGGCAGAATGAAACAGAAAATATGGGCCGTGCGGTGCAAAAGCAGCGAATAGGCAAAGGGTACAGGCGTGTTGCGAATACGCTCACAAGCGCCCTGCACCAGCGCCAGTTCCGCCAGATTGTGATCCAGCATCACCATTTCCACATCGGTGACAATATCCTGCTGCCGCAGTATCGCAACCTCCAGCGCCACCTTGCGCAGCAACAGATCCGGCGGATTGCGGCTGTTGTTCAAATCCTCCACATCCGCAGGCGTCAACCGCTCCAGCCCCGCATTGGAGGCCGCTTGCGGGCGCAGATGGCGCACCATGGCAAAACCAAAGGCGATGACCAAGGACAGGATGCGCCTGCGCGCCTCGCCCTGCCCGCGCATATCCAGCACCAGTGTCTGGCGCGAAAGGCTGCGGGCGCTGATCAGCATCTGCCCCCATAATTTGCGCCCTTCCCACCAGCGATCATAGCAGGCGTTGTTGCGAAAGCCGAGAAACAGCGAAATCGTCACACCCATGATGGCAACCGGCGCACCGCTGAAGCTTGGCACAATGCCCGGATAGGTGTGATGCCCCCACACCACCAGCGCCGACAAGACTGCCACCAGAAGCAGTTGCGGCAGGATGTTGGGCAAAATCGAGCCGCGCAGAGTGAAGAACAGTTTAAAGAGGCTTGGACGATCGCGGACAATCATGATGGCATCTCGCTCAGAGGGGACCTCGTCTATAGAGCCGGTTGTTGCGTCGGTCCACTGCGCATGCTGCAACGCACCATGTTATTTCTGCAAGGCTGGCCTGTTTGTGAAAGGCGTAAACCTCGCGGCTGGGAGAGATATGCCAGCCGCGCAACAATCCGAACCACCACCTCAATTATAGAGGTAATATTTGCTCCAGCTTGACTTTGGTACTTCTTCGCCAATCTGATAGCTGAAGGATTTGACATCCAGATGCCCATTGCTGGTCACGCAAGCGTATTTCAAATGATACCATTCGCCTTTGCTGCGAAACACAGCGCCCGGTGCCGAGAGGCTATCGCCATCGGCCTTGGTTTTGGCAAAGGTATAGGCAATCACTTTATCGGGCCGAAACTGTTTGCTCTCTTTGTAGATACGGTTCATCGCTTCCACATCGCAGCGCTGCTCCATGCGCTCCGCCGGAGACAGTTCTTCAAGCTGGCGGTTGCTGGCCTTATCAAGAGCAAACACGTTTTGCGCAAAAAACATCGTCATGCAGCAGGATACAATCGCTAAGCGCATATATTTTTCCTAATAAACGTCGATTCCATGAAATATATTCGCATGGCCGTGACCAATCCAGCAATTATAAGAGGTATCCCGAAGTTGTGACCCGATCATGCGGCAATTCCCTTCAGACTCTTACGCAAACGTTGCGGTTAAAGCCGCAAAGAGAGGATGCCGCAAACCGGAGTGAAAGCGCAACAAATACGCGCGCAAGCGGTCGTTTCTACAATCAGACTAAGGCAATTATCGGACACGCCTTCATCAATCAACGGGTTTTCTCTTGAATGGTTGGCCCGCGCTGGCTATCTCTTGCACATCGTCTCTACGGCTTCACCGAACACAGCGAGATTGCCCCCCTTGTCCATTTCCCCAAAGTCTCCTTCCGCCAAAACCGCATTTGCCAACCTGCCAGCTGCGCCAAAAGCGTTGAAAAAACCGCTTCAGGATACGCGCCACGGCATCACCCGCACCGATGATTATGCCTGGCTGCGGGCAGACAATTGGCAACAGATGTTCAAGGACACCTCGATTCTTGATCCAGAAATCCGGAGCCATCTGGAGGCCGAAAACGCCTATATGGATGCCGCCATGGATGACACCAAGGCGCTGCAAAAGACCCTTTTTGATGAAATGAAAGGCCGCATCAAGGAAGATGATTCCTCGATTCCGATGAAGGATGGCGCTTATGCTTACGGCTCGGCCTTTGTGACAGGTGGCGAACAACCGCGCTATTTCCGCATTCCGCGTGATGGCAACCCGCATGACGAGAGCATTCGCGAACTGTTGCTGGATGGCGATAAGGAAGCGGCGGGCAAGGATTATTTTCGTCTCGGCGGCATTGATCATTCCAACGATCATGCCTTGGGCATCTGGAGCTATGACGACAAGGGCTCGGAATATTTCACCTTACGCATCCGCGATCTGAAAACCGGCGAGGACCTGCCGGATGTGTTGGAAAACACCGCAGGCGATGGCATCTGGGCACCCGACGGCAAGAGCTTTTTCTACACGCTGCAAGATGACAATCACCGCCCCAGCAAGGTATTCCATCATGTTCTCGGTCAGCCGCAATCTGCGGACCGGCTGGTGTATGAAGAGCAGGACCCCGGCTTCTTCATGGGTGTGGGCGGTTCGCTGCTGGATGATGTGATCTACATCGACATTCACGACCACGAGACCTCGGAATATCGCCTGCTGTCCACCGCTGATCTCACGGCAGAGCCAAAGCTGGTGGCGGAGCGTGAGGAAGGCGTGGAATATTCCATGACCGAAGGCGGAGATGTGTTCTATATCCTCACCAATGCCGATGGTGCCAAGGATTTCAAAATCATGGAAGCGCCGGTAACGGCACCGGGCAAAGAAAACTGGAAAGAACTGGTACCGCACACGCCGGGCCGGTTGATCCTGTCGCACATGGCCTATGCCCGGCATCTGATTTGGCTGGAGCGCCGCGATGGCCTGCCGCGCATCATGATCCGGGATCGCAAGAGTGGCGAGGAACACGCCATTGATTTTGCCGAGGAAGCCTATTCTCTCGGCCTGTCCGGCGCTGCCGAATATGACACGAATGTCATCCGTTTCTCCTATTCGTCCATGACCACCCCAAGCCAGCTTTATGATTACAACATGGCAACCCGTGAGCGGGTGCTGTTGAAAACCCAGGAAGTGCCCAGCGGCCATAACCCGGAGGATTACATCACCCGCCGGGTGTTTGCCAAAGCCCATGATGGCGAGGAGGTGCCAGTGACCTTGCTCTATGGCAAGAACACGCCGCTGGATGGCACAGCGCCTTGCCTGCTCTATGGCTATGGTGCCTATGGCGTCACCATTCCTGCCGGCTTCAACACCTCCTGCCTGTCCCTGGTGGATCGCGGCTTTGTCTATGCCATTGCCCATATTCGCGGCGGCAAGGACAAGGGTTTTCAATGGTATGAAGACGGCAAGATGGAAAAGAAGGTCAACACCTTCAAGGATTTCATCGCCAGTGCCGATCATCTGGTCAAGGAGGGCTTTACCTCCTATGAAAACATTATTGCCGAAGGTGGCTCGGCTGGTGGCATGCTGATGGGTGCCATTGCCAATATGGCCCCGGAAAAGTTCGGTGGCATTATCGCCGCCGTACCTTTTGTGGATGTGCTCAACACCATGCTGGATGACACCCTGCCGCTGACCCCGCCGGAATGGC
>DNPN01000101.1:0-2633 GCA_003501385.1 Rhizobium sp. | reverse complement strand
AATGGCCGGAATGGGGCAATCCGATTGACTCAGAAGAAGAATATCAATGGATTGCCGCTTATAGCCCCTATGACAACATAGGACCAAAATCCTATCCCCCGATTCTGGCGCTGTCGGGCCTCACCGACCCGCGCGTGACCTATTGGGAGCCGACAAAATGGGTCGCGCGCTTGCGCGAACACACCACCGGCACTGCGCCCATCCTTTTGAAAACCAACATGGCCGCTGGCCATGGTGGTAAATCGGGCCGGTTCCAGCGGCTGGAAGAAGTGGCGTTTGAATATGCGTTTGCCATCAAGGTTGCGGGATAAAGCCATCGCACGATCTGCGATGACTTTTGAAAATGTGAAGTCCTTATGTGTTCAATAAAACGTGTAGGGCCTTTGCTTTTTTATAGAGTTTGTCAGGGAAAAGTGGAAACCGGTTTTCCCGAAAAGACAAACGAAAATAAGAGAAGCTAGAGTTTGTCTGGTTCAAACTGAACCTGACAAACTCTAGGTGCGCGTTCAAAGGCTGCATTGCCCATATATCTTTAGGAACTGCCAGGAAAACATGCCTTTATGTGTTAGAACGACGGTTAAACGCCAACCTGCGCGGCATTAACGACGTCCACGTATTTCCAAGATTTCAGCACATGATAATTTGACGTTAATTGAAACTGGTTTTAAATATTTAACCTGAAGTAGATTCATTGTTCAAAAACATCAGCAAGGCAAGACCACGGCTTGCCACACGCCATCAAAAAGACACGCAATCATCCGCATCCCGCATCCCCATCCCGTTTTGATCAAGCGCTGGACCTGACCCTGAGATATAAAATTAGAAATTTGCGACATACCGCAAAAAACACAACATATCTTTGGTACCGCATAATTCTTTAAACCGGAATCGGTTTAAAGAGAAAATTATGCAGCAGATATAAAGACCTACGGCAATCCTTGTGCGCCATATATGCGAGCAAGGTTTGCGGCAGGTGCTGCCGTGGGCACACCGGAGTGAAATTATTGGCAACATCAATATGGCTTTTGCTGATCATCATTGTCCTGACGATATTGATCATCGCCCATATCTTGCGTGCGCCTGAAGCGCCGGGGAGAAAAGCCCTGGCCTTTTCATCGCTTTCTGCTGTGTGGTGGACAGCCTGCGTGTTGCTGCGTCATTCTATTGAGGATTATCAGCTCCGGTTGCTGTTGTGCCAACTGGCCTGGTTCGGCATTATGGGTGCACCGCTGTTTTGGAGCCTCAGCCTGATCACCTATGCCAATGGTCTTCGTCTGGAAAAGCGTTGGCAATTGTGGCTTGCAGGTGGCATTGCCATGCTGTTCGGGCTGGCGGCTCTCACCAATGACTGGCATCACGGCATCTACATTGCGTTGATCGATGAACAACGCATGAGCTTTACCCATGGCTGGCTGTTTTTCGTTGGCATCGCGATCACCTATTCAACCATGGCGCTGGCCTGCCTTGTGGGTGCCTTACGTTCCATTCACGCCAAAGGCATCCATCGGCGTCAGATCTGGATTTTGCTGGCCTCGGCCACAACGCCATGGATTGGCAATATTGCCTTCACATCCTTTGGCTTTCGGCTGTTCGATGATGATCCGACGCCGTTTATTTTTGTGGCCACGGGCTGTTTCATCCTGACAACGCAATTGTTCTTTGAGCTGTTCGTTTTATCCCCGATCGGACGCGATGCGATTTTTGCCGTTCTTCCCGATCCTGTCATCGTGCTGGATCAGCAAGGCCGTATTCTGGAGTTGAACCCCGCCGCACAACTTCTACCCGGCATTCCCGAAAGGCCGATTGGCAAAACCCTGGAAAACCCTCAGGAACTGGCGCAATTGCTGAGCAATGATTGGCCCAGTGATGAGGACCGCGTGGAGCTTTATCTGGATGGCAATGGCAAGGCCTATGAACTGTCCTGCCAATCCCTTGCCCCTTGGGGCCGGGCGGGTGCGCGCATGATGACCCTGCGAGACATTACACTTCGCAAGGCCGATGAAATGCGTCTGGCGGCCCTTTCCAAGAGTCTTCACGACCGGCTGGAAGAAAATTTAAACCTTCAGACCCGGCTGAAGGAAGAAGCATCGCGCGATCATCTCACCGGCCTGCACAATCGCCGCCATGCCCACGACATTTTGCCGCCACTGCTAGAGGGCAATGCAAACACGACAAACACCGCGCTGTTCCTGATCGATATCGACCATTTCAAACTATTCAATGATCGTTACGGTCACAAATTGGGTGATGAGGTACTGATCCTGTTTGCACGCTTGCTGCAATCGGATTTGCGCAAAGGCGAATATGCGTTTCGCTGGGGTGGGGAAGAATTTCTGGTGGTTTTGCCCATGACCAATAGCGCCAACGCCTTGCAGCGCTGCGCCCACTGGCAGAACCTGCTCTCAATTGAACGTCCACCGGGCGTTACAGATTTGCAGCTCACCTTCTCGGCGGGCCTTTACATCTGCGGACCAAACATAATCTCATTGCGACAAGCCGTCGATGAAGCGGATACGGCGCTTTACCACGCTAAACTATCAGGCCGCAATCAAACGGTCGTGTCGGGAGAGTATACGCCGTCTTGATGGAGGATAAATGCGGTGCCGCCACAGAGTACACGACGCAATGGTGAG
>DNPN01000016.1:1258-25342 GCA_003501385.1 Rhizobium sp. | reverse complement strand
TGTGGCGCCCCGCGATGCCATGCGGCGCACCCGGCGATCGTATGCCCACCAAGACAGAAGCAGAGATTTGCCGCCCGTTTATTGAACGGCAAATTGCCCTCGCCCAACCACGTGCCATTTTACTGCTGGGCAATTTCACGGCGCGATTCTTCTTTGGGGGGCAAGGCACCATTCATTCCTTGCGTGGCAACTGGCGCGATGTCGCCGGTGGCGATCAGAGCGTTCAGGCCCTGGCGACCTTCCATCCGCAGGAATTATTGCTGGCACCCGCCACCAAAGCCATTGCCTGGCGCGATTTGCTGGCCTTCAAGGCGGCCCTGACAATCTGACACCACCAGTGCCCGACTATGCAAAAAACGCAGGGCAGCAATCATTTTAGAACGATTGAAATTAAATTGCTGCAGTGCAATATATCGACTCACGTCTTGGGAGGAGCGGCAGCAGGAACCAGGACCATGAAACGGCATAAACGCACAATTCATAGCAACTTTGAAACGTTGCGCTTCGCTGTTCGCTCTGCTCAGGGCCAGCACTGCTATTTCCGTATGGGGTATGGCGCTTTGGAGCAAATAGTGACAAGACCTTGGCAGCGCTTGGGTAATGAAAGCCGATAACTGCGGATACATTCACTGATCGAGTGTTTGCAACGTTAGCGCAGTTGCATGGTCCGCGCTGATCCTGCCTGTCGCGCTATTGGCTGGAATGGCCTCATCCGATGCCACAACACGCTCAAACGTCTCATCAAGGATGGCCGATTTCACAGCAACCCAAGCGCAATATTCCTGCAGAAAATCAGCAGCCATAAACGTGTGGCTTCCACGCCGTGTGCCATCACGCTTGATACAGCCCGCCTCCTCGGCCTTTTTCAGCGTTCGCTGCAAATGCGTGCGCGACATCAGAAAACGCTCGGCCATAGCCGGAATGTTCACCGCACCGAGATCATGAAACCCATTTTGAACGGGAGCAGCAACCGCAAGCTGAAGAAACTCATCCATAACCAAAGCACCGCACTCGGTCCATTGTAGCAGACCTATGCGATGGGAAGGCTCGCGCCAATTGGTGTTGGACATGCAACGTCGGGCAAACTCCGGCTGAACGCGGAACAGCAAATCTGGCTGTTTTTGATGACGCTCCGCACGATTACCCCCATCGACGTAATCCAGAACAGCCAGATTTGCCCCAAACCATAAATGCATTGCCTCAAGGCTCTGCTCACAAATCTCGTAACGGAGTGGCCTGCGTGGACTATCGGGCGCCACACGAATAAAACGGTAGATCCGCAAGCTTTCAACGAAATGGTGCACAGTGTTACGGCTGGCGACACCTTCACCAACAACCCAATCACTCAGGCTTGTCGCTGTACAGCCCGGGCCGAGACGGCGCAGGGCATAATCTGCATAGAGTGCAAAACACGCCTGAGTCAGAAGCCAACGCTGATGGCAGACAAGAGCCCGTGACAAGCGTGGATTTGTATCAAACTGCACCGAAAGTCTCTTGGCAAGTGCCGCTATTGCTTCAGCAAAACGAGGGGATAAGGCAAGATAGCCAGCAGAAAGCGACATGGGATATCCAACACTTCTTTGTCAATTCAAACCGCAACAGAAAAGGGCTGCAAAAGAATAGAATATGACTACAACGAGATTCGACGATCCACAAATGACATGACTTCCTATAAATTTAAATAGATTTATTATAAATAAATATTTTTTTACCAAGTGAGCAAAAAATACAAACAACACTTCGCCCAATCTTTCTATTCCGACACCTCATTTAAGAATATAATTAATTATACGGAATTGAAATTCAGGCGTGCTTTCACTATACAACATCTCACGACACCTCATCTTATGGATGCTTCTCCATAAAATTGCAACCAAACATTCAGCTTCGGCAACGAAAAATGCCCACAGATTTCAATCGACGTGCGAGGACATGTCGCATGTCGACACGCATCTTGGATTTCGCTATTGCATAATTCTTTAAACCTGGATCGGTTTAATGACAAAATTATGCAACAAATATAAAGAGCTACAGCGAAACCTCATATATGGCATACGGCGTTGTAATACCAAGCCTCGAAGATGCTGACGCA
Organism: Rhizobium sp.; assembly: GCA_003501385.1. Lineage (GTDB taxonomy): Bacteria > Pseudomonadota > Alphaproteobacteria > Rhizobiales > Rhizobiaceae > Allorhizobium. The sequence goes on along the minus strand of DNPN01000016.1, from coordinate 23,250 downwards.
TTATCGCCCTGGAGAAATTGCGAATACCTCAAATGAATCAGAAGCTTGAGGTCTTTGCAAAAGAAATATGAAGAGTCATTTTCAATGAATCTTCGTATAAGTCCCCGTCATCAATCTAACATTCTTCATGACCAATACGGGTCTCACCGTTCTCCTCATTTGCAACCCGGAAAACAGACATGTTTGGCAACATCACTTCCATCGCGTCCTTGATGCTCTCCACGCTTCTGATGATGGCGGGCTACGGGTTGATGAACTATATGTTGCCGATTCGCGGACTGGCGGAGGGATGGTCCACATTGACCATTTCGGTCATTGCCACCGGCTATACGTTCGGCTTTACCAGCTCTTGCGTCATCACCCCGAAGCTGGTGGAGAGGGTTGGGCATGTGCGTGTCTTCTCGGCGCTGATCACCCTTCTCACCGTTTCTGTGTTGCTGTGCGCGCTGGTGGTGAATTGGCATGCATGGGTGGTGTTTCGCGCCATTGCCGGCTTTGCCATTGCAGGCTGCTATCTGATCATCGAAAGCTGGCTGAACGAGCGCAGCAATAATGAAAATAGAGGCGCATTTTTCTCCGTGTACATGATTACAACGCTGGCGGGCTCAATTGGCGGTCAGTTCATCGTACCGTTTGGCGATCCTCACGGCGTAACATTGTTTATTATCTGCGCATTGATCTTCTCGGTCGCGCTCTTTCCAACAGCCCTTTCGACGGCGCAGTCCCCTGCTCCGCTCACTAAGGCCAGCTTTGATCTCATGCGTCTCTATCGTCGCTCACCTGTTGCCTTCGTTGGCTCGTTGCTGTCGGGCGCATTGTCGGGTGCCTGGAGCAGTCTCGGTGGTGTTTATAGCCAGCGGGTGGGCCTTTCGACAGCCGAAGGCGCGACCCTGCTGGCCTGTGTGCTTGCCGGTGGTGCACTTGCGCAATTGCCGATTGGCCGCCTGTCCGACAGGATGGATCGCCGCAAAGTCATGGTGGGGGCCGGTCTGTTTGGTGCCTTTTGCTGCATCATCATGATTATTCTTGGCGGAATTTCACCAATCGCGCTCTACATCTGCAGCTTCTTTGTCGGCACAGTGCTTTATCCCGTCTATTCGCTGAACGTTGCCCATGCCAATGACCTCGCCGAACCCGATGAATATGTGACTATTTCCAGCGCCATCATGATTCTCTACGGGTTGGGAACTGTGACTGGTCCCCTCGTAACCGGTGCCTTCATGGAACAGGTTGGGCCATCAGGTCTTCTCTGGAGCCTGACAATCAGTTTTCTGCTTTATGCCAGCTATGCAGCATGGCGGATGACGCGACGCATCGCCCCGGATGGGGATGTCGGCAAAACAGAATTTCAATCCCTGCCATTGCCATTGCAGGGCACAGACGTTTCCACCGGAACCAAAAGCTGAACAATGCCGTTAAGGCATTTTAAAACTTAAGGAACAGGGGTGGATGCCTTTTTGGCCGCCTTACGCTCGAGACCCAGTTGATGTTCGCGAAAAATAATGAAAATGCCCGATCCGGCAACAATCACTGTGCCAATCAGTGTGTTAACGCTGGGAAGATCGCCAAACAGGATGTAGCCAATCACAGAGCCGAACAGAATGGAGGTGTATTCGAACGGTGCAATGGTGGAAATATCCGCATGACGATAGCTTTCCGTCAACAGGATTTGCGCCACACCACCACAGACGCCGGCCATGGCCAACAGACCAAGCTGGATCAGCGCAAGATCATTCCAGCCGAAGGGAAGAGAAAACAAAGACATTAATGTTGCGATGATCGAAAAGTACAGAACAATCGTGGCTGTTTTTTCATCCCGTACCAATTGCCGGACCTGCAACATGGCAGCAGCCCCTAAGGCGGCAGAGGCCAAAACAGCAAGCGCGCCCATGGCATCTGAAGATGCCATCCCGCCATCCCTCAGCATTGTCAGTTTCGGCCAGGAAATGATCACCACACCGACAAGCCCAATTGCAACGGCAGACCAGCGATAAAGACGCACGGTTTCGCGCAGAAACACGGCGGCAAACACAACTGCGATCAGCGGCATGGCATAACCAATCGCAATGGCATCGGGCATGGGCAGATGGACAAGACCATAAAACCCACAGGCCATGGCGGAAATGCCAATCAAGCCGCGCTTTACATGGCCAAAAACATTGGCTGTCTTAAAACCGCTGTTGAGTTGACCAATCAGCGCCAGATAGGCGAAAATCGGGATGAGCGCAAAAGCAGATCTGTAAAAGGTGATTTGGCCCGCCGGAATGTCATTGCCAGCCAGTTTGATCGCGGTTTGCATCACCACAAACACGGTCACAGAAGCCATCTTGAACAAAATGCCCCTGAGCGGGTTTACCGAAGTCTCATTATCCATTCCAAAAACTCGCGAAGAAACGCACGCACGACCTTGGCTGCCAGCCAATGATTTGCTTGAGCGGGATGTTGTCATGTCCCCCATCCGGGCTCTGGATACAAGCCATAAGCCTGAAGGGTGAATGATCTTCGTAATGCGGGGGCAAAAATCATCAATCACATGCAAAAACGACCACAAAAATTTCGGCGCTATCCCCGCGATTGTCGCAAATGAGAAAACAAAAACCCCCAGCCCAGCGTACCCTCTACTCAATAGATCAATTTTTTTAAAAAGGTCCGTAATAAAAATGGGGATTTTAGCAATCGTTCAGAAATTGCTGCCATAGTCCGGCAACATACGCTGGCGCTATCCAGCGTAAGCTTTGCGTTTACTGGTTTTGCAATTGGACGATCGGGATATATTGATGCGCACAGAAACAGGCCAGGTTATACGCTTGGCGGACTATCGCCCTACTGACTTTGTTCTTGAGCGAGTTGATCTCACCTTTGAGCTTGATCCGACAGAGACGAAAGTCGAGGCCCGCCTGATCTTCCATCGCAGAGAAGGCGCAGACCCGAAAGCACCGCTGGTGTTGGATGGCGATGAACTGGTTCTGTCCAGCGTTCTGTTCGACCAGATCGAGATCGAGGCCGAGCGTTACACAGCAACCCCTGACTCTCTGGTCATCCGCGATCTGCCCGCAACCGAGCCGTTCGAAATCACCATCACCACACTGATCAACCCTGAAGCCAACACCCAGCTGATGGGGCTGTACCGGTCCAACGGCATCTACTGCACGCAATGTGAAGCAGAAGGCTTTCGCCGCATCACCTATTTCCCGGACCGGCCAGATGTGCTCGCAGTCTATACCGTCAATATCATTGCAGACAAGGCAGGCAATCCGTTACTGCTTTCCAATGGCAATTATCTCGGCGGCGCTGGTTATGGTGAGGGCAAGCATTTTGCCGCATGGTTCGATCCGCACCCCAAGCCAAGCTATCTGTTTGCGCTGGTCGCCGGTGATCTCGGCATTGTCGAAGACACATTCACAACCAAGTCTGATCGCGAGGTTTCGCTCAAAATCTATGTTGAGCATGGCAAGGAAGCCCGTGCGGCCTACGCGATGGATGCCCTGAAGCGCTCGATGAAATGGGACGAAGAGGTGTTCGGGCGCGAGTATGATCTTGATATTTTCATGATCGTTGCCGTGTCGGACTTCAACATGGGGGCCATGGAGAACAAGGGCCTCAACGTTTTCAACGACAAATACGTTCTGGCTGATCCGGAAACGGCAACCGATGCCGATTACGCCAACATCGAAGCCATCATTGCCCATGAATATTTCCACAACTGGACCGGCAACCGTATCACCTGCCGCGACTGGTTTCAGCTTTGCCTGAAAGAAGGTCTCACGGTCTATCGCGACCATGAATTTTCTGCCGATCAGCGCTCCCGCGCGGTTAAGCGGATTGCAGAAGTACGCCATCTGCGCGCCGAGCAGTTTGTGGAGGACTCCGGGCCGCTGGCCCATCCGGTTCGCCCCGCCGAATACAAAGAAATCAACAATTTCTACACGACGACCGTCTACGAAAAAGGTTCGGAAGTCACGCGGATGATTGCCACGATCCTGGGCAAGAAGCAGTTCAAAAAGGGTATGGACCTTTATTTCAAGCGCCATGATGGTGAAGCTGCCACGGTTGAAGACTTTGTCAAATGCTTCGCGGATGCGTCGGGTCGCGATCTCACGCAATTTTCGCTGTGGTATCATCAGGCGGGCACGCCGCAGGTGAGTGTCTCCACCAGCTATGACGCCAAAGCAAAAACCTTCAGCGTTGATCTGAAGCAGACCATTGCCCCTACCCCCGGCCAGCCCAACAAAGTGCCGATGCATATTCCGCTGTCCTTCGGCCTGTTGGCGGCCAACGGCGCATTTATGAAAGCCAAAGCGGTACGTGGTGGCGACGTGACCGGCGATGTTCTGCACCTGACGGAGAGCCAACAGACCTTAGTGTTCGAGGGTATTTCGAAACGTCCTGTTTTGTCGCTCAACCGCGGCTTTTCGGCCCCTGTTACCCTGCATTTCAGCCAGTCGAGCGATGATCTTGGATTGATTGCAAGGTCGGAGACAGACCTGTTCAGCCGCTGGCAAGCATTAACCGACCTCGCCTTGCCTGTGCTGTGTGAGGGTGCAAAGCAAGCGCGTGCGGGCAAGCCAATCGTTTTCAACGACGCCTTGAAGCAAAGTCTTCTGGCGATTGTGGGCGATGAGACGCTTGAACCCGCATTCCGTGCTCAGGCACTCGCTTTGTCCACAGAGGCTGATATTGCCCGCGAACTGGGCGGTGATGTTGATCCTCAGGCAATCCACACAGCCCGTCAGGCGATTATCAAGGATATTGCCGTCGCGGGTCTGGACCTGCTTGCCCGCCTGTACCAGGATATGGCAACGGATGCGCCTTACAGCCCGGATGCTCAGTCTGCCGGGCGGCGCGCGTTGAAGAATGCAGCTTTGGGATATATAGCACAAGCGGGCAACGATCCTGCGCTTGCAGCGGAAGCCTTTGGCAAAGCTGACAATATGACGGACCTCTCCCATGCTCTTTCCGTGCTGGCCCACCATTTCACGGCAACGGAAGAAGCCGAGGCGGCACTTGGAAATTTTGAAACCCGCTTTGCCAATAACGCACTGGTGATGGACAAATGGTTCTCCATTCAGGCCACAATTCCCGGTGATGGTGGGTTGGAGCGCATCAAGACCTTGATGCAAAGCCCCAAATTCAATGCCGAAAACCCCAACCGTGTGCGGGCATTGATTGGCAGTTTTGCCTTTTCCAATCCCACCGGCTTTCATCGGGCAGATGGCGCATCCTACAATGTGGTGGCGGAAGAGATTCTGTCGATCGACAAGCGAAATCCACAGCTGGCCGCGCGTCTGCTGACGTCCATGCGGACCTGGCAATTGCTGGAACCGGTGCGGGCAGAAAAAGCCCGCGCTGCGTTGACAACGATTGGTTCCGCAACCGGACTTTCGAACGACGTCAGAGATATTGTCGACCGCATCCTGACAGTCTGAATTCAAGACAAGTCGAATAAATAAGCGGCTGGGATTCCCCGGCCGCTTTTTTGTTGCCGCTAATATTGCGAATCATTGAGAAATAGCTAAGAAACAGATGTCAAATCTTGAATGACATATAAAAACACGATTCTTCGCAATGGGTTAACAGTCTCTTAATTTTCGACTGGACAGAAAGAATCTCAAATGATTCATTAGCTTAGATTCGGGCGAGCGGCGCGTTGAATCACACGATGGATCAAGGCGGGGAATATGGTGAACGTGCAGCGGGCAACCGCAGCCGATGAGCGGTTGCGACTCAAATTTTCTGGATTTGCGTCTATACTGAAATCTGTTTTCCATAGAAGCAACCCCTTGTCGGCGGTGGTCAACCTGTCTGCGCCCAATACGGATGCGGCGCTTCGGCAGATCATTCCTATTCTCGTGGTTGCCTTTCTCATCGTCGTTGCATCGGCGCGCGGATTGGGTCTTGTGTCAGAATACGGTCGCATGGAAAGCGCCATTCGGCATTCAACCGCAATGATGGCCTCCACCACATCGGCGGCGCTGTCTTCGGGGTCGATCAATCCTGCCACCATGGATCGCGCGACAGCTGAGCAATTAATCGGCAAATTTCTGCCCGCCGAGTTGCTGGATGAGGAAAGTTTTGTTCTGCTGCTGGATCCCAATGGTCTGGTGATTGCTGGCTCCAGCAAGGGTGCACCTTTTGTGGGCTTGCATGTCATGGATATGTTTCCGCAGGTCGCAACATTGAAGCGGTTTGCCGATAAGACCGGTGCGATTGAAACTGACATTGACGGAGCCCGCCACATTGCCGTTCTGACCCCGACCGGCAAGGATGGCGCATTGGTGCTGGCGGCACATTCTCTCAAATCCGCCTCCGATTATTGGCAGGCAGAAATCGCCTTGAATGTCACATTGTTTGCAGCGATTTCGTTGATCTTGATGGGTGTTCTCTACGCCTATTTTTCGCAGGCCAAACGTGCCCGCGAAACATCCGATGTGTTTGCCGAATCCAATCACCGGGTCGAAACGGCCCTGTCACGCGGGCGTTGCGGCTTGTGGGATTTCGATCTGGCCACGCGCAAGCTGGTGTGGTCGCGTTCGATGTTTGATATTCTCGGGCAAGAACCATCCAGCGATCCCTTGGCCTTTGCCGATGCGGCAAAGCTGATGCACCCGGATGACGGAAATCTTTATGCTCTGGCCCGCACCATTGGCCGCAATGGCGATCGGCATATTGATCAGGTGTTTCGCATGCGTCATGCCAATGGCCATTATGTCTGGCTCCGCGCCCGCGCGCAGGTTATCCGCACCCATTCCGGGTGTCCCCATGTGATTGGCATTGCTATGGACGTGACCGAACAGCATCGCCTCGCCCAGCGCTATGCCGAGGCAGACCAACGGTTGGCGGATGCGATTGAAAGCACATCGGAAGCCTTTGTTCTGTGGGACAAGAACGAGCGACTGGTGCTGTGGAATGCCCATTTCCAGAAGGTCTATGGCCTGCCAGATCACGTGCTGGTGCCAGGAGCCGAGCGCGCCGCCGTGGATGCAGCCGCCGCCCGCCCGATTATTCAACGACGCATTGCCGATCCAAACGCCACCGGCAGCTCGCGCACCACCGAACTGCAATTGGCCGATGAGCGCTGGCTGCAAATCAACGAACGCCGCACCCGTGATGGTGGTCTCGTGTCCGTCGGCACCGACATCACCTTGCTCAAGCGTCATCAGGAACGCTTGCGCGAGCAGGAGCGCCGATTGATGGCAACCATTGGCGACCTTTCCGCCTCTCAGAAAAAGCTGGAGCGCCAAAAGTCCGAGCTGTCAGACGCCAACGAGAAATATCTGGCCGAAAAGCAGCGGGCTGAGGCCGCCAACAAGGCCAAATCAGAGTTTCTGGCCAACATGTCCCATGAGCTTCGGACCCCGCTGAACGCCATTTTGGGCTTTTCCGAAATCCTCTGCACCCATATGTTCGGCCCGATCGGCTCGTCCAAATATGATGAATATGCCCGTGACATTCACGATAGCGGCAGGCATTTGCTGAATGTTATCAATGATATTCTCGATATGTCGAAAATCGAGGCGGGCCATATGGTGCTGAAATGCGAGGCGATTGATTTTGAATCGCTGATTGACGAAACCCTGCGACTGACCACGGTTTCGGCCATGAGCAAGGACATTTCGATTGAGCGACGCATTGCATCCGGCCTCACCATGACCGCAGATCGGCGCGCCATGAAGCAGATCATGCTGAACATCTTGTCCAACTCGGTGAAGTTCACCAATGCAGGCGGCAGGATTTCCGTGCGGTCCTACAAGGTTGCCGGTGCGGTGAGGCTGTTGATTGCCGATACAGGTATTGGCATTCCCAAAAAAGCCATCAGCAAGATTGGGCAGCCGTTTGAGCAGGTGCAAAGCCAATATGCCAAAAGCAAGGGCGGTTCTGGCCTTGGTCTAGCCATCTCGCGCTCCTTGACCATGCTTCACGGCGGCTCGTTAAAGGTTCGCTCCCGTGAAGGTGTTGGCACAGTTGTGGTGATCACGGTGCCAGATACCGTGGCCCCGAAACAACCAATCCGTAAATCCGTGACTCAAGCTCTGACAACGGCCTGAAAAATACGACGAACGGCCTTAGAAAGACGCTTCAGCTCGGCTTCAAGCGTCTTGATATCCGGGCACTCCGAGACACGGACCATCAGATCGATAAGGCCCGCCGGGGCCTCGGACGGTTTGAACTGACCTTCCACACAGGTGCGGATCACATGCGAAACATCGTTGTAGAGCCGCAGCGCTGCCAAGCAGGTGTCCAGATCATCGCGGTTGAGCAGAACAGAACCAAGGCTTTTCAGGCTCTCAACCGTTGTCATGCTGCGGGCAACGTGTAAGCCCTCTTGCGGGGCAATCAGCGCCAGATATTGGGCCAGAAACTCCAGATCTATCAGCCCGCCGGGCATCAGCTTAAGATCAAAACCATTCAGCGGTGGCTTTTCCTCCTCTATCAGGCTGCGCATCTCGGCCACGTCTGCGGCGATTTTCTGCTTGTTGCGATGGGCGGCCAAAACCCCGGCAATGCTTGCCTCGGCCTGCGCCATCAACCGCGCATCGCCCGTCATCACCCGGGCGCGGGTGAGCGCCATGTGCTCCCATGTCCAAGCCTCCTCGGCCTGATAGCGCTCAAATGCCTTTAGCCGCGTGGCCACCGGCCCTTTATTGCCGGAGGGGCGAAGGCGCATATCAACTTCATAGAGCACGCCCTCTGCCGTGGGTGCGGAGATGGCGGCAATCAGCCTCTGGGTAAAGCGGGTGTAATAGCGCACCGGGTCCAGCGGCTTTTCGCCATCGCTATCGCCGCCGCCTTCGGGATAATCATAGAGCACAATCAGATCCACGTCTGAGCCTGCCGTCAGCTCAAACGAGCCAAGCTTGCCCATGCCCACCAGCGCAACTTCAGCCCCGGCAATGCATCCGTGGGCGGCCTGCATTTCCTGACGCACGGCCAACAAGGCCTGGTCAATCACCAGATCGGCGAGATCAGTAAAAGCGCGGCCTGCGGCATCGGCGGCAATGGAACCCGTCAAAAGCCGGATGCCAATTAGAAAGCGCTGTTCAGCGGCAAAAATCCGAAGCCTGTCCAGCACATCCTCGTAATGGCGAACCCCAAGCAAAAATGCATTCAGCCTTTTTGCCAGATAGGCGCGCGTCGGCAATTCCTCCAGCAGGCCTGGGTCCAGCATGCCATCAAACACATGCGGGCGGCTGGCAATGATGCCTGCCAACCGGGGTGCCGCCGCCATGATGGTGACGATCAGATCCAGCAGGGTCGGGTTATTGCCCAACAGCGAAAACAGCTGAATGCCAGCGGGAAGACCCGCCAGAAAGGCATCAAAGCGCAACAACGCCTCATCGGCGCGGCTGCTTTCACCAAAGGCTTTGAGAAGATGCGGGGTTAACTCCGTCAAGCGCTCTCGTGCCTCCACCGATTGGGTGGCGCGATAGCGGCCATAATGCCAGGTGCGGATAACGCGGGAAATGTCTTCAGGACGTTTGAAGCCCAGCTTTTGCAGTGTCAACAGCGTATCAGGGTCATCGTTCTGGCCGGTAAACACCAGATTGCCGCCAATGGAGAGGCCATCCTCTTGCTCAAACAGCTGCGCATAACGCCGCTCAACCCGTTTGAGCCTTGCCTGCAAGGCGTCTGAGAAGCTTGCAACGCTGGCAAAACCCATCATGAAAGCAATGCGCTTTAGCTCGGCTTCCGTCGTGGGCAGGGTGTGGCTTTGCTCATCATGCACCATCTGGATGCGGTGTTCGACATTGCGCAGAAACCAATAGGCCTCAGTCAATTCGTCTCGGGTTTCAGCATCAATCCAGCGGGCCTGTTCCAGCGCGGCCAATGCGGCCTCGGTGGCACGGGCGCGCAATTCCAGCATGCGACCGCCAGCAATCAATTGCTGGGTCTGGGCAAAAAACTCGATCTCACGAATACCGCCGCGCCCGAGCTTGACGTTATGCCCCTTCACCGCAATCACCCCATGGCCCTTGTGGCTATGGATTTGCCGCTTGATCGAGTGAATATCGGCAATGGCCGCATAATCGAGATATTTGCGAAACACGAAAGGTGAGAGTTCTTTGAGAAACGCCTCTCCCGCAGCAAGATCCCCGGCCACAGGACGCGCCTTGATAAAGGCCGCCCGCTCCCAGTTTTGCCCGCGCCCCTCGTAATAATGCAGAGCCGCCTCCACCGGCACCGCCAAAGGCGTTGCCCCCGGATCGGGCCGCAAACGCAAGTCTGTGCGGAACACATAGCCATCGGCAGTACGCTCTTGCAGAATACGGATCAGGCGCCGCATCATCCGGCCATAGATTTCGGTGCCATCCTCCGGCTGCGGTAAAATTCCGGCTGCGGGATCAAAAAACACAACGAGGTCTATGTCTGAGGAATAGTTAAGCTCAAACGCACCCAGCTTGCCCATGCCCAGCACAATCAAGCCGCTGTCTTTTGCTGGTGCGCGCGAATCGTGCAGGCGCAGCTTTTGCGCCTCATGGCCTATCAACAACACATGATCAATAGCTGCCGCCACGGCCGCTTCCGCCATGCGCGCCAGCCAATGCGTGATCTGCCGCGTTTCCAGCATACGCCCCAAATCAGCCAAGGCCAGCAAGAACGACAGGCCACGCTTGGCGCAGCGCAGGCGTGTCATCACCAGCGCTTCTGTCGGCGCTGGTTCACCGGGTTCAGGTTGCCACGCCAAACGGGCTTGCTGCACAAGGCGTTCCAAGCTTTGCTCCAGCGGCTCGGTGATGGCAATGGTGAGCAATTCGGGTTGCCGCTCCGCCAGTTCACGCAAATATGGTGACAGGGATAGGGCAGCCGTCAAAAAGCCTTTCAGCGGTGTATCGCCCGCCAGAAGATCGGCAACGGCAGCGTGTTGCTGGCCAAGCTCTTTCAATTGCGACAGCACCAGCCGGGTTTCCGTCTTGTTGAGCGGCTGGATCACATCCATCGCGACATCCGCCAGCAGGCGTCTGTCGTCGCGTGGTTCAAACTTGGGCATATCTCCTCCAATCCTGCTTTTAATGACAGGTTGTGTAGAGTTTATGCTGTTGCACGCGGAAAGACCATGGTGACTGTGAGGCCAGGAGCCTGCTTATCCGCAGCATTTGTATCGCTCAATTCCATGCGCCCACCATGCAGGGCCATGACGGCAGAGACAAGTGAAAGGCCAAGCCCCGTGCCGGGTTTGGTGCGGCTTTCATCCAGCCGCACAAAGCGTTTTATCGCATCCGCGCGGAGCTCTTGTGGAATACCCGGTCCCTGATCGGCAATGCTCAGATGCACCTCACCCTTCACAAGCTTAAGGCCAACTCGAATTTCACTGCCATTATCTCCGGCATATTTGATGGAATTGTCCAGCAGGTTAAAAATGGCCTGTCCAATCAGCTCACGATTGCCGCGCACCGAAATTTTCCCATCAATAGCACTGGCCAGCACGTAACCGGCCTCTTCCGCTACAGGCTCGTACAATTCGGCAGTGTCGGATGCGATGACGGAGAGATCAAGCAGGCTTAGTTCTGCGGCAATAGAGCCTGCCTCTACTCGCGAGATCATCAAAAGCGCGTTGAAGGTGCGGATCAGCTGATCGGATTCGCCAATAATGCCTTCCAACGCCGCTCTGCGCTTGTCATCATCATCGTAGCCCAGCGCGTCAGATGCCTTGTTGCGCAAGCGTGTCAGAGGGGTCTTCAAATCATGGGCAATGTTGTCCGACACCTGCCGTAAGCCCTCATTGAGCTTTTCAATCCGCTCCAACATCTCGTTCAATGACAATGACAGCCGATCAAACTCATCACCCGAACCCGACACCGGCAATCTCTGCGCCAGATCACCCGCCATAATCTTCTTGCTGGCAGCCGACATGCGATCAATCCGCTTCAAGGCGTTTCGGCCAATGGCAAACCAGATGACCAGAGCACCGGCTCCCATAATCGCCAGTGCCACCATCAGCGCATTGCGCACCAGAATACGGAATTTTGTCGGCTCGCCAAGGTCGCGACCCACCAGAATACGCAGTCCATTATCCAGAAAAACCACATTGGCGAGCGCCAGATGCGGGCGATCATCCTTGGTTTCCAGATAGCGATTGTAGAGGAAAGGAAAACCCGTCCAGCCTTCTTTATCGAGAATTCCGGGCTGAACTTCGCTGACATTACCCGCCAGAAACTGACCATTCGGCCCGGCAATGACGTAGAGATTGGCACCCGGCTGGCGCATGCGCCGCTCCATCAGCTTCAACAGGCTGTTGATACCACCGCGATCATAAACGGTTTGAATTTCGCTGACTTCCTGCTGCAAGCTGTCGCGGGTTTGCTGGTTGAGCAAACGTTCTGACAGAGCCGTGACGTAGAAAACCAGAAAAGCGGCGCAGAGTGCAAACAACAAAATATACAGCGCCGACAGCCGAACCGCCGTAGACCGCAGCAACAAACCAAGACGGGCCATCAGTCTTTGCTCCTCATGTCGTTATCGCAAAACCGCTGCACACTTTTGCGCGACATGAGTTAGCCTTCATCCTTGATCATATAGCCCGCACCGCGCACGGTTTTCAAAAGCGGCTTGTCAAAATCGCGCTCGATCTTGGAGCGCAGACGCGACACATGCACATCAATCACATTGGTTTGCGGATCAAAATGATAATCCCAGACATGTTCCAGCAACATGGTGCGGGTCACCACCTGCCCGGCATTTTTCATCAAATATTCCAGCAGGCGAAATTCGCGCGGTTGCAGCAGGATTTCCTTGCCCTCGCGGCGCACCTCATGGGAAAGCCGATCCAGCTCCAGATCGCCAACGCGGTAGATCATATCCTGTTCCGGCGCACCTTTGCGCCTGCCCAGGACTTCCACCCGCGCCAAAAGCTCGGAGAATGCATAGGGTTTAGGCAGATAATCATCGCCGCCAGCGCGCAGGCCCGTCACCCGGTCATCCACCTGCCCCAAGGCCGATAGAATCAGCACCGGCGTGTTGATGGAGCGCTTGCGCAATTCGGAAATCACCGACAAGCCATCGCGGCGTGGCAACATCCTATCAATGATCATCACATCATAGGTGTTTTCCGTGCCCATAAACAGGCCCGCCTCGCCATCGCTGGCGTGATCGGCGAGAATGCCCGCTTCCCGAAAGGCCTTGGTCATATAGGCGGCGGCTTCGAGATCATCTTCAATAACAAGTATTTTCATGTGCACGACATTACTGCCAGCCGTGCTTTGCGCAAAACCCGAATTGCTGCTTTCCACGCTTTGTCCCGTTTCAATTGGCATGATCCGCTCCTGTTTTAAAGTTTGTCCGGGAAAAGTGGTCACCGGTTTTCCCGAAAAGACAAACGACAACAAAGGAATCTAGGGTTTGTCTGGTTCCATCTGAACCAGACAAACCCTAGAAGAAAGACGGCGGCTGACATGGGTGCCAGCCGCCGCATCAGCAATTTCAACTCATTGCCAGATCAGCCCTGATTGACAGGAAGGGCCACGAAACGGCTGCCCTGATCGGTCTGGATCTGGAAGAGAGCCTTAGAGCGACCGCTCTTCTTGGCTTCGTCAATAATCCGTGTCACATCCGCAGCCTTGGCAACCTGCTGATTGTTGACAGACGTGATGGTTTGTCCGGCCTTCAAACCCTTGTCGGCAGCATCGGAATTCTGATCTACATCGGTGATCGTCAGACCCTTGCCGTCATCGGAAGGCTTCACGGTGATGCCGAGGCTGGTCAAAGCCTTTTCCTTTGCAGGGGCGACATTCTCCGATTGATCCTGATCGCCATCAGTGCTGGCCACTTCCTTCGCTGCGGGCAGATCGCCAAGATCAACCTTGAGCGATGTGGAGGCTCCTGCACGCCACAGCGTGACATCAACCTTCGTGCCCGGCGCAAAGGCTGCAATGCGCTTGGCCAGATCACGAGGGTCCTTGATCGGATCACCATTGACGGCGGTGATCACGTCACCCTGCTTGATACCGGCCTTCTCACCAGGAGAGCCTGCCTGTGGCTGAGCAACCAGCGCGCCCTTGGCATCGGCAAGGCCGAGCGATTCAGCAATATCCTTGCTCACGGGCTGGATCTCTACACCGAGCCAACCGCGCTTGACGGCACCATTCTTGATCAATTCAGCCACAACGGTTTTGGCTGTAGAGGCCGGAATAGCGAAGGCAATACCCACGCTGCCGCCCGATGGCGAAAAGATGGCGGTGTTGATGCCCACAACCTGACCATTCAGGTTGAAGTCTGGACCGCCGGAGTTGCCACGGTTCACAGGCGCATCGATCTGAATGTAATCATCGTAGGGGCCGGAGCCGATATCACGGCCAAAGGCCGAGACGATACCGGATGTCACGGTGCCACCGAGACCAAATGGATTGCCCACGGCCACAACCCAGTCACCGACGCGGACCTTATTGTCATCAGCCCAGTTGACGTAGGTGAATTTTTTCTTCGGCTCATTCACCTTCAGAACCGCCAGATCAGTGCGCTGATCCTTGCCCACGAGCTTGGCGTCATATTCCGTACCGTCATTCATGACGACAGTGTAGGCCTGGCCATCGGACACAACGTGGTTGTTGGTGACAACATAGCCATCTTCCGAGATGAAGAAGCCTGAGCCTTGCGCCACAGGGCGCAGCTTGCCATGGCGTTCAGCGTGTGGACCGTGACCGTCTGGCCCGCCGCGACCACCCTGACCGGGCATGCCCCATTCCTTGAAGAAGCGTTTCAGCGGGTCAGGCAGTTGGTCCATATCGCGGCCATTGAAGGAAAAACTGCTGCCATCGTCCGATGTCTGCTGCACATCCGATTTGACGCGGATGGAGACAACCGCTGGCGAAACAGCACTCACCAGATCAGCAAAACTTGGCACCTGTGGTGCCTGCACATTAACGGCCTCGGCATAGGCGTGCGTCAGCATGGCTGGAACAGTCCCGGCCATCATCAGCGCAGCAAGCCCGGCAATGGTGCCAGTCTTGAGCAGAGACTTGGTAGAGCGCTTTGTGGTGTTGGTAGACATGGGATCTATACCTTTATCTTCGTTTAGCATCTGTGGTCTCGAACCGTCGTCCTGGAGGTCAAAGACGACTGTCTGGCGGTGGATGACTAAGATATAGGGATGATCACCTTACAAAGAACTGTCCGCCAGATGAAACTTTGGTAATGCAAATTGTCATCAAACAGACAGGTAATCGTCAGCAGCTATTCAGACAGAATTTGCCGGAGCCGAGCCTCTTCTTCCGCGCTCAATTTCGGCGCAATTTCGCGCGCCAAACGGCGGCGGCTGTAGACAAAAACACTTGCTGCTCCAATCAGCAGCAACAGACCCGGGGCACCCCACAACACAAGGGTTTCACGGCTCAAACGGGGTTTTAGCAGCACAAATTCGCCGTAGCGGGACACCAGATAGCGCAAGACATCCTCATCACTATCGCCTTTGACGATGCGCTCGCGCACCAAGAGCCGCAGATCATGGGCCAATTCGGCGTTGGAATCATCAATCGATTGATTTTGACAGACCATGCAGCGCAATTGCGAGGACAGGTGGCGCGCGCGCGCCTCCAGCGCCGGGTCTTTCAACACTTCATCCGGGTTCACCGCAAAAGCGGGCGAGATCGACAGGATGAAAAGCGCACAAAGCGCCAGGAACCGCCCTCTCATTCCGCCGCCTCCAGAACCTTGATGGGAGAAGGCTTACTTTTGCGACGCGGCGCGCCAACGCGCAAGCGTCGGTCACTCAGCGATACAAAACCACCAATCATCATCACCAGAGCGCCACCCCAGATGCACAGAATGAAAGGCTTCCACCAGATTCGCACCACCATGCCGCCGCCATCCATGGCGTCGCCCAGCGATACATAAAGCTGACTCAGGCCAAAGGTGCGAATGCCAGCCTCTGTGGTGGGCATACGCCGCGCCGTGTAAAGCCGCTTTGATGACCAGACATCGCCTGCGCTTACGCCAGCACGGCGAATGGTGAAATGGCCGCGATCCTCGGTGTAATTGGGGCCTTTGCCGGAGCGCAATCCATCATAGGTCAGCGAAAAACCACCGACCTCTGTGGTCATGCCCGGTGTCATTTCCACCACGGTTTCGGTCTGGAAGGTGGTAACAGTGACAATGCCAAGCACCGTGACACCAAAGCCGAAATGCGCCAGCGCTGTGCCAAAGGCAGAGCGCGGCAGGCCAACCAGCCGACGAAACGCCACGCTGGCTGTCTGCTTGCCAAAGGCGGCGCGATACCACAGATCAGCCAATGCGCCGAACATGACAAAAAAGCCAGCCGCCAGCCCCAAAACGGCCATCACCGGCCCACCATTCTTGATGTAATACAGGACCAGCCCGGCCAGAAAGGCCAAAGCGGCCAACAGATAAAGCCGTTGCAACGCCCCCAGCAGATCGCCGCGCTTCCATGCCATCATCGGACCAAAGGGAACCGCGACAATCAGCGGAATCATCAACAGGCCGAAAGTAAGGTTGAAAAAGGGTGGCCCCACGGAAATCTTATCGCCCGTCAAGGTTTCCAACAGCAGGGGATAGAGCGTGCCGATCAGCACGGTCGCGCACGAGACGGTGAGAATGAGATTGTTCAGCACCAACGCGCCTTCACGCGAGATGGGTTGAAACAGCCCCCCGGTTTTCAGAAGCGGTGCGCGCAGCATGAACAAAAACAGCGCCCCACCGATGAAGAAGATCAGAATGCAGAGAATGAAAATACCGCGTGTCGGGTCTGTGGCAAAGGCATGCACCGAGGTCAAAACGCCAGAGCGGACAAGGAATGTGCCGAGCAACGATAAGGAAAAGGTGAGGATGGCGAGAAGCACCGTCCAGATTTTCAGCGCGTCTCGCTTTTCCATCACCAGCGCCGAATGCAGCAATGCCGTTCCGGCCAGCCATGGCATGAAAGAGGCGTTTTCCACCGGGTCCCAAAACCACCAGCCACCCCAGCCCAGCTCATAATAGGCCCAGTAAGAGCCCATGGCGATGCCAGCGGTGAGAAAAGTCCAGGCGGCCAAGGTCCATGGCCGCACCCAGCGCGCCCAAGCGGCATCAATGCGCCCATCCATCAGCGCGGCAATGGCAAAGGAAAAACAGACGGAAAAGCCAACATAGCCGAGATAGAGCAAAGGCGGGTGAATGGCGAGGCCGGGGTCTTGCAGCACGGGGTTAAGGTCTTGCCCCTCCGCTGGCGCAGGCGAGAGGCGGATAAACGGATTGGAGGTCAGCAGAATGAACAGCAAAAAGGCGGTGGTGATCCATGCCTGCACAGCCAGCACATTGGCCCGTAGCCGATCTGGCAGATTTCCGCCAAATGCCGCGACCATGGCGCTGAACAGGGTGAGAATCAGCAGCCACAACATCATCGAGCCTTCGTGATTGCCCCAGACGGCGGCAAAACGATACACGGTTGGCATCAATGAATGGGAGTTCTGATAGACATTCAGCAGCGAAAAATCTGACGCCAGATAGGCATGCGCCAAAGCGGCGAAGGCCAGCACTACAAGGCCAAACAGGGCGAATGTGCCATTGACGGCGGTTTGCATCAGGGCCGTATCAACCCGCCTCGCGCCAATCACGGGCAGGATGGAAACAATCAGGGCCGCAGCCAGCGCCAGCACCAAAGCATAATGGCCAATCTCAATGATCATTTGGCTGGCTCCCCTTCTTTCCACACGCCGTCTTTTTTCAGGCGGTCGGCCACTTCCTTGGGCATGTATTTTTCATCATGCTTGGCCAAAACCGTATCGGCCGCAAACAGAGTACCGCCTGCGGCAAAGACGCCTTCGGTCACCACGCCCTGCCCCTCGCGGAACAGATCCGGCAGAATGCCGGTATAGGTCACCGGCACGGTGGATTTTCCATCGGTAACGGCGAAAGTGACGGTGGTGCCGTTGCCGCGTTTGACCGAGCCTTCGGCCACCAATCCGCCGAGGCGAATGCGCGTTCCCGGTCCCACGGGTGTCTTAGCCAGATCACCGGGCATGTAGAAATAGGCAACCGATTGGCCAAAGGCGAACAGGATCAGCAACACGGCAACCATGATAAAGCCGACACCTCCGGCAATCACGGCAAGGCGTTTTTGTTTGCGGGTCATTGCAACGCCTCCTCAACCGACAGGCCCAGCGCCTTGGCCGCAGCAATCAATTGCTTGCCCTCATCACCATTGGCTGGATAGGATTTTAGCGCGGTTTTCAGCGCATCCAAGGCCTTGGCCGGTTCTTTAAGCATGACATAAGAGCGCACCAGCCGCATCCAGCCCTCGAAATTTTTGGGATCAGCCTTCAGCTTGGCATCCAGACTGGCCACCATGCCAGCAACCATCTTTTGCCGATCTTCATCCGACATGGATTGCGCGGCAGCAACAGCCGCCGCATCGGGATTACCAAGCGGTGCGGGTGTAGCGCCTGCTCCACCATTCTGGGCGATATGGCGCGCCACGAGCGGTTGCCACGGCGCATTCGGCGGAGATTTGGCCGCAATCGCCTTGAAAGCGGCCAGCGCTTCCGGCTTCTTGCCCGCCTGTTCCAGTGCCAGCGCCAGATAATAATCGGCGCGGGGATTATCATCACTCATTGTGGCAGAGCGGCGAAACAGATCGCGGGCATCATCGGTGACAATCCCATCATTTTGCGCAATGATGGCTTCACCAAGCCCGTTCAGCCGATCCACCGAGGCACCATTCAAGCGAATGGCATTCTGATAGGCCAATTGCGCATCACCTATCCGGTTTTGTCGCATGTAGATTGGGGCCAGCACATCCCACCCGGCACCGTCATCGGGCTTTTCCATCAAATGCCGCTCGGCTTTGGCAATCAGCAAATTGATGTCATTGCCGGGTGCCGCTAACCGCTCCGCCAGCGGCTGTGATGGAAGGTCTGGACTGCCCAATGTCAGGTAAAGTCCAAGCCCAATAGCTGGCACTAGTAGCACAACAAAGGCCTGCGCGAGAATATGGCGCGAGGGCTGCCGAATGGCAACCGCAGCGCCGCTCTCGGCTGCCAGCAAACGGCGCGCAATTTCGGCGCGGGCATAATCGGCCTCTTCGCTTGAGATCAATGCACCCGCCTTGTCGCGCTCCAGCTCTTGCAACTGATCACGATAGACGGCCATGGCTCCGTCGCGGGTCTGCACCTCCGCACGGCGACCACCGCGCAGGAATGGCATCAGAAAGCTCGCAGTCACGACAAAGGTTAAAAAGGCAATGACAATCCAGAACAGCATAGGGTCCAATTACTTTATCCAGAGGCGCAGGTCACAGTGCAGACTTAATGTTCACTCGTTTGAAAATTATAATCAAAAAGAGATTTAACCTCATAATTCAATCAAGGGGCGTCCAAGTTCCATCGTCATTGCGGCATGCAGCGCCGTGGGCCTGATAGGTCTTGCCGTCCATGGTGACGCTGTGTTTGTACTGGCGGCAATTCTGATTGCCCACCTGATAGGGGGCAGCCGCAACCACTTCGCCTGCGGCATCATCATCATTCCAGGTGACTTTTTGCCCGGACGGTGCGGCTTCCAGCGCCCGATATTCGGCTTCGAGCGCGCGCTGCTTTTGCCCGTTCGAGAGGTCTGCCCCGGATTGAGACACAACCCCGCCATCCAATGCACTGATATAGACCGACGGCGTCTTTGCAGGGCCACCAAACAAGGAGCCTTTTGGCCCTCCGCTCTGGGTTGTCTGACAGGACGAAAGAGCGGAAACGCAAGCAAAAAGAGTGACAAGAGCAGTTCTGGAAATCATCATGGCTTGCCGACTGAGCCTCTCATGTTCATAACATCTTGTCGTCGCATGGACTTTGCCCAAATGTTAAGCCTCACCATGCAGCGATTTGCAAGGCACGATTCTGAATGTAACATCTTTAGAGTCTGTCTGGTTCAGATTGGACCAGACAGACTCTAAACTTCTTTGTTTGAGTTTGTCAGGGAAAACCGGGTTCCACTTTTCCCTGACAAACTCTAGACAATATCGCGTGAGATGGCCGGTAAAACAAGACGTGCCAGCAGCCCGCCCTTGACCCCACGCGACAATCCCAGCTTTCCTTGATACTCCGAGGTAATTTCCTTGACGATAGACAAGCCAAGCCCGGTTCCCGGCTTGCTTTCATCCAGCCTTCGGCCTCGTTTTAGCGCTTCGCCAATCTGATCGGGTGCCAGCCCCGGCCCATCATCTTCCACAATAATTTCAAGCCATGTCTTGCGGCCCGGATCAAGGCCCACTTCGCCACCGGGTGCCACCCGTGCCGTGACTGCCACCAGAGAGTCGGCATAGCGGGCCGCATTTTCCAGCAAGTTTCCAAGGGTCTCCTCAAAATCCTGGCTTTCCATAGCCAGCGTCAACCCGGTCCCTTCCATGTGCAGCTCAAACTGCTTTTCCGGGTTAAGCTTGCGCATCACCCGCACCAGCCGTTCCAGCACGGGTTCAACCTCCGTGCGCGACAGGATGGAATCCCGCTGCGCCGCAATCCGGGCGCGGTTGAGGTAGGAACTCACCTGCCCCTGCATGGCGGTGGCCTGCGCCTTGATCACCTCATCATGGGGGGCATGGACTGCGCGGGCCTCGTTGAGCAACACGGCAATGGGGGTTTTCAGCGAATGGGCAAGATTGCCCACCTGCATACGGGCGCGCTCGATAATGCGGTGATTGCTCTCGATCAGGGCGTTGATTTCATTGGCCAGCGGCTCGATTTCGCGGGGAAATTCCCCTTCGATCTTCTCGGCCTCGCCGCCGCGAATGCGCTCAAGCGCCCGGCGTGCGCGATCTAGCGGCTTAAGGCCAAACACAATGGTGACGGCATTGACCAGCAGACCACCGAAGCCAAAGGCGACCAGAACGGCATAAAGCCTGCGGGAAAAGGCGGTGATTTCGTCTTCTACGACTTTGAGATTGCCTGAGACGCGAAAACGGGCGGCGCGGCCCGATTCATCCAGAATAACCTCGGTTTCAGCAATACGCAGGCGGTTTCCAAAACTGTCAGTCATGCCATAGAAGCGCTCATAATTCTGGTCAAACGGGCTTTCTTCAAAGCTCGGCACCGGAAGATTGGTCATGCCCAAAGATGTGGAGGCCAAGGGCGCGGCGTTGAAACTGCCCAGCGGCTCCACCAGCCAGTACCAGCCGGTTCCGGGCTGCGAAAAGCGCAAATCGCCCAAGGCGGGGCTGCCGTTGAGGCTTTCCCCATCACCCACCGATACGGAATTGACCACGTTATAGAGCTGGGCGCGCAACAGGTCGTTGAAAGAACGCTCTGCACCCGCACGATAAAGCGCTGAAATGACCAGAGCCATGGTCACCAGCGCAATCACATACCACAGCGTCGCAAACAGCAAGACACGGAGGGTGAGAGATTTGACCTTGAACACCGAAGCAGACCCTCAATGGCAGGCCAACGATTCGCCTGCTTCGCCTTTTGTTTTAACGCAGGTTCTCGTCGGAAAACCGTGGGACACTTTTCTGGAACCTGCTTAGCCCCCGACGCTGTCAGGTGCCTTGATACGATAGCCAAGCCCGCGCACGGTCTCGATCATATCCAGTCCTATTTTCTTGCGAAGGCGCCCGACAAACACTTCGATGGTGTTGGAATCGCGATCAAAATCCTGATCATACATATGCTCGACCAGTTCTGTGCGCGACACCACCTCACCCATGTGATGCATGAGGTAAGACAGCAGACGAAACTCGTGCGAGGTCAGCTTCAGCGTCTTGCCAGAGACCGTGACCTTGGAGCTTTTGGTATCCAGCCGCACCGGACCGCAGCCGATTTCCGACGAGGCATGGCCTGCGGCACGGCGGATCAGCGCACGAATGCGGGCCAGAACTTCTTCAACATGGAAAGGCTTGGTAACATAATCATCGGCCCCGGCATCAATGCCCGAGACTTTGTCGCTCCAGCGGTCACGCGCTGTCAATATCAACACCGGCATGACACGGGCATTCGAGCGCCATTTTTCCAAAACGGTAATGCCATCCATCTGCGGCAGGCCGATATCCAGAATCACCGCATCATAAGGCTCGGTATCGCCGAGAAAAT
>DNPN01000016.1:0-1003 GCA_003501385.1 Rhizobium sp. | reverse complement strand
GCTCGGTATCGCCGAGAAAATGGCCTTCCTCGCCATCCAGGGCCTGATCGACCACATAGCCTGCTTCCTGAAGCGCCTCGACAAGCTGCCTGTTGAGATTGACATCGTCTTCGACGACCAGAATGCGCATGCTTGAATTCTCCGTTTCACCACGTCCAGATCGCAACACTTATCGTGAGACTTGAATGGTCATTTTGCGCGGACGTGCATTATCACCTGTTCCCGGCACAAGGATCGTGATCACACATTGATTGCCGGAAAGGCGGACAGACAAAAGCTGCCCGCCCGATTGATCCACAGCCTTGGCGGCTGCATTGCGGCAATCCACACGGCCATTGGACTTGGTATCGCCATTATCGCCGTGGTCGTTCTGGGCCTGCACGATAACGACCGGGGCACCCGGTGCCACCGGGGCATCTGGCACCGACGAAGCCGAGATCGGCAGCGTCCAGGCACTCAGCCCGGCTGCAATACCGCCTATGATCGATTTTGATGCCATGAACTGTCACTCTGCCGCATTCGGATTCGATGATGGATTTTTACCCGATAGCGGCTGAATGGCAAATGAATGCTCGGTCATGTCATGTGTGGCATTGTAGCGAAACGTTACGAGGCTCCGGTTTTGTCTTTGGAAACAATGGCATGATTGGCCACAAGCCGGCCATAGAGCGCAACCAGTCCGCCAATGGACCCGGCAATTCCCACCAAAGCATCAATCAACTGGCCCTGCTCCAGCACGCCCAGCTCAAAGCCACTGACGTGCAAAATGGACGCGAGAATGGCCACCAAGGCCCCCCAAACGGTTTTTGACAAATACCACGCCTTGCTGTCTGTCATATGCATCTCCTTTTTAAGTTGAAATTTACAGGGTGAATGTGGCCGTTGCCGCAATTCCCGCTTTATAACGGCCCATCTGGCGCACCCGCAGATTCAAGCTTGCGGGCTTTGCGCCAAAATCGGTGATTTGCAGGGTGAGACTATAAGTGTAGGCGGCCTCAGACAG
>DNPN01000054.1 GCA_003501385.1 Rhizobium sp. | reverse complement strand
TGCAGCGCCGCATTGTCTCCGGCCTCACTTCGGGAGCCCTCAAATGACCCTTCAGATCGAATTGACCGGCGTGAACAAATATTATGGTGCCTACCATGCGCTGAAAAACATCGACCTTTCGATTGAAAAAGGCAGTTTTGTTGCGCTGGTTGGCCCCTCTGGTTGTGGAAAATCAACGCTACTACGATCCTTGGCCGGATTGGAAAAAATCTCCACGGGAGAGCTGAAAATTGCTGGCGATTTGATGACCAATGTACCGCCACGCAAGCGCGATGTTGCTATGGTGTTTCAATCCTATGCGCTCTATCCGCACATGACGGTGGAAGAAAACCTCACCTATAGCCTGCGCATTCGCGGGGTGAATAAGGCCGATGCCCGCAAAGCAGCCGAAGAAGTCGCCACAACAACCGGGTTAATGCCGTTACTAAAGCGGTATCCGCGTGAACTCTCCGGTGGCCAGCGGCAACGGGTTGCCATGAGCCGGGCAATTGTTCGAAATCCCAAAGCGTTCTTGTTTGATGAGCCGCTCTCGAACCTCGATGCCTCTCTGCGGGTCCACATGCGCAAAGAAATCCGCTTGCTGCATGATCGGCTAAAAGCAACCTCAGTCTATGTGACCCATGACCAGATTGAGGCCATGACCATGGCCGATCATGTTGTGGTGATGCGTGATGGCGTGATCGAACAGCAAGGTCATCCGTTGGCACTTTATGATAAACCGGCGAACCGCTTTGTTGCTGGCTTCATTGGCTCACCTGCCATGAATTTTGTTCCGGCACGTGTTTCCGCAGATGGCGCGCACCTTCAACTTGAGTTTGGCGCAGTCACCGAAACACTCGTTCATCATGGTGCTTTGGAGCCGATGCGTCATTTGGTGTTGGGCTTAAGACCGGAAAACCTGTCAATCGTGCCCATCGGGCAAGGAGACTTTGACCTTTCGATAGCGCTGGTGGAATCCACGGGGTCGTTGAGCTATGTGACGACGATGACAGAGCCAGAGCTAACTCTTGTAGTGTCTGGAGGTCGCAGTATTCGCAGCGGTGACAAAATTGGCGTTAAAGTTGATCCGTCTCAAATTCATCTTTTCGATTCCCATACGGGCCTGCGCTTATGACGTGGAGAGCCGAGTTCCATCGATCAGAATCGGGTTGAGATCCTCTTCCCGTCCTATGAAATTGATTCTGCGCCGGTTCCAAGAGATGGTGGAGTGGAGATCGAATCCGATGGGAACGTTTGTTCGTCTTGGTTTCCTCCATCAGTACGGCCATTTCAATCCACCAAAGCAGTAAAATGACACCACATAACTCGTGCAATACATGCGAAAAGCTACAGATAATCGGCAACGTCGGGGCTGCTTCCTTTTTGCCTTGGATACAGAAGCACGCCGAAAAGCTGGGTTTGGCCCATTCAATTTTTCAAATTGATGATGGCAGCATCGATCTTATTCTGGAAGGGCCGTTGGAGTTGATTGACGCAATGGAAATGGGCTGCTCTCTCGGACCAATTGATGTTTGGGTGGAAACGATTGTGCGCACGCCGAGCAAAAGCCAACGTTTAGATGCGTTCCGATAACCTATTGCAACGTAGAATTATTTTTCTCTTCAAGCAGCTTTGCACATATTATAGTCATCGTTGCAATTGTTGAGATTTTGTGCAAACCTCCCCAATATGTGAGGGCATGTCGCCATTCAATCCGGCTATTTATCTGAAATAACACTACATATTTCGAGTTGATGTGACGATGTTGTCGTATAAAAACGATCAATGGATACCGGTGGCGCTTTCGGCGGATGTCCCGAAAGCAACCGTGGTTCCTGCCTCGATACCGGATGGCAAAATCGCGCTATGGCGCAGCCAGTCAGGCGTGCTGGCGGCCAGTTCAGACCGCTGTCCGCATCGCGGCATGCGTCTCTCCTATGGGTTTGTGCGTGGAGAAACGCTGTCTTGCATTTATCACGGCTGGAGTTTTGCGAGCGATGGGCGGTGTCAGCGCATTCCTGCCCATCCGGGACTGGTTCCTCCCGAAACCATTAATCTGCGCAATAGCGTCGTTGAAGAACGTGATGGCATTATTTGGGTGGCGCAAGAAAGACCCACTGAAGAACCTCCAGCTTTCACAGTTCAGGCACCGCTGAAGACAGTAACGGTTGATGCCGATATCGCTGCTTTAGAATCCGCAGCCGGGGCTAAAGCCAACGAAAATGGTGTGATCTCATGTACCCTTGCGGGAGAAACCATCTGGCTTCTGTTGGTGCCTAAAAGTGATTGCGAGACGTTGGTGCATATTCTGGTCGATCAGGATGCAACGGTCAGCCGTCGCATCACCCTGTCGCGTTGCGCGGAAACCTTGCGCAGAAAAGCGGAAGCCATCCAGTTGAGGGAAGACGCATGATGGGCGGCTCTATGGTGGACGAATGGTATCCCGTCGGCATGTCAAGCCAACTTGATACGACAGGACAGAGCACCGCGCTCATGCGCCATCCAATCCACGTTGCCAAGGGCGCTGATGGCAAGGCTGAGGTTGCAACCACGGACGGTCGTATTCTGCCTGTGATCGAGCGTTACGGACATGTGTGGACCTCGCTGGGCACGCCCAGAAAACCGCTGTTCGACATTCCAGAGGCAGAGCAACCGGGCCGTCGTCTGGTGGATGTTGGCGTTGTCCGGGTGCGGTGTTCGCCTTTGCGAGCGGTTGAGAATTTTCTTGATATTGCACATTTTCCCTTTGTGCATACCGATATTCTGGGGGCCGAACCCCATACAGAAGTTGAGAATTACAAGGTTGAAATCCGCGAGGACGCTGACGAGGTCTGGGCGACACAGATCAAATTTTTCCAGCCGCAAGCCGCGAAATCTGCGCAAAATGGTATCACCACCGATTATATGTATCGCGTGCCTGCGCCAACATGTTCGGTTCTCTATAAAACCTCACCCCCACGTCCCGGCGAATGGGATGTGATCACGCTATTTGTGCAGCCGTTGGCCGAAGACCTGTGCGATGTCTGGCCCTGGATGGCATTGTTTGACGATAAAACCCCCATGACGGACCTGATCCATTTTCAGCAGATGATTTTTCTGCAGGATCGCTCGATCCTCGAAAACCAGATCCCGCGTCTTTTGCCTCTGGATCCCGGAATGGAAATTCCCACACGGGCCGATCTGACCTCTGTCGCCTATCGCCGCTGGCTGAAGCGGCATGATTATACCTATGGTGCACAGCTGGTGGCCCAATGAAACTCTACGATTATATTCTCTCCCCAAGCTGCTACAAGGTTCGCCTGCTGGCCGCATTGACAAAGACCGAGCTGGTGCTGCGCGCCGTCGATTTTCATCCCGGTCGTGAACACCTGGGCTTGGAGCTTCTGGCCCTCAACCCGGCAGGCTCCATTCCCATCCTTGAAGATGGCGAGCTTTTGCTGACAGAGTCGTCTGCCATGCTGGTTTACCTTACCGCCCAAAAGGCACCCGAATGGCTTGGCAATACAACGCCGCAGCAAACGGCCCGCGTGCAACAGTGGCTGTCCTATTCCCAGCGCTTGACAGCGTCTCTGGGAGCTGCCCGCCTTATCGAAATGTTGTTGCGCCCCGGTGACCTTGCCGCCGCACAAGCGGCAGGCAAGATGGCGCTTCGCGAACTTGAGGCAGGTTTGGTGGAGCAGCGGTTGCGCGGCGAGGCATTCCTCACCTCGGATCAGCCAACCATTGCCGACATTGCCTGCTTTCCTTACGTGGCGCTGGCACCGGATGGCAGTGTGTCGTTGGACGACTACCCCTCGATCCGCCTGTGGCTTCGCGCAATTCGCGCTCTGGATGGTTTCATTGAAATGCCAGGAATACACAGGCTTCACGAATTGCAACCGGAACCTATCTGACATGGCGCGCTACCTCTTGAAAAACTGTGCAGCTGTGGTGGTGGATGACGGTTTTGGCCCGTCCGTTCTGCGCAATGTCGATATTTTGACCGCAGGTCCGGCCATTCATGCCATTGGTGCCGACCTCGCTGTCAATAACGCGGCCCATGATACCATCATTAGGGATGCATCAGGCTGGTTTGTGTATCCGGGCCTTGTCAACACGCACCACCATTTCTTCCAGACGTTTGTGCGTAATCGCGCCGAGCTGGATTGGACGAAACTGTCGGTGATCGAGTGGCTCGATCGCATCTATCCGATTTTCTCAAGGCTCACAGAAGATTGCTTCTACCATTCATCTGTTACGGCCATGGCCGAATTGATCAAGCATGGCTGCACCACGGCCTTTGACCATCAATATTGCTTTCCGCGCCATGCTGGCAAACGTTTGATTGATCGGCAGTTTGAGGCCGCAGAGCTGCTGGGAATACGTTTCCACGCTGGGCGTGGCGGCAATACATTGCCAAAATCGGAAGGCTCGACCATTCCCGATGCCATGCTGGAAACCACCGATGAATTCATTGCAGATTGTGCAAGGCTGATTGATACCTATCATGACGCCTCCCCTTTCAGCCTGCGCCAAGTCGTGGTGGCTCCATGCCAGCCGGTCAACGCCTATCGCGAGACATTTGTGGAATCTGTTGCGCTTGCCCGCGACAGGGGCGTGCTGCTGCACACGCATGTTGGCGAAGGCGAAAGCCCGGTCATCGAAGCCCGGCACGGCAAGCGCACGGTGGATTATCTTGAAGAGATCGGCTTTGCCGGGCCTGATACCTTCTATGCCCATTGCTGGGAGTTGAACCACACCGAGCTGCAAACAATGGCGGCCAGCAAAACAGGCGTGTCCCACTGCCCAGAGCCGGTCTATCTGGTGGGTGCGGAAGTCACCGACATTCCGGCCATGGCGGCCTTCGGTGTTCGCATTGGGCTTGGTTGCGACGGCGCAGCATCCAACGACAATTCCAATCTCATGCACTGCGTGCATTCTGCCTATATGCTGCAATGCCTTGTGGCGTCAAAGCGTGATCATGCCGTTCCACCGCCTTCGGATTTCCTCCACTACGCCACCAGGGGTGGGGCTGATTTGCTTGGCCGCAAGCACATCGGGCGGCTGGCTCCGGGCATGGCGGCGGACTTATTCGCCATCGACACCCGGCGCATGGATTATGTGGGCACACGCCATGATCCGCTGAGCCTGATTGCCAAGGTTGGCATTGGCATGGCCACGGATTTGACAATGATCAACGGCCGGATCGTCTGGGAAAAGGGAGAATTTCCGGGCCTTGATGAAGCAAAACTTGCGGCAGATGCCGAAGCTGCACTTTCAACCATCGAACTCTAAAATCTAAAAAAGGGAACTACAATGCGCGATCTACTGACCCGTAGAACTTTGATGAAAAGCGTAGCTTTGGGCGGTGTCGCGGCCACACTTGGTGTGCGCAACGCGGCAGCCGCCGCTCCGCTTGGTATTGCCCTGGTGGTGCCATCGCCGATTGGCGATGTGGGTTGGGGGCGCGCCCTCGCCGATGGGTTGGAGCCGATCAAGGCTGCCTATGGCGATAAGGTCAAGGTCACCATTATCGAAAATATCGCGGAAGGGCCTGATGCCGACCGCATCATGAACAAGACAATTACAGACGGTAACAAGTTCTTGATTGCAGGCTCCTTTGGCTATCAAAATGGCGCATTGCAATTGGCCAAACGCCACCCCGATGTGTCGGTGTTGCATGCGTCCGGTTTTAAAGTCGCGCCCAATTTTTCGCCCTTTGCTGCAAAATATTTTCAAGGCACCTACCTCATGGGCATGGCAGCAGCAGCCCTCTCTAAGACTGGCAAGCTTGGCTCTGTGTCAGCCTTTGCCATTCCAGAGCTGATCACCTCCATTAATGCCTTTGCCCTCGGCGCACAGGCCGTAAACCCGAAGATAGAAGTGTCGGTTGTCTGGGTGAATTCGTGGTTTGACCCGGCCAAGGAACAGGAAGCCGCCAAGGCTCTGATTGCGCAGAAATGCGACGTGATTTTCTCCAATGCCCAAGACACGCCTTCGGTGATTTCTGCTTGCGAAGAGGCAGGCGTTTACGCCTTCAACCTCAATTCCTCGATGAAGAAATACGCGCCGAAATCCTATCTCGGTTGTGTGCAGACAGATTGGTCGCCCTTCTTCAAGGCTTCGGTCGAGGCTCATCTGGCGGGCAAATTCAAGGGAGCAAATACGTTCCTCGGTGTGTCTGACAAAGTTGTTGAAGCTGTGGATTGGAACCCGGCAATCCCGGCCGATATGATGGGCAAAATCAAATCTGCTGAAGCGAAAATTGCAGATGGCAGCTTCTCCCCCTTCACCGGCCCGATCAGTAAACAAGACGGCAGTGAAGGTGTTGCTGCGGGCAAAACAATGACCGATGGCGAGATTGTCGCTATGGACTGGCACGTTAAAGGCGTCACCTCGCCTTTGCCGAAATAACCATGACAACCCCACTGCTCTCCCTGAAGAATATCTCGAAGAGTTATGGCCAGATCCATGCCAATCGCGGCATTGATCTGGACGTGGCTCCCCAGTCCATACACGCGATTTTGGGCGAAAACGGCGCTGGAAAATCCACGTTGATGAAGCTGATCTATGGTGTGGAAACCCCGGATGCTGGCGAGATGAACTGGCAGGGAAAGCCTGTGTCCCTGCCCTCCCCTTCTGATGCCAGAAAGCAGGGTATTGGTATGGTATTTCAGCATTTTTCGCTGTTTGAAACGCTGACCGTGGTGGAAAACGTATCGCTGGTCGTGCCCGGTCGGCGTGCTGTTTTGATCGAGCGTATACAATCCCTGGGGCGGGATTTCGGCCTCACTGTTGATCCGCTTGCGCATGTGCATATGTTGTCGGTGGGCGAGCGACAGCGGGTTGAAATTATCCGCTGCCTGATGACCAATCCGAAACTCCTTATCCTTGATGAGCCAACCTCCGTTTTGCCGCCGCAAGCGGTGGACAAGCTGTTTGATACGCTGCGACGGCTGCGCGACGGCGGCGTGTCCATTCTTTTCATCTCGCACAAGCTGGAGGAAATCCGGGCGCTTTGCGACCGCGCCACAATCTTGCGGGCAGGTCAGGTCACCGGAAATATCGATCCGCGCGATCATGATGCCCAAGACCTTGCGCGGATGATGATTGGCCGTGAAATGCCTCAGCCCATTGCAGCAGAGCCAATGCCTCCAGGGGAAAAACAACTGGAATTGATCGGTCTTGATTATGACCCAGACGATCCCTTTGGTGTTGCACTATCCAAAGTCACGCTGGAGGTCAGAGCGGGGGAAATTTTGGGAATTGCTGGCATATCTGGCAATGGGCAAGGCGAGCTTGCGGCGTTGATTTCCGGTGAGACCGTTTTGACGGAGCAAAAAAGCGACCAAATTCAAATGATGGGCCAGCCGGTCGGTACATTGAATGCGGCTGAGCGCAGAAAATTGGGCTTCGCTTTTGTGCCCGAAGATCGGCTTGGACGCGGTGCCGTGCCAGAACTGTCACTTGTCAAAAATGCGGTGTTGACGGCCCATGGCGCAGGACTTCTGCACTATGGGCTCATCAACCACGCCAATGCGATGTCCTTTGCAGAAACGTGCATCCACGATTTCGATGTTCGCACGTCAGGGGCAACATCTGAAGCCGGCTCACTTTCGGGTGGCAACCTGCAAAAGTTCATTGTGGGGCGGGAAATTATGCTTGCGCCCAAGCTCTTGTTCGTGGCCCAACCCACTTGGGGCGTTGACATTGGCGCGACCATCGCCATTCGCCAAAGGCTGATGACCTTGCGCAATCAGGGCGTGGCCATTCTGCTGATCTCTGAGGAGATTGAGGAGCTGTTTGAACTTTCTGACTTTATTCAGGTTCTGCATCACGGCGGACTCAGCCCTCGGCTTGAGACAGCGAAAATCGGCGTGGAAGAGGTGGGCCGCTACATGATCGGCGCAAGCACTGTTGCGGAGAGCATTCAAGCATGATCGTTGCACTTCTGGATCGTTTTCCGCGCCTTGTTCGTCGTGATCAGTCCTCTCTTGCCATCGCGTTCGCGGCTCCTGTTGTTGCCCTTTGCGTGGCAACGGCTGTAAACCTTGCACTCTACCTCATCATCGGCAAAAACCCGCTTGCCGTGTTTTACGCCATGCTGGTGGAGCCGTTTTTGTCATGGGCGAGTTTTTCTGAAGTTGTGCTGAAAACAAGCCCGCTGTTGTTGATCGCGCAGGGGCTTGCCATAGGCTTTCGTGCGAAGGTCATTAACATCGGCGCTGAGGGGCAATTTATCATGGGCGCGATTTTCGCGTCCTCCATCCCCGTCTGGTTCAATGAAGCTGAAGGCGGCTGGATTTGGCCAGCAATGCTGCTTTTGGGCGCACTCGGGGGCACATTTTGGGCCGCGATAACCGCCTTCTGGCGGGTCCGGCTCAATGCCAGCGAGATTCTCGTTTCCCTCATGCTAAGCCTCGTGGCTGAGCAGATTTTAAACTATCTGCTGCTCGGTCCCTGGAAAGACCCGCATGGCTTCAATTTTCCGCAATCGGTGATGTTTCAAGCGGATGCTATGATTCCGATTCTGTTTGCCGATACACGAGTAAATTTTTCTCTTGTGATTGCGGTTGTGTTTTCCATGCTGGTTTGGCTGTTCATGCAACGCAGCTTCCAAGGTTATAAGCTGCAAGTCGGCGGCTTGGCACCCGCAGCCGCAAGCTATGCTGGTTTTTCCGCAGGTCGAGCAATCTGGATTTCTCTTCTCATCGGTGGTTTTGCGGCGGGGTTTGCAGGTGCTGCGGAAGTGGCAGGCCCGATTGGCCAGCTTCAACGCTCAATCTCCACCGGATATGGCTATGCAGCGATCATCGTCGCCTATCTGGGCGGATTGCATCCGCTGGGCATTCTTGTGTCGTCACTGTTGATGGCCGTGCTTTACATCGGTGGCGACAACGCCATGGTGTCGGCAGATTTGCCCATTGCCGCTGTCAGAGTGTTTCAGGGCAGTCTTCTGCTCTCTTATCTCATCGCAGCAGCCTTTGTGCGCTATAGGCTTGAATGGCACCATGCTTCAAAGAGGACGCCATCATGAATGCCATTGAATATATTATTGCAGGCATGCTGGCCGCCGCCACGCCGTTTCTGCTGGCAGCGTTGGGAGAGATGGTGACTGAGCGCGCAGGGGTGATCAATCTCGGGGTTGAGGGAATGATGGCGCTGGGTGCATCATTGGCGTTTATCATCGTTCACAATGGCGGCGGGCATCTGGCGGCGTTTCTGGCGGCGGCTCTGGGAAGCATGGCGCTTTCTCTTGTCTTTGCTTTTATTGTACTCGGCCTTCGGGCAAATCAGGTTGCGACGGGTCTGGCAATTGGTATTTTCGGGCAAGGTCTCTCTGCATTGTTTGGCAAAGCCTATGAAAGCATGACCGTCAAAGCCCTGCCCAAAATTGAAATTCCATGGATCTCTGATCTTGCCATCATGGGTGGATTGTTTCGGCAAGATATCATCGTTTGGCTCACGCTGGTTGCCACATTGGCCATCGGCATTGCGTTTGCACGCTCTAAAGCGGGCCTGATCCTGCGAGCGGTTGGTGAAAACCCCAAAGCGGCCCGTGCCATTGGATACCCCGTGATCGCAATTCGGGTTGCAGCCATCGCCTTCGGTGGTGCCATGGCCGGCTTTGCGGGCGCTTACGCCTCAACAGTCTATACGCCACTTTGGGCAGATGGCATGATCGCCGGGCGGGGATGGATTGCAATTGCATTGGTGGTTTTCGGCACGTGGCTTACGGGCCGAATTTTTATGGGCGCATGCCTGTTTGGTGCCGTGTCCCTCATGGGCCTTGCGGCCCAGACAACTGGAATCGCCCTCCCCTCGCAGCTTCTTTCAAGCCTGCCCTATCTTGTGACGATCCTTGCGCTCGGAGTGATTTCTTCGAACCGTCGCCTGCTTAAACTCAACAGCATCGCCTCGCTGGGCGAAACATTTGAACGATAGAGTGCGCCAGGGGAAAGCCAGCTTCCACGTGTCCCTGACAAACTCTAAAGCGTGTTGCGGCTTATCAGCCTCGGGCAACACGCTTTAGCTCTTTTTGTGTCGCATGTACGTTATCGTTCAACTGAGGTCAGTTGAACGCGACATGCTTTAGAAAAACGAACCTGCCATCTCTGGCGTGCCTTCCAGCGCATGCGCCATGAACTCCAGTCCGCTGCGAAGTTTTTCGCGCGTGATTGGTCCGCCCAGACACACGCGCACAGCTTCTTCTGGTTTGCCCTCTACCGTGAAGGCGTCACTGGCGACAATTCCAATCTGGGCATTGCGCATATGCGCACCGAAGCTGGAACGGGTCCAGCCATTGGTGAGCGGCAGCCAAATGTTGAAGCTGATCGGGTCTGCCTTGTAGCTGCCTGCTGGCAGCAATTCCGTCACGATCCGCTGCCGGGTGGAGGTTTCGGAACGGATGAAACGCAGGATCATATCCGCCGTACCATCCTCTATCCAACGTGTCGCAAGTGCTGTGTTCAGGGGCGATGCCATGACATTATTGGCTTTCATAGCGGCAATAAAAGGCCAAGCCGACTTGGTATCCGGGGCCACAACATAAGCAAGCCGCAAGCCTGCGCCAATGCATTTTGCCAGCCCGCCGATATGCCAGGTCAGATCAGGTGCCATAGTGGCAAGCGGCGGCGGAGAGTGAAGCGGAATAAAGCCATAGGCGTCATCTTCAATGATCGGCAATCGGAACTTTCGCGCAATTGCGCAGATTTCTTCGCGTCTTTGCAGTGGAATGGTCAGGGTCGTCGGATTCTGCAGGGTCGGATTGAGATAAAGGGCTTTCGGTGAGCGTGTTGCGCAGGCATCGGCCAAAGCATCCGGCAAAATACCGTGTTCATCCATTGGCAGGCCATGCATGCTGAGACGAAGTTGGGCGGCGATCGAGCGGATGCCGGGATAGGTGACGCTCTCCGAGAGAATGACCTGGCCCGGCTTGGTCAGCATGGTGAGAATGGCCAAAAGGGCCGGATGCGCGCCGGGCGTTGCGAAAATACGCTCTTGCGACGGCACCAACGCGCGCCTGCTCAGCCATGCGGCGGCGGCG
Source organism: Rhizobium sp. (assembly GCA_003501385.1). GTDB lineage: Bacteria > Pseudomonadota > Alphaproteobacteria > Rhizobiales > Rhizobiaceae > Allorhizobium. The sequence goes on along the minus strand of DNPN01000054.1, from coordinate 2,200 downwards.
TCCTTATCCATCTCTGCTCCACCAAAAGGCTGGTAGCGCAGCAGCGGTACGAGGCTGGAGGCCACGGCGCAAAGGCCTTCCCGCATGTGCTCGACAAGATCCGGATCATTTGGTTCTGGCGGCATATTCATGGAGTAGTCGACAGCTGGAAGTCGGCGAGGATCGGGCGCGAAATCAAGGGCGAAGCCTCGGCGCTCTTTGTCGTGTCCACCGATGACAAAGGTGCCGCGCCCGACATGTGTGTCGATCAAGCCACGTTTTTTAGCTTCGACATAGCCACGGGCAACCGTGGTAAAATCCATGGAGAGTTTGCGCGCCAACTCGCGCTGGGCTGGCAGCCGATCACCGACCACGAGCACGCCGCTCCTCAAATCCATCTCAATCAGGTCGGCAATCGCCATATAACGCGGGCTGTTGCTACGTCGCAGATCCGGAAGCCAGTCTTTCATCATCATTCCCTAAATGGCAGTATGATTGAATGTATAGACATCCATTCAATCCGTGTCACCTAAAAACTTCAGCAGCTGTTCCACGGGCGTCCAGTATGAAAATAGCGATTGAGTTTCTATTCGCCCAAACGGTATCGATTACAGTTTTTTCCGAAAGAATGGAGATTGACGGGGTCAAACATTCGGCATGTTGCCAAGAATAGCGGCGTGCGCTTGCTCTCCGTTTAAACGTTTGTCTCCTTGCTGGTTGATATTGAATGCATTAATGACTGCATTTGGAAAGATATTGATCGGTTTTTGTGTGAAATCAATTTGGCATGGCTCTTGCAAATGAGGTGATGCACCCCACCCCTGGGGAAGTCATTCATAAAGAGGAGCGTCCTATGCCCGCAGTTACCAAGCCCGCCCACGAGACCGGTGATTTCTTCGTTGATTATGAAGAGAAGGTCTTTGAGGATGTTCAAGCCAAAGAGGGTGATAAAGCCCTGATTACCTTTCACACTGTTGCGTTCGAAGGATCAATTGGTCTTGTCAATCTGTTGCAGGCCAAGCGTCTGAAGCGCAAGGGCTTTGAAACCTCCGTGCTGCTCTATGGTCCCGGCGTAACACTTGGTGTGCAGCGCGGCTTTCCCAAGCTTGGGGATGAAGCTTTTCCGGGCCATTTGAACTTCAACAACCAAATCAAAGGCTTCATGGAAGAGGGTGGCAAGGTCTACGCCTGCCGTTTCGCGCTTCAAGCACTCTATGGCCATGGTGAGCCATCCTTGATCCCCGGCATCACTCCCATCAGCCCGCTGGATGTGCTGGACCTTATCCTGATCCATCGCCGCGACGGCGCGTTCATTCTCGATACCTGGACCCTTTAAGCATGTGCGTGGGGCGATGTCGTTTGCCCCATGCCTGCCTGCCACTGAAAGGAGTTGGCTCGTGAACAAAAAAACCGTGAGAGTGGCCGCCGCCCAGATTGCACCTGATCTCACCTCGCGTGAGAAAACGCTGGCGCGCGTTCTCGCAACCATTCGGGATGCCGCTTCAAAGGGTGCCGAGTTGATTGTCTTTCCTGAGACATTTGTGCCTTGGTACCCGTATTTTTCGTTCGTTCTGCCCCCCGTTTTGTCTGGTCGCGAACATATCCGCCTTTACGAGGAAGCCGTAACAGTTCCATCAGCGACAACAGACGCTGTTGCATCGGCGGCTCGCGAGCTTGGCATTGTGGTCGTTCTCGGTGTCAATGAGCGCGATCACGGCACGCTTTACAATGCGCAGCTGGTGTTTGATGCCAATGGCGATTTGATCCTCAAGCGCCGCAAGATCACACCAACATTTCATGAGCGGATGATCTGGGGGCAAGGGGATGGCTCCGGCCTCAAGGTTGTTGATAGCGCAGTGGGGCGCATTGGCGCTTTGGCCTGCTGGGAACACTATAATCCGTTGGCCCGCTACGCCCTGATGGCGCAGCACGAAGATATTCATGTCGCACAGTTCCCGGGCTCTCTGGTCGGTCCGATTTTTGCGGATCAGATGGAAGTCACAATCCGCCATCACGCCCTGGAAAGCGGCTGTTTTGTTGTGAATGCCACCGGCTGGCTAACCGATGAGCAAATCCGCTCAGTTACACCCGATGAGGGCCTGCAAAAGGCCCTGCGTGGAGGCTGCATGACGGCCATCATATCACCTGAGGGCAAGCACGTTGTTGCACCGCTGACCGAGGGTGAAGGCATCCTGATCGCCGATCTCGACATGAGCCTGAT
>DNPN01000037.1 GCA_003501385.1 Rhizobium sp. | reverse complement strand
TGTGCTCTCAGCTCTTCAATAGAGTTTGGCAGGGAAAAGTGGAACCCGGTTTTCCCGAAAAGACAAACGAAAACAAGAGAATGTAGAGTTTGTCTGGTTCAATCTGAACCTGACAAACTCTAGTGCCACAAAAAAAGCCGGCAACAGAGCTGCCGGCTTGCTTGCTTTGGTCATCGGGGAAGATCAATGGGTATCGAGGCTCTGCTGTGGACGCCATTTGGCCAGACGGTTTTCAATCAGCGTCATCACATATTCAGCAACCAGCGTAATCATCATCACCAGCACGATGGCGGCGAACATGCCAGCGGCATCAAACGTGCCCTTGGCAATTGAGATCAACTGACCAATGCCGAAGCGGGCACCGACGAATTCGCCAACAATCGCACCGATGATGGCGAAACCGAAGGAGACGTGCAGGCTTGCGAAAATCCAGCTCATGGCAGATGGCACAATCACGGCACGGGTCACCTGCCAGTCGTTGGCACCGAGAATGCGGGCATTGGCGATCATGTCCTGATCGGCTTCGCGCACGCCCTGAAAAGCGTTGGCGAACACCACGAAGAACACCATCACGAAGGCCAGTGCCACCTTGGAGGCAAGGCCAAGACCCATGATCATGATGAAGATCGGAGCCAGAACCACACGCGGGATCGAGTTGATGGCCTTGATATAGACCGAGAAAATATCCGACAGCAGCTTGTTGCGGCCAAGGCCGATGCCCACCACCACACCGGCAATCGAGCCGCTGAAAAAGCCGATCAAAGCTTCTTCCATGGTAATGCCGAGATTGTACCAGAGCGAGCCTTCGGTGGTGCCATTCACGGCCCAATCATAGAGGCGCTCAACCACCGCACTGGGGCTGGAATAGAAGAACGGGTCAATCCAGTTGAGGTTGGATGACACCTCCCAAAGGCTGAGAACGCCCACCAGAATGGCGATTTGCCAAAACAGCACGGTCTGCTTGCGACGGCGAATGAATTTCAGGGCCGCGGCCTCGATTTCCTTGTCGGACGTGCCGGGGCGGAACGCGGCGATGGAAGGTTCCATGGTAATGTCTGCCATTGTTGTTTTCCTCCTCAGGCCGCTTCGCTGGCGCGGCGATAGCTGGCTTCGACTTCCTGGCGCATGTCTTCCCAGATGGTTTTGCAATAGTGGATGAATTCCGGCTCATAGCGGATTTCCGACACCACGCGCGGACGCGGCAGATCAATTTGGTAGACTGATTTGACCGTTGCAGGTCCGGCGGTGAGCACGTAGACCTTATCTGCCAGCGCCACAGCCTCTTCCAGATCGTGGGTGACGAAAATCACCGAGGCTTTGCGTTCGGCCCAGAGCTTCAACAACTCTTCATGCATGACCGTGCGGGTCTGCACGTCCAGCGCCGAAAACGGCTCGTCCATCAAGAGAATTTCTGGCTCGTTGATGAAGGTCTGGGCCAGCGCCACACGCTTTCTCATGCCACCGGAAAGCTGGTGTGGGTAGTGATGCAGGAATTTGGTCAGACCCACGCGGGCCAGCCAATCCTTGGCAGAGGATTCGGCTTCTGCCTTCGACTTGCCGCGAAACAGTGGACCAGCCATGACGTTGTCAATGACGTTCTTCCACGGAAACAGAGCATCCTTCTGGAAGGCAAAGCCGACGCGGGGGTCGATGCCATTGACCGCATCGCCCATCAGCCGCACTTCACCGGCGCTGGGCTTGGCCAATCCGGTCACCAGATTGAGCGTGGTGGACTTGCCGCAGCCGGTGGGGCCAACCACGGCCACAAACTCGCCGCGTTCCACCGACATGTTGAAATCGCGCAGCGCCGTCAGCGTCTTGCCGGTGGGCGACACAAAGCGCCGGGTTACATTGATCAATTCGATAGCCGGGGTCCGGCTCTGGTCTTTGGCCATGGGACATCCTTCCGACGAGCTGCACGCCCGTTGATTCTTGTTCTTGTTCGAAAAAATTGAGAAAGCCGTCTTGCCGTTAAACAAGACGGCAATTGTTTTTAGAGCTTCGCGTTCTTCACGAATTCAGTCGTATAGGTCTTGGACAAGTCAATCTTCTTGCCTTTGACGTTCTTGGAGAATTCCGAGAGCACGGCCAGAACTGTGGCTGGGCCATCTTCCGGCATCACGCCATCGGGGGTGAACATGCCCTTGCCCGCTTCGAGAGCCTTGATATAGCCCTCCTTGTCACCAACGTAGAAATCCTTCGGCATTTTGTCTGCGATTTCCGCAGCCGAATGGGTGTTGATGAATTTCAAGGTTTTCACGAAAGCATTGGCCAGCTTCTGCACTTCTTCCTTATGGGCGTTGACCCATGCGGTTTCCATGTAGAGCGAGGCTGCCGGATAGGTGCCGCCCAGCGCTGCGCGGGTGGATTCCACCGTGCGCAGATCGACCAAAATCTTGGCTTCACCAGTTTTGATCATGCGCGAAATGGTTGGCTCGGTGGTCATGCCACCCTGCATCTGGCCCTGCTGCATCGCTGCAATAAAGGTGCCGCCAGCGCCAACCGGGATGGTAACGATTTCACCGGGCTTCAGGCCGGCCTTGGAAGCCATGAACAGCGTCAGGAAGTTGGTGGAGGAGCCGAGGCCCGTTACACCCAATGTCTTGCCCTTGAAATCAGCGAAGCTCTTGATTTCCGGGTTTTTGGTGGAGACCAGCTCCACTTCGCCGGGAGCCTGAGAGAACTGTACCACGGACTGCACAAACTTGCCCTTGGCCTGAAGGTCTACGCAATGGTCGTAGAAACCAACAACGCCATGAACGGCACCGGCCAGAAGCTGGTTTTCAGCATCAACGCCTGCGGCTTCGTTCAAAAGCTCAACGTCCAGACCTTCTTCCTTGAAATAACCAAGGCTCTCGGTGAGTTTTGCGGGCAGATAAATCTGCTTCTCATAGCCACCCACCATGATGGTGATTTTTTCGGCAGCGTTGGCTGCACCGGCAACAAGTGATGCGCCCAGAATGACGGCGGATACGGCAACGGTATGAAAAAGTGTGCGTGTTGAACGCATAAAAGTCTCCTCCTGATTTCCCCTCATCGCGCGACACCGTTATAGATAACGGCATGCTCCTCTGCGATATTTTTTGATGGTAACGTGCCCAACCTTTCAACTAGCTTTCAGAGAGGGCGTTAAATTTTGCAGTTTTGCAAATGTGGTTTTGATCCGTCTGATTTCGCGCTCAATAGTGCTTACATCTAAAAACCTGCCATTGCGTGTTGGCGTATCCTCAGCTCCGGCCTGCTTCAAACCGTGATTTGGGCGATAAAACCGCAGCGATTCATCGCTAAAACGTATATTTATCGATGATTGTGGCGTTTGGGCTGGACTCACTTGGCGCGGGGGCCTAGTCAACCCTTAGATCTGATTGGGTTGGGGTGGCGCGCACACAGCGCGACACATGATTCCGTCTGGCAAACACACAATAATAAGGACAAGACATGATCGAACTCACTCCAACACAGATCCGCGGGCTGAAGCTTGCCAAGGACGGTGATGTGTTTCCGCAGGCCGCCAAAAAGTGGACCCATCTTAACGCCGAGATCACCTATTCCAAGAGCGACCGCTTCAAGGAACGTCCACAGAAAATCAAGTTTCTGACCACCACCACGCTGAACGAACTGGTTGGCCTTGGCCTGCTGGAGCGCAACAATGTTGAAGCTGAAGCCGAGCAAGATCCCCATAAGATCACCATGGCTGGCAAAATGTGGCTGTTGCAGAACAAGTAAGCTTTCGCTTTACGTGTTGATTGGTTTGTCGCCAAGGCTCCGATTTGACGGATGTGGCGACAGACGTAAGCCTTACTCTGCTTCGCATGTGCGAGATTTTCAAAGAGTGCAGGTACGAAATGTAAGACAAATGCGCGATCCCGTGCCATAAGGTCGCCCGAAACACTGTAGCATTTGTCTTCGCATGTCTTCTTCCCGAAACCGCACACACTTTCGGGAGACATGCTTTACGTCCGGGCCGAATTTGACATGATCCGCATTGAAAATATCTCCAAGCAGAACAGCCATCGGCTTCTGTTCATCGAAGCGTCTGCCGCGCTGAACAAGGGCGAGAAAATCGGCCTGGTCGGTCCCAACGGGGCCGGAAAAACCACGCTGTTTCGCATGATCACCGGGGCTGAACAGCCCGATGAAGGCCAGGTGGCCACCGAAAAGGGCGTCTCCATCGGCTATTTCGATCAGGATGTTGGCGAAATGGCCGGACGCTCTGCCGTGGCCGAAGTCATGGAAGGCGCAGGCCCCGTCAGCACCGTTGCTGCCGAATTGCGCGAGCTGGAAGCCGCCATGTCCGATCCCGACCGTATGGACGAGATGGATGCGATCATCGAGCGCTACGGCGAAGTGCAGGCCCGCTATGAAGAGCTGGATGGCTATGCGCTGGAAGGCCGCGCCCGCGAAGTGCTGGCTGGCCTGAGCTTCTCGCAAGAGATGATGGATGGTGACGTTGGCAAGCTGTCGGGTGGCTGGAAAATGCGCGTGGCGCTGGCCCGCATTCTCTTGATGCGGCCAGATGTGATGCTGCTTGACGAACCAAGCAACCACTTGGACCTCGAAAGCCTGATCTGGCTGGAAGACTTTTTGAAAAACTATGATGGCGCATTGCTGATGACCTCCCATGACCGGGAATTCATGAACCGCATTGTCACCAAGATTATTGAAATCGATAGCGGTTCGCTGAATAGCTATTCTGGAGATTATGGCTTCTATGAAGGTCAGCGCGCTCTGAATGAAAAGCACCAGCAATCGCAGTTTGAGCGCCAGCAGGCCATGCTGGCCAAGGAAATCAAGTTCATTGAGCGCTTCAAGGCCCGCGCATCCCATGCGGCGCAGGTGCAGAGCCGAGTGAAAAAGCTGGACAAGATCGACCGGGTTGAGCCGCCGCGCCGCCGCCAGACGGTGGCGTTTGATTTTCTCCCGGCTCCTCGCTCGGGCGATGATGTCATCAACATCAAGAATGTGCATAAGTCCTACGGCAGCCGGGTGATCTACGAGGGGCTTGATTTCATGGTCAAGCGTCGCGAGCGCTGGTGCATTATGGGCATCAATGGTGCAGGCAAATCCACGCTGTTGAAGCTGGTGGCAGGCTCCACCCAGCCCGATCAGGGCAGCGTTGCCATCGGTGCCAGCGTCAAGATGGGCTATTT
>DNPN01000170.1 GCA_003501385.1 Rhizobium sp. | reverse complement strand
GACGATGCGGGCCATCATGGAAACCGTTTCAACCGGATACTTGCCGATTGCCGATTCGCCGGAGAGCATTACGGCGTCGGTGCCGTCGTAAACAGCATTGGCCACATCTGAAACTTCGGCGCGGGTGGGACGCGGATTCTCTATCATCGATTCCAGCATCTGAGTGGCGACCACCACCGGCTTGCCGGCCTTGCGGCAGGCGCGCGTCAGCTGCTTCTGGATGCCGGGCACGGCTTCAAGCGGCATCTCGACCCCGAGATCGCCACGCGCCACCATCAGCGCATCCGACAATTCGATGATCTCCTCGATCCGCTCGATCGCCTGCGGCTTTTCGATCTTCGACATCAGACCAACGCGACCGCCTGCAATCTTGCGCACTTCGGTGAGATCTTCAGGGCGCTGGATGAAGGACAGGGCCACCCAGTCAATCTCGTTGGTTGCCAGCACGGCGTCCAGATCGGCGCGGTCCTTATCGGTCAACACGCCTGAGGCCAAAATCGTATCGGGCAGGCTGACGCCCTTGCGGTCGGAAATCTTGGTGCCAGCAACAACCGTGCAGACAATGCTCTTGCCATCGCATTTTTCAGCGCGCAGGTGCAGCTTGCCGTCGTCGATCAACAAACGATGACCAGGCTTAACGGCCTCCAGAATTTCTGGATGGGGCAGGAAAACGCGCTTGTTGTCACCCAGCTCTTCATTGTTGTCGAGCGTGAACGTATCACCCACTTTCAGCTCAACAGACGTATCCTTGAACTTGCCAACACGCAGCTTTGGGCCCTGCAAGTCGGCCAAAATGCCGATAGGACGCCCACAAGCGGCCTCAACATTACGAATACGCTTGACAACCTCACGCATCAAATCATGGCTGGCATGGCTCATGTTGATACGAAAAACATCCGCGCCTGCTTCGTGCAGCTTGCGGATCATGGCTTCGTCCTGCGAAGCCGGTCCAAGCGTTGCGAGAATTTTGACTTTACGATTACGCTTCATCACTTCTGGCCTTCCTGCGTGCCTGGTGTATCTGACAATTGGACCATCCAGCTCCCCTGCCGGCCCGTGTCATATTCTTTGAAACCCATTTGTTGATAACCGCGCTTGAAGCAGTCCTGAACCCCGACAATCTTGAACTCGTTCTCGGCCACGCACATGTTGACGTTGCCTGCCCAGCGACCGCCACGGGCGGCGTCCTCGGCATAAAGATAATAATATCGGGATTTCAGCTCACCCTCGATCAGGGTGGCGCATGTGGAGGCAGGAACCTGCCACCAGCCTTCACTGACCCAGCCATCGCTACCGCGATAACCAATGGCAACACCAACGAGATTTTGGCTGCCATTGCACACGCGAAAATCCGCGCGGGCTGGTGTCGCAATTGCAAGGGGGGCGGCAAGAATGCTCAGCAACAGGCAGAGGCGCGCAATGCGCCCGGGGCCTGCAACGGAAGAGTGTTTTTTTGAATGAGGCACGGCTTCCGACGAAACTCCATTTTTCTGTGCTGCTTTCTTGCGACGATGCACCAAGAAAGTCAACGCAACTCTAATCGATTATATTTTTGACACAAACATTCACGCAGAGTTTGGCTGAAAGGTGACTACCTCATCATTATCCACATGATTGAAGTCATTTTGAAAAACAGGCCCCAAAAGCGCCATGAAACGCACATTTAACCCGCGTTTGTTAGGAAGTAAACTTCCACACCCCACCACCGCCGGACAAACCTGTATATCATGCGTGATTTTGCAATATTCGAAGAGATTCCGGGCAATGACGCCACCGGCCTTGTGCTACTGGCCGACCACGCCATGAACAAGCTGCCCGCAGACTATGGCTCGCTGGGCCTGCCACAAAGCTCGTTTGAGCGCCATATTGCTTACGATATTGGCGTGGAGGCCCTGACCCGGCAGCTCGCGGCTCGCCTCGCGGTGCCCGCTGTGATGTCTTGCTTTTCGCGGCTGCTGATTGATCCCAACCGCGGCGAAGATGATCCCACCCTGATCATGAAAATCTCGGACGGAGCAATCATCCCCGGCAATCACCCGATCAGCGATGCGGAATGGGCCAAGCGGATTGAAACCTACCACCGCCCCTATCACCGTAGCGTGCATGCCACGATAGAGCGGGTGGCAAAGGCCAGCGGGAAGGCTCCGCTGGTACTGTCGCTGCATTCCTACACCCCCGCCTGGAAAGGTGTGCCGCGTCCATGGCATGCCGCCGTTCTGTGGGATACCGATCACCGCGCGGTTCACCCCTTGATTGAGCAGCTTCGCACGCCCGGCGACATTCTGGTGGGCGATAACGAACCCTATGACGGTGCCCTCAAAAACGATACAATGTATCTGCATTGCATGCGCCCGGGCATCCCGCACGCGCTTTTGGAAGTGCGGCAGGACTTGATTGGCGATGATGCGGGTGTAACAGCGTGGGCAGATCGGCTAGAGCCGATCTTTGCCACATTGAACGCCGATCCGGCGCTGCATGTTTATCAGCAGTTCGCATCGCGCACGGGTGCCTATGTCAGCTAGAGAAAGCAGTTTGTCATGACGAAATTGACCGTTGAGCAACAGACTGAGTTGGAAGCCGCCGCATTTCGCAGGCTCGTCGCCCATCTCAGGCACCGCAGCGATGTGCAAAACATTGATCTGATGAATTTGGCGGGGTTTTGCCGCAACTGCCTTGCCAACTGGTATCAGGACGCTGCCGATCAGCGCGATCTGGACATGACGCGGGATGAAGCCCGCCAGCATATTTACGGCATGCCCTACGAGGAATGGAAAAACCTTCATCAAAAGGAAGCAAGCCTTGCCCAGAAAGCCGAATTTGAGCGGCTGCAGAAAGAGGAATAGGGCTTGTACGCGGATAAACACTTGACGTGAGGCCAAGTTCGCGGCACGTCACCACCACCTGAAAAATCCCCAGCAAGGAGACCCCGATGTCTGATGCTCATGGCGTTGCCCGTGACCAACTTCGCGCTTTTGTCGAGCGTATTGAACGATTGGAAGAAGAAAAGAAAACTATCGCCGATGACATCAAGGATGTTTACGGCGAAGCAAAAGGCACTGGTTTCGACACCAAGATCCTGAAGAAAGTCATAGCTCTTCGCAAGAAGGACGAGCAGGAACGGATGGAAGAAGATCTGATTCTCGACACCTACCTGCATGCCCTCGGCATGATCGACAGCCCGCCGGAAGGCTGAGCGGCTTTTCGAGACAAGGCCCTTTTCCAGAATACTGGATTTCTCATCATGCTCGACGCGGTGTCGGGCATGATTTTTTATTTGGGCAACAAGAAGGTTATCTCTTATTTAGCCGCATGTAC
>DNPN01000240.1:19667-26681 GCA_003501385.1 Rhizobium sp. | reverse complement strand
ACGTCGACCTGATCTATGAAGTCGGTATCGCCAACATGAATTACTCGATCTCCAACACCGCAGAATGGGGCGAATATGTCACCGGCCCGCGCATCATCACTGCCGAAACCAAGGCTGAAATGAAGCGCGTTCTGCACGACATTCAGACCGGCAAGTTCACCTCGGACTGGATGCAGGAATACCGCGCTGGTGCCGCTCGCTTCAAGGGCATTCGCCGCATGAACGACAAGCACCAGATCGAAGAAGTTGGCGCAAAGCTGCGCGGCATGATGCCTTGGATCGCCAAGAACCAGCTGGTCGACAAGGCTCGCAACTGATCTTGTGCAATGTTCTTGGCAATCCAAGTTTGCTCGCTTGCGCGCCTTTTGCGTCGCGGTAATCGCCAAGAACCAGCTGGTCGACAAGGCTCGCGACTAATCTTGGGCAAGAACAAGCTTTGAGAGAATCAAATGGCAGCGGATGTGTCCGCTGCCATTTTTGTTTTGACCTGCCGATCGATAAGCACAGCGTTACGCGCGGGCGGGTTCTGCCGCTTCCTGTATATCCGGTGCAGACCTCAAGACTTCGGTGATTTTTCTCGTAACAGCAGCCTCGAACTCTTCCATGGTTTTCAAATAACGTGTGCCTTTGATATGATCGGCTTCGTTAAAGCCATGACCTCCCAGCCAGAGTTCCACGCAATCCGGCAGTGCCTCCCGTATTTTGATGACTTCGCGGGTGCCTTTATGAAACCGCGCGCTTTGGGAGCCGAGACAGACAATGTTGGCTTGCGTCTTCACCGCCGTTGCCGCAATTTCACCAGCGGGCATCTGTGGGCCGAGATAGTGTGTCCGCAGCCCTTGGCCTTGCGCAAGGAGTGCGGCAATCAGCGCGCCCAGTTCATGCAATTCGCCTTCCGGCGTCGTCAATATGATCTTGATCGGCTGAATTCCCGGTGCCAGCATTTTCATGCCATGGCCAAGAAGGGATCGAATGGAGGCCGACACCATGTGTTCTGCCGCCACGCCAAGCTTTCCGGCTGCCCAACGCCTGCCAACCTCCTGCATCAGAGGAATAACAACGTCTTTGGAAAAAGCGATTGGCCCAAGCGCGAAGTAGTGACTGCTCAACAGGCGGTCCAATTCCCGGCTGTTGAGCGAGTCAAGCGTAGCAAAAACCGGCTCAAGCCCATCCAGGGTGCGCTGATTGAGAATAATCGTCTGTAACTCAGAAACGGAAAGGTTGGCGATTTTGCCGATACGATAGCCCAAATCCGTGCAGGCTTTCATCAGGCGCAGTTTAATCACATGCTCGCGGCTATAGGTTCGTCTGCCTGTTTCGCTTTGTTGCGGCATAACAGTGCCATATCGCCGCTCCCACGCATGGAGAACAAGCTTCGAAATACCCGTCAGCTCAATGACCTCGCTGAGGCTGAAAGTGTCCTGTCGGTCGTGGTCCCGGTCGTCTAACATTTTGGCCCATCCATAGACAGTCTGATGAGATTTGGAGAGAAGATTGCATTTTTGTATATTTTTATTTTCTTAATAAATGATGGATTTTACGTTTTTGACGCAAATCTTTGGCGTGAATACAAACAGCAATTCTATATTTTCTCTTGGAGCCTCTCATATTTCATGTGGGAGATATACATTGTTTTTTCTTTATTTTTTCATTCTCTTTTTGGGTGTCGATCTGGTGTCGGCTTCAAAATCCATAAAACATTAAAGCATGTCGCGTTTTATTGTCCTCAATAAAACGATAACGTACATGCGGCTAAATAAGAGATAAAGCCTGTCGCAGTGAATCCTATTCACTGCGACAGGCTTTAGGGCTTTCCATAGGTTTCATTTATCGATGAATTTTCATATATCAAAAAATGTACAATAACCTGCTTGTACGATTTATTCGTAACGAGTTGTATATCTATATGTGGAAGTATAGCGAATAACGATTTTGTTTTTTCAAGATAACTATTCGCCAGCGGATCAGCTTTTTGGGAGACGGGCCATGGGTCTATTTGGAATCGCAGGATTAGCAAAAGCTGAGGTCGCAGCACTCAGAAAATCTCAAGCTGTCATCGAGTTTGATCTTGATGGTAACATTCTTGATGCCAATGACAATTTTTGTCACGCCATGGGTTACAGCCTCTCGGAGATCAAGGGCAAACATCACCGTATGTTTGTGGATCCGGTTGAGGCAGCGAAGCCAGAGTACAAGACATTTTGGGATAATTTGCGCGCAGGCAAGTTTGACCGCAGACAATATCTGCGCATTGGCAAGGGTGGGCGCGAGGTCTGGATTGAGGCCTCTTACAATCCGGTTCTCAAAGGTGATAAGCCGGTGAAAGTCGTCAAATATGCAACGGATATTACCGCAACAAAGATCCAAGCGCTTGAGGATGATGCCAAGCTCAAGGCAATTTCCGTATCTCAGGCAGTCATTGAGTTCACGCCCGATGGCACTATCCTCAGCGCAAACGAAAATTTCTGTAATGGTCTGGGCTATAGCTTGTCAGAAATCGTTGGTCGGCATCACAGCATGTTTTGCGACAAAGCTTATGTTCAGTCTGCGGACTATGCCACGTTCTGGAAAGAACTGGCCGCTGGGCGCATGTTGGCCAATGAATTCCGTCGCATTGGCAAGCGTGGCAATGATGTCTGGATTCAGGCAACCTATAACCCAGTGCTCGATAGCCATGGCAAAGTTTATAAAGTCGTGAAATTTGCCACCGACGTTTCAGCCCGTATGAATGCCATCTCCGATGTTGCCGCGGCACTCAAGTCCCTTGCACAGGGCGATATGACCCCTAGGTTGCGCAATGCTTTTGTGCCAACCATGGAGAAGTTGCGTGCTGACTTCAACGAGGCCGTAGGCCACCTGTGTGAAACGTTGGATGGTGTTGCTACTAGCGCGAGAACGATTTCCAACAGCACCAATGAAATCAAGGAGGCCGCCAGCGATCTGGCCCGTCGCACAGAAATGCAGGCGGCGTCTGCAGAAGAAACGGCTTCGGCGGTTGAAGAGATTACCACAACAGTGCGGGATTCGGCTCGGCGTGCAAAGGATGTTGGCGAATTGGTGGTCCAAACCCGGATCAATGCGGAGAAATCGGGCGTGGTGGTGCGTGATGCAGTGGGTGCGATGAGCGAAATCGAGGCATCATCCAAGCAGATCTCCCGCATTCTTGGTGTGATTGATGAAATTGCTTTCCAGACCAATCTGCTTGCATTGAATGCAGGTGTGGAAGCGGCCCGCGCCGGTGAGGCTGGCAAGGGCTTTGCCGTTGTGGCACAGGAAGTGCGTGAGCTGGCACAGCGTTCGGCCAGTGCGGCCAAGGAAATCCGCCAGTTGATCAGCACATCCGCAGCTCAGGTGGAAAGAGGTGTGTCTCTGGTTGCCAATACGGGCACCGCGCTTGAGCAGATTGTGCAGCAAGTGGCTGAGGTGAATAATAATATTGATGCGATTGTGCATAGCACCGGAGAACAGTCTGGCGCGCTGAAGGAGATCAGCGCTTCGGTGAATGTCATTGATCAATCAACCCAGAAAAATGCTGCGATGGTTGAGGAAACAACGGCCGCAACATTCTCTCTCGCCCATGAAGTGGATAGCTTGTTTCAGATCCTGAGCCGGTTCAAAACCCAAGAAGACGGCAGGGAAACCAGAATGAAAATGGTGGCCTGAGAGTGTATCAAGAAGCATAACACGATACGTTCGAGGAAGGGTCGATAGGTCAATATTGTTGACATATCGACCCTTTCGTGTTCCCTTCAAGCATCAAAAGACGTTTGAGGACCCCCCGTGCTGAATTGGGATCATATCTTTGCCACACGCGCGTCACGGATGCGCGCTTCTGAAATTCGCGAATTGCTGAAACTGCTGGATCAACCCGATATTATTTCCTTTGCTGGCGGTATCCCTGATCCCAAGCTGTTTCCAACAGAAGCTTTTCAGACGGCCTATGCCGATATTTTTGCAAGCGATCAGGTGAATGCCGCACTTCAATATTCCGTATCAGAGGGCTACAAGCCGTTGCGTGAATGGCTGAAGGGCGAGATGCAGAAGATCGGCATTGATTGCACGGTGGATAACATTTTCATCACCTCCGGTTCGCAGCAGGCGTTGGATTATCTGGGCAAGCTGTTTTTATCGCCCAAGGACACAGCGCTGGTGACATGGCCGACCTATCTGGGTGCGCTTCAGGCTTTCAATGCCTATGAGCCAAACTACGACCAGCTTTCGGTCACGGGCAATCGCACACCAGAGAGTTATCAAGCCACGGCTGCCAATCTGGGTGGCGAGGTTAAATTTGCCTATCTGTCTACGGATTTCTCCAATCCGACCGGAGAGACCGTTGATCTGGCCGCGCGCGAACATTTGATTGATGTGGCCGATGAGATGGACATCGCCATTGTTGAAGATGGTGCCTATCAATCTTTGCGCTATGAGGGCACGGCTGTACCGCCTGTTCTGGCGCTGGAGATTGCGCGCAAAGGCTCAATTGAGAACACCCGCACCATCTATTGCGGCTCGTTTTCCAAAACCCTGGCACCGGGTCTGCGGGTTGGGTTTGTGGTTGCCAACACCACGGTTATTCGCAAACTGGTTTTGATGAAGCAGGCTGCGGATCTGCATTCGTCCTCCATCAACCAGATTGCGATTGCCCATGTGGCCGAGCGGCATTTTGATGCGCAGGTGGTCAAGATCAAGCAGGTCTATAACGCCCGCCGTCTCGCAATTTTGGCTGCATTGGACCAATACATGCCTGCCGGCACGGTGTGGACCAAGCCCGAGGGCG
Source organism: Rhizobium sp. (assembly GCA_003501385.1). Classification (GTDB taxonomy): domain Bacteria; phylum Pseudomonadota; class Alphaproteobacteria; order Rhizobiales; family Rhizobiaceae; genus Allorhizobium. The sequence continues at coordinate 21,904 of DNPN01000240.1, read as the reverse complement.
GAATGTTTATCTGGGTGACATTGCCAGATGGAATGGATGGTGCCGAGCTGCTGAAGCGCTCTATCGAGACCGAGAAAGTAGCCTTTGTGCCGGGGCAGGCGTTTTTTGCAGATCGCTCCGGTGCCAATACGCTGCGGCTATCTTTCTCTTGCGCCAATGAGCTGATGATTGATGAGGGCATCAAACGGCTGGGCCGGTTGATCACCAGTGTGTTGGCAGAGGCAGGTTCTGTCTGACATCTTGCACAATGGCTTTGTCATGTTGTGTCATACAACTGTGTGTATAAAGAATCATTGTGTTGCGATTTTGAAAGCCTGCAAAGGGATCATCCATGCCACTGTCTGCCAATGCCATGACAAGCCATTCTATTGACGATCACAGGCATTGGCCATCCGAAGGGCAAGTTTTTGAGGTCAATCACGTGGAACTGGCGGTTCGTGATGGCGACCACCCGTTCCATCTCGCCAATGTGGAGGCCGCGAAAGTCAATTGGACCCTGGCGAAAGAGGCCAAGCCCGCGCTGTTTGATGGCCAGATGGCTCTGTTTCACCGCTTAGGGCTGAGTGATGGTCAGGTGGTTGGCGATTGCCATATGATTCCCTATTCCACCTATCTGCTATGGCGGCAGCAGGCTGATCCAGAATCTGGCTATCATCTGTTTTGCTTTCCCGTGTTGTTTTCATCCGATGGCGCGCTGATTGCCGTTGAAATGGGCGCACAGACGGCCAATGCCGGGTTGGTCTATTGCGCGGCTGGTTCGCTCGATCAATCCGATATTGTCGATGGTTATCTGGATATCGAAGGCAATATGCGGCGCGAAGTGAAAGAGGAAACCGGCCTGTCGCTGGAGGATGCCGCGGTTGATCCGCAATTGCGCGGCTTTCGCCGTGGCCGAATCGTTACCTTGTTTCGCCGATTTTATCTGCCAATGACGGCGGATGAGGTTTTTGAGAAAATCGAAGCGCATATGGTTGTCGATCATGAACAGGAAATTGCCCGTCCTGTCGCTTTGCGCTCCAGTGTCAGCGATACTCACCGATTTAGCGACGCCATGCAGCAGTTACTCGATTGGGTATTTCCCCGTTAAATTGCGCCAATCGCCTTGCACGACCGGCTGAGGTCGTGCAGTCTGCCGTCACATTTCATCGGTTTTGGAGGCGCTTTTGGCTCGGCCCTATTGCATCTATGATGTTTTCACCGACAAAAAACTTTGCGGCAATCCTTTGGCAATCGTGTTTGATGCCGATGGCCTTGATGATGAGGCCATGCAGGCTATTGCGGCTGAGTTTAATCTGGCCGAAACCGTGTTTGTTTTTCCTTCCGTGAATCCGGCGCATTTGGCGCGAATTCGTATTTTCACACCCAGAAGAGAGCTTCCATTTGCAGGCCATCCAACGGTGGGCACGGCGATTGCTTTGGCGGAGCGCGCCCATGAGGGCAGGGCGCGTCCGCTGGATATTGTGTCGGTATTGGATGAAAAGATCGGGCCGGTGCGGTGTGCCGTTAGCCTGCGCGAGGGTGAGGTGGGCTTTGCCGAATTCGATCTGCCTAGAACATCCGCACAGCTTCATTTTTCTGTTGATCGGGAGGCCATTGCTGAAGCACTTGGCTTGGCGGTGAGTGACCTGAGCTTTGGCAATCATGTGCCTTCGATCTGGAGTGCCGGATCACCATTTCTGCTGATCCCGGTGAATACACTGACTGCGGTGGAAAACATAGAATTTGATCCGCAGCTCTGGGAGCGCACAGCTCCGTTTTGCGAAGGGGCGCTGACCTCTGCCTATGTCTATTGCCGTGGCGGAGTGAACCACGCCTCGCATTTTCATACACGCAAGTTCTCCCCGGATATGGGCATTGAAGATCCCGCCACGGGCTCCGCTGTTGCGGCGCTTTCCGGGGCGATTCAGTATTTTGACGGGCTGTCCGATGGGCATCATCCGATGCTGATCGAGCAGGGGATCGAGATGGGCAGGCCATCGTTTATTCATCTGCATATCGACTGCAAGGAAGACAAGGTTTTTCGGGCGCGGATTGGCGGTAAGGCCGTGCGGATTGCATCGGGTATTCTCGACTATTGATATTGCTTGGTTTTTTGGCCTTTTGATTTTTTCCACACTTTCTGGCGTTTTTTTGAAAAGGACGCTGGACAAGGTGAGAGAACCCCTTTATATCCCCGCTCACGCCAGCAGCGAAGCAAGCAAACTGGTGGCGTACGGGTGATTAGCTCAGTTGGTAGA
>DNPN01000240.1:9866-19283 GCA_003501385.1 Rhizobium sp. | reverse complement strand
GCGGGTCGTAGGTTCGAACCCTACATCACCCACCATGGCGTAGATGAAGATTTTATTAAACAAATTTCATGATTTTTAAATGTTTTTGTTTTGTTCTGAAGTTTTTCAGCGGTTCCGCGTTTGTTCATGGATTTTGTCAAGTTTCATCCTAAAATGGCTGTGGATAACTGTGGATAACCTGTCCATGCAGTGAATTTTCTCACGCATTTTCGCCGAATCAATTGGCTTTTTCCGAAATTGCGACCTGCTTTTGCGATTGGTGTCGGTTCGGGCGGGCGTTTTGCGTTTCCACCACGTCTGTTGAGAAGAGCTGCGCAAAATACTCACTCTGATTGGTTTTTGAACCTGGAGTCTATCAGGTTCAGATTGAACCAGACAGACTCCAGGTTCTTTTGTTTTCGTTTGTCTTTTCGTGAAAACCGGATTCCCCTTTTCCCAGACAAACTCTAAAGCGCCTCTCACCATACATAGTGCGCAAAGGTTCGCCGTAGCTCTTTATATTCGTTGTATAATTTTCGCTTTAAGCCGGTTTTGGTTTAAAGAATTATGTCCAGCGCAGGCTGCGTTATTTATATTGCCGCATTGGCAAGATAAGGAATCACTGTGTGACGTTTAAAAGGGACGATGGGTTGCGAAGCATTAGAACATTTCTTGCGGTACTTTCTATTTTGCCTTTCCTGATTGCGGGGGCGGTGCCAATTGCGACATTGGGGTTGGCGGTGCCTGCCGCAGCGCAGGATAACGCATTTAAAGAGACCGATGCTGTAGCGAAGGCGGCGACGGATCTGGATGCGAAAGAAAAGCAACTTGATGCTGTGCGCGCCAATCTATCTGTTCAAAATCCCAATGATCGCGATCTTATGGCGCAAAAGGCCAAGATTGATGATGTCATTGCCGCACTGGTGGTGATGAAAAGCCAGATTTCACCGCGGCTGGACGAAGTGGCCGCCCGGTTGGCAGATCTTGGCACTCCACCCAAGGAAGGTGATCCGGTTGAAGCTATGGAAGTCACCAATCAGCGTAACAAGCTGACAGTGCAGAAGACCAAGATTGTCAGCATTCTGGCGCGCATTGACGATACCAATAAGGTTGCGGTTGATCTCTCCAGCAAGATCTCTGCTGCCCGGCGCGCTTTGTTCACGCAAGAGCTTTTTGCCCATGCTGATGTCTCGCTGGATGCCATGACCATTGCTGTGAGCTCAATCGGGCCAGAATATTCTCAGCTTTATGACACCATGCACAATTGGCTCGCTTTTGTGTTTCGGTTCAAGGCAATTTCTCTGGCGTCGGCTTTGATTTTGTCTCTGGTGATGATGCTAGGATTAAGGACGATCCTGCACCGCATTTTTGGGCCGATTATTGAACGGGGCAAACAGGAGGAGGACCCCTCCTACATGAGCCGGTTCTCGGTGGCGTTCTGGGGCACAATTCTTCCGTCTTTTGCGTTCAGCTTTTTTCTGGTCTCCAGCTTTTTGTTTCTGGACATGTTCAATGTTCTGCGCCCGGATATCCGCCAGATTATCGCTGCCGTTTTTGGTTTCTTCGGCTTTGTGTATTTTTCGATCAGTCTGGCGTTTGCGGTGTTCAATCCTGTCTCGCCCAAATGGCGGCTGGTGCATGTGACCGATCGCGGCAGCTATCGTCTGGCTGCTGCCTTTGTGACGATGGCAGTCGTCAACAGCCTTGATTATGTTCAAAGTGCGATCTCTGAGGTTCAGGGCTGGCCGGTTGAAATCACGGTGCTGAAGGGGCTGGTTGCGGCCATTCTGGTCGGGCTGGTGCTGATTTTGGTGTCCTTCGTCAGGCCGCTGCCGCCAAAGGCGGATATTGATGCACAACGCGGGCGGTCATGGCCCCTCTTGGCAGCCGGCTCGTTCCGTATCCTGGGTGCCGCTATTATTTTTGCGGCCTTGTTAGGGTATGTTGGTCTGGCGCGGTTTGTTGCAACCCAGATTGTGCTGACGGGTGGCTTGCTTTGCACAATGTATATCGGCATTCGCTCAGGCAAGGCGATATCGGAGCGGGATCGTTTTGCCGAGACTGTGGTGGGTCGCTATATTCAGCGCAAATTTTCCATTGGCCCTGTCGCGATGGATCAAATGGGCATTCTCGCAGGCCTGCTGATCTATGCCTTGGCAGGCATCATTGGTGTGCCATTGATCATGACGTCGTGGGGGTTCCAGCCGCCTGATATTCGGCTATGGATCTACAATCTGTTCACCGAGATCAAAATCGGTGGCATCAGCATTTCGGTTGTTGGCATTTTTGGTGGTGCGCTTCTGTTTGCGGCAGGGCTTGTCATCACCCGCTGGCTGGAGAAATGGCTCGACGGCAATGTCATGGCGCGAGCCCAAATGGACCCCGGTGTGCGTAACTCGGTGAAAACCACGGTTGGCTATTTTGGTGCCATTTTCGCCGGCGTCATGGGGCTTTCAGCGGCGGGCATCAATCTGTCCAGCCTTGCGCTGGTGGCTGGTGCCTTGTCAGTGGGTATCGGTTTTGGCCTTCAGAATATCATTTCGAATTTCGTGTCCGGCCTGATCCTGCTGTTTGAGCGTCCGTTCAAGGTTGGCGACTGGGTGGCAACCGGCACAAGCGAAGGTTTTGTGCGTCGCATTTCGGTGCGTGCCACGGAAATTGAAACGTTTCAGCGGCAATCCATCATTGTTCCAAATTCGCAGTTGATCAACGCATCGGTGGGTAACTGGACACACCGCAACAAGTTGGGCCGGGTGGATGTGAAAATTGGTGCCAAGGCTGCCAATGATCCACGCCATCTCATGGGCCTGTTGAAAGAAGTCGCCGTTGCACAGACCGGGGTTTTGCGCACACCAGAGCCAACAGTGGTTTTCAAGGACTTTACGGGAGAAGAACTTGAGTTTGAGGTGCGGGTGTTTGTGGCCGATGTGCTGAATGGACTTACTGTGCGCAACGAGTTGCGGCTGGGGATTTTTGAGCGCTTCAGGTCTGAGGGCATCATCATGATCGATCCGACGGAGAAGGACGATAAAGAGGGTTTGCCAGACGGTTGATAGAGCATTTCGAGCAAAAGTGTATTGTCGTTTTGGCACTCGTCAGGTTCAATCAGAACCAGACGAGTGCCAAGATCTAACAATTACGCTGTCACGGTTTCAAACATCACCATGTCCAGCATAAAGGAGCCATCCGGCTCAATGGCAAAATGCGTTTTCACCTCCGGGCTTGCGTTGTTCTGCAGCATGAGAATTGCCGTGCATAATGCCTCTGGCGTGCCAATGCGGGCAGTCCAGCTTTTGTACTCCATGCGCAAACGCCATGGCTGCAAAGCCTCGATGGAAAAACCGGCACGGCCCAGCATGTCGCTCCATTCCGCCACCGTGTAATTGCGCACATGCGATGTGTCGCGTAACAGCTCGACGGCCTGCAAATGGGTGTTTAACAACGGCGCAGGGGCGGCTGTGACATCAATGAAAACAGCTTTGGCCCCCTTTGGCAGCACACGCCGCGCTTCGCGCAAACCAGCATTCACATCATGCCAGTGATGGGCTGTGAAGCGACAGGCCAAAAAGTCAAAGCTCTCATCGGCAAACGGCAATTGTTCTACGGATGCGTGCTGGGTCTGGATGTTGGCGAATCCCTTTGATGCTGCCGTCTCGCGGATGGCAGTCAGCATGTCTGCCGACAGATCAACGGCTGTGACAGAGCCGACATGCGGTGCCATGGTATAGGACACGTGCCCGCCACCAGCGCCCAGATCAACGGCCCGCTTCGGCGTCAATTGCCCGACCAGCACTGCGAGCCTGTTCAGATCTTCGCCTTGGGCATGGACAGTGCTTTCCACATAGGCATTGGCGCGGGGGCCGAAATTGGCCTGCACGTGACGGTCGTGGCCATTGGTGTGTTGGGCTGTGCTGTGGGTTGGTGTCTGCATGATCGATCTCCTGTTAAACTGCCCTTGCAGCATGGCAGGATTATATGCTGTTACAAGATGATCGTTTATCCTGTTATAAGTGCTCCTATGCTTGATCTTGACCAGCGAAAATCCCTTGGTGAATTCATACGGGCCCACCGCGAAAAGCTGGTGACCGAGCGCGGCGGACGAAGACGGACCCCCGGCCTGCGCCGCGAGGAACTGGCCGAGCGGGCAGGCATCAGCGCCACATGGTGTGCTTGGATTGAGCAGGGCAGGCAGGTGCAGGCATCGCAAGATGCGCTGGCACGGCTTGCCAAGGCGCTTGAATTGACGCGGGCCGAGCGCGCCTATCTGTTCGAACTCGCAGCAAGGCGTGATCCGGATGATGAGGCCGGAACGCCGATGGATGACGCGCCTGCATCGCTGCTGGCGGCGGTCACGGCGGTGCAGCATCCGGCCTATGGGCTGGATCGTTATTGGAATGCCTGCTGCTGGAATTCCGCCGCTGTTACGCTTTTCCCCGGATGGCTGGATGAGGATCAGGTTGAGAAAAACCTGCTGCGCTATGTGTTTCTTGATCCTTCAGCCCAAGAGCGAATCGTGGATTGGCAGGTGCGAGCGCTGCGGCTGTTGGGGGAGTTTCGGGCAGATTATAGCCATGCCTTGCGCGATCCCGCCATTCGCAGTCTTGTGGAAACCTTGCGGGCCGAAAGCCCATTGTTTGATCAAGGCTGGCAGGAGCAGATGGTGCTGGACCGCGAAGGCGGTGAGCGGGAGTTTCTGCTGCCGGGGCGCGGCATTTTGAAGTTTCGGCAATTCAATTTTCGCCCAACCGATCGGCCCGATTGCAAGCTGGTGTTCCTCATTCCGCAATAGGCCGGGGCAAGCAACCACAACAGCCTGCCTATTAATTTTTATCAAGGTCGCGGCCTTCCATGCCCATGTCGCAAACGGGCGGCAAAGCTTGCCTTGTCTTTATCATAGTCCCATCATCAACATTGGCTGCGGCGTTCATGGTTCATGCTGCGGCCTCAGCAGAAACAGGGGAATTCCATGTCGATCAAATCTCATGCGCGCGCCGTGGTGATTGGTGGTGGCGTCGTCGGCGTTTCCACGCTGTATCACCTTGCCAAGAAGGGCTGGGGCGACAGCGTTCTGATTGAGCGCAAGGAGCTGACATCCGGCTCGACATGGCACGCAGCCGGTCTGTTGCCATTGTTCAACATGAGCTATTCGGTGGGCCAGATCCACAAATATTCGGTGAAATTCTATCAGGAACTGCAGGAAGAAACCGGCATGAATGTCGGTTTCAGCAAGGTCTCCAACATTCGTCTCGCCCGCACCAAGGACCGCTGGGACGAATATATGTATTATGCTGGCATTGCCGAAACCATCGGCGTCAAGGTCAATATCCTGACCCCGGAGCAGGTCAAGGAAATCTGGCCTCTGTGCGAAACCGAAGGTCTGCTCGGTGCCATCCAGCATCCCGACGACGGCTATATCCAGCCCGCTGATCTCACACAGGCGCTGGCCAAGGGCGCGCGTGATCGCGGAGCCACCATCTATCGCAACACCACCGTGACGGCGATTGAGCAGCAGGCCGACGGTCTTTGGAAAATCACTACCGACAAGGGCGAGATCACTGCCGAGCATGTGATTTCCTGCACCGGCAACTTTGCCCGCAAGACGGGCGAGATGGTGGGCATCAACATTCCGGTTATTCCCGTCGAGCACCAGTATATCGTCACCGAGCCGCATCCGGCGATTTTGGAGCGCAAGGCGCAAGGCCTGCCGGAAATGGGCGTGCTGCGCGAATCGGATAGCGCCTGGTATATGCGCGAAGAAAACGGCGGCCTGCTGCTGGGACCGTACGAGCATGGCGCGCCGGTCTGTTATGTCGATGGTCCGTCGGATGAGAGCGAATACGAACTGTTCCAGGAAGAACTGGACCGGTTGATGCCGCATATTGAAACCGCCATGGTGCGTGTTCCGGCCTTTGGCGAAGTGGGTATCAAAAAGGTTTACAACGGCGCGATTGCCTATACGCCAGACGGCAACCCCATCATTGGGCCGGCTCCGGGCTTGAAGAATTTCTGGCTCAACGAAGGCCACTCCTTTGGTATTACGGCTGCTGGTGGTGCTGGCTGGCAATTGGCAGAATGGATTGTCGATGGCGAATCCACCCTCGACATGATGGGCGCTGACCCACGCCGCTTTGGCCCTTACGCTACCGAAGGCTATCTGATTGCCAAGAATGAAGAAGCCTATGCCAATGTCTTCACCATGCATTATCCGGATGAGGAGCGTTCTGCTGCACGGCCTTTGAAGACAACGCCGGTGTATGATCGCCTCAAGAAAATGGGCGCTGTGTTCGGGTCGGTTTACGGTTGGGAGCGACCAAACTGGTTTGCGCCGGAAGGTTATGAAGTGCCCAAGGAAGACCTCGGCGTCGGTGCAGATGTGCTGACCAACCACAATTACGCGCCGCCCACAGAGGATGGCCGCATTGTTGAAAAATGGTCCTTCCGCCGCTCGAATTATTTTGAGCATGTCGGCAATGAGATCAAAAACGTCAGCGAAAATGTTGGCGTGCTGGATATGTCTGCCTTTGCTAAGATGGAAGTCTCCGGCGCTGGTGCACGGGCGTGGCTGGAAAGTATTTTTGCCAATGCCATCCCCAAAAAGCGTGGCCGTATTGCGCTGTGCCATATGCTGACCAAGCATGGCGGCGTGCGGGCCGAGTTCACGGTCTATGAATGGGCACCCAACCGTTTCTATCTGGTGTCTGCCGGGGCTTATGAAGCCCATGACCATGATTACCTGCGTAAGCTGGCCCCGACCGATGGTTCGGTGAAATTGCAGCAGATTACCCAGAAAATGGGCGTTCTGGTGCTGGCGGGTCCAAAGTCGCGGCAAGTGCTGCAAAAGCTGACCCGCACCAGCCTTGCCAACAAGGATTTCCCTTGGCTGTCGGGCAAGGAAATTGCGGTTGGCGTGGCATCGGCGCATGCGCTGCGCGTCAACTTCGTGGGCGAACTGGGCTGGGAGCTGCATCATCCGATCGAGATGCAGAACTACATCTTCGACCAGTTGATGGAGGCCGGTGCCGAGTTTGGCATCAAGCCTTTTGGTATTCGTGCCATGCTGTCGATGTCGGTGGAGAAATCCTATCGCCTGATCCCGCGCGAAATGTCGATTGAGTACAATGCCTACGAATCGGCGCTGGATCGCTTTATCAAGCTGGATAAAGAGTTTCTCGGCAAGGAAGGTCTGCTGGCCTATAAGGAAAAGGGCTTGCAATGGAACTTTGCCACGCTGGTGCTTGATGGCGTCAAGGATGTCGATGCGCGTGGCTCGGAAGCGATTTACAACGAGGCGGGTGAACTGGTGGGCCGCGCAACCAACGGCACCTATGGTTGGCGCGTTGGTAAATCGATTGCACTTGCTATGCTGAAGCCAAACTATGCTACGATTGGAACCAAGGTGAAGATCAAGATTCTTGGCGATATTTATGACGCAACGGTGGTGGGCGAAAGCCCGTTTGATCCAGACAATGCTGCATTGCGCGCATGAAGTGTATTGAAATGTGGTAAAACGAAAGGCGACCGCATGGGTCGCCTTTTTTGTGTTCTTTTACCATGCGACGACAACTACCCGTTTAGATTAATATTTCAGCAATTGGTCACGTCTATAGTCGCCTAAAATCACTTGTTTTCAAAGGCGCGTCATGACCTACCTTGGTGTATCCGGAATGCAGTACTCCGGCGAAAAATTTCCGGATGCCCGTATTATTGTGGCAGAAGACTCAAACGTTTTTACGTCAATGATCAGTCAGCGTCTCAAGGAAATCTTCAATATTGATGCTGAAATTTGCCGTACCTACGAAGATTTGATGGCTGCAAACGAACTCTCTGATGAGCCTGTGACTCTGGCGATCTCCAATATTAATCTGCCTGGTGCCGAAAATGGTGAGGCATTGGAGTATTTGACGGATCTGAATATTCCAACCATCGTTTTTACCAGTACTTTTCATGAGAAAACCCGTGAAAAATTATTGGCAAAAGACATTGTTGACTATGTTCTGAAGGACAATATTTTCGCAGTAGAAATGTTGGTTGAATCTGTATGCCGCTTTTTGACCAATCATGATCATCACGTCTTGATTGTGGACGATAGTCCAACCGCGCGTGCTTTGCTGTCCAGCCGCCTGAAGCGTTACAATTTTCGCGTCAGCACAGCTGAAAATGGTGCCAAGGCGCTGGAACTGCTCAAGGCCAACAAGGATATTGGTCTGGTCGTAACCGACTATAACATGCCCGATATTGATGGTTTTGAACTCACGCGCCGGATTCGCGCTGTGCGCGGATCGCACGAATTGCGCATTATCGGCGTTTCTTCCTCGTCGGATCGTCTTCTTTCGGCACGCTTCCTAAAGGTGGGTGGCAATGACTTTATGCTTCGGCCCTTCATTGATGAAGAGTTCTATTGCCGCGTGAACCAGAACCTGGACACGCTTGTGCAAATCCGCGCTGGCCGCAAGAGGAATCAGGCCGCGTAATAGCGCGTATCGGCTGAGGGAAATGCCGTGAAAGCAGCGTGCTTTCACGGTGCTTTTCAAAGGACTTGTTTGTTTCATTTTGCGATATGATAGCCCGATGATGGGAGCTTTTAACAGGCTTTGCGGCGGCAGAGGCGCTGATCAATCTCGCTCGATTGCTTTAGGCAAGCGTTCGGGGCTGTGCTCATGTCACGAATCTAAGCGGCAAAATATTCTTTGTCGTGTGTATATTTTTTATTTGATAGGAAACGTCAGCAGCATCCCAACGAAAGCCTTGGAAATGTTGGCTTACTGTTGCGGTGGTCGTCTGGCGTTTGAGTAAGTGGACGTATGAGCAAAACTAATTTATCGATTCGAAGCCAGCAACAGGATAGCGGAAGTCCATTGCGTGTGCCTCGTCCAATCAAATCACCGTGCGTTCTTGTTATTGAAGATTCCCGGTCCATCTCTGTTGTTCTCAAAGAGCGGCTTGAGTTGAGCATTGGTGCCAAGGTCACCTGCTGCTTCACTGCGGATGAATGCCACCACGTTTTTGCCAGCGGGAGAGGCGATTTCGATGTTGCCGTGGTGGATCTCAATCTCCCCGGTGCGCTGGATGGAGAGTTGCTTGACCTTGTTGTGCGCCTTGGCATTCCCGCCATCGTGTTTACCGCAACCTTTGATGATTATGTGCGAGATGCGATTCTGGAGCGCGGCTGTGCGGATTATATCGTGAAGGATCACGATAGTGCGCTGGACATGGTTCAGGTGGCCGTTGAACGTTTGATTGGCAATCAGTTTTTCAAGCTGCTTGTGGTGGAAGATGGCTCATCTGCACGCCATAGCCTTGTGACTGTTTTACAGCGCCAACGCTTCCAGGTGCTTGAAGCCAAAACAGGTCTGGAAGCGCTGGATATTCTGGCCCGGCACAAAGACATCTCGCTGGTTTTGACCGACCACTACATGCCCGACATGGATGGCTATGAGC
>DNPN01000240.1:0-9611 GCA_003501385.1 Rhizobium sp. | reverse complement strand
TTGAGCTCCCCCGCCGCATCCACCGAACGTTTAAAACAGAAGATATCTGCGTTATCGGTATCTCGTCGTCCTCTGACAGGTTGCTCTCCGCCCGGTTTTTGAAAGCGGGCGCGCGTGATTTTATCTATCGGCCTTATGTGGTTGAAGAGTTACAATGCCGGATCGATTCGCACATTCAAGCGCTCTCGCAAATGCGCCAATTGCGGATGGCCGCATTTCACGATTACCTCACCGGGCTGTTCAATCGTCGCTATTTCTACGATAACGGCCCAGCAGTTATAGAGAAATGCCTGCTTCGAGGTCGCTCCTGTTGCCTTGCTGTGCTGGATATCGATTTTTTCAAGCATATTAACGATACCTACGGCCATCATGTGGGTGATGAGGTGCTCAAACGCATCGGCAAGCTTATGGTGGCGTCGGCCAAAGTCATTGGTGCCATGGTTGTGCGTTTGGGCGGCGAGGAGTTCGGGCTTCTCTTGCCGGGAATGGATATCCATGCGGCCCGGGCATTCTGCGAGGCCTTGCGGCTTGATGTTGCGAAAGATCGGCTGATTGTGGAGGAAAAAGAGATTTCGGTGACGGTCTCGATCGGTTTGGTCGAGGTTGGGGAGTGGCAATATTTCCATCATTACATAACCGCTGCCGACGAATGCCTTTATTTGGCAAAGCATGCCGGACGTAACTGCATCTATTCCAAATCCCGGATGGCGGTGAAATTTGATGAGGGTCTCGGAATTTAAAATTTGGGCAACGCTCTGAGTATCCAGCGCAATCCGCTATTTGCGACATTGCGGATGATGGCGTTGTTTGCTCCTTTCAGGAAATGCGCAACACATGGTAGTCGCATGGGGCTGGCGTGTTATAAGGGCATCCTGTTTGTCAGGATGTGGTAAGAATGACCCCAATTATTTCCGTCCGTGCCCTCACCAAAACCTATGCCAACGGCTTCTCTGCGCTGAAAGGTGTTTCTCTTGAAATTGAAGAGGGTGAAATCCTCGCTCTGCTTGGCCCCAATGGCGCAGGCAAAACCACAATGATTTCCATTATCTGCGGCATGGTGAACCCCACCTCAGGCTCGGTCATGGTGGCGGGTTATGATGTGGTGAAGGATTTTCGCCAGACACGTGCCGTGATCGGTCTGGTGCCACAGGAGCTCACCACCGATCAGTTTGAGACAGTTTGGAATACGGTCAGCTTTTCGCGGGGTCTTCATGGCTGCAAGCCCAATCCAGACCATATCGAATCGGTGCTGAAATCGCTTTCTCTTTGGGATAAGCGTAACAATACGTTGCGCGAATTGTCCGGGGGCATGAAGCGGCGGGTGTTGATTGCCAAGGCATTGTCCTACGAGCCAAAGGTGCTGTTTCTGGATGAGCCTACCGCTGGCGTGGATGTGGCCTTGCGACGCGATATGTGGAGCCTTGTTGCCGATTTGCGCAGCAAGGGTGTCACCATCATTCTCACCACCCATTATATCGAGGAAGCCGAGGAGATCGCTGATCGCGTCGGCATCATCAACAAGGGTGAACTGCTGCTGGTGGAAGACAAATCCAAACTGATGGGTAAGCTTGGCCGAAAGCAGATGGTTCTTGATCTGGTCACACCCCTGAAAAGTCTGCCGGGACGGCTTGATGAGTGGAACCTCAGCCTCGTCGCAGACGGCAAGCAAATTGTCTATGATTACCAGCCGCAAGCCACGCCCGGCGCACTCATGGCGCTATTGGCGGCGCTGGAAACCTCCAACATTGTGGTGGCCGATATGACCAGCCAACAAACCTCGCTTGAGGATATTTTCGTATCACTGATTGGAGAGAAGGCATGAACCTTTACGCCATTCTGGCCATTTACCGCTATGAAATGAACCGGCTGGGCCGCACGGTGATGCAGAGCGTGATCTCGCCCGTGGTGTCCACATCGCTGTATTTCGTGGTGTTTGGCGCGGCTATTGGTTCGCGCATGGATACGGGAACGGGCATTGCCTATGGTGGCTTTATTACGCCGGGTCTGATCATGCTGGCACTGATTTCCCAATGCATTATTGCCGGGCAGAGCGGCATTTATTTTCCAAAATTCACCGGATCGATCTATGAAATTCTGTCTGCCCCCGTTGCTATGGCCGAAATACTGATTGGCTATGTCGGGGCGGCCGCCACCAAGGGCATGCTGGTTGGCTTGATCATTCTGGCGACATCGGCGTTCTTTGTGGAGGTGCGGGTGGATCACCCCGTTATGATGCTGCTGTTCATGCTGCTGACCTCGGTGTCATTTTCTCTTGCCGGGTTTATCATCGGGGTTTGGGCCAAGAATTTTGAGCAACTCAGTCTGGTGCCGATGCTGGTGGTGCCGCCGCTGACGTTTCTGGGCGGCACTTTCTACTCCATCAAGGCGCTGCCGCCATTCTGGCAGGTGGTCAGCCATTTCAATCCGGTGTTCTACCTCGTGAGCGGCTTTCGCTGGAGCTTCTTTTCCCAAGCCGACGTCAATCCTGTGATCAGCCTCGCCATGGTTGGCTTGTTTTTCGGCCTGTGTCTGATGTTTGCGGGCTGGATCTTCCGCACCGGCTACAAATTGAAGGCCTGATCAATCCGTTAGCCGGAGTTCGTCACCGCGCATTTGCACGGAATCGAGGCTGGATAGAAAACTCATGCCCAACAGGCCGCTTTGCAGGCGGCCCGGCTGCGTCACAAGAGCGCGGACATTTTCCCGCACAATTGGGCCAATTGCCACCTGCCGCAGCCGAACGGCGGCGGCGAGGGCATCTCCATTGGCGGTGTTGACGGTGACGCCATAGTTCAGCTCATCCGGGTTTATGCCAAGCTTGGCCACATCCTCCGCCCGCAGCACCACAGAACTTGCGCCGGTATCCACCATCATGGGGACTTCAACGCCATTGATGGAGACCCTTGTGCTGAAATGGCCGTCATTATTGCGTTGCAGACTGATCTCGTGGCGGCCATCGCTGGTGGTGGAGATCACCGCATGACCAGGTACCAAAGCGGCCCAGATTTTATCTTTCATCGCCAGCGCATCGTCGCGCTCAATATAACCAATCACCAGCACCAGCGCGATCAACAGCCACCAGAGCGCAGAGCGCAGATTTTGCCCCAGATTGCGGCGGCTGGCGACAATCCCCGTCGATAACAACAGCAAAAAAGGCAACAAAACCAGCACCCGTGCAAAGCTGTCATTGTCCATGCCGAAGCTTTGGCCGTTATCTCGATTGATCAGCAGTACAACAAGGCCTACGACCAGAATGCCGATAACAAGGCCGAGGCCGCCCAGTTTCATGCCCGGTTCCCTTCATCTACCGACGGCTTCTTCAAGCCTGCCATGATGGCGCGGCGCGTGCCCGGAGCGTAGCTCGACCAGCCTGCGATCTGCTCAAGATTGCGGCCACAGCCCAGACACAGCCCGCTTGGCTGATCAATGGTGCAGATGCCGGTGCAAGGTGATTCGATTGTGGCGGGGGAAGGGCGTGTCATCATGGTCCTAAAGCGCAATAGAGAGTGTTGCCAGCGCCATCATCTCGCAGATTTGCTGGGTTGCGCCAATGGTATCACCTGTCTGGCCGCCCAGTCTGCGGGACACATAATGTTGAAAGCCATAAGCACTTGCCACACTGATAACAACGCTGACGACCAAAGGGTGAAAGCCTGCAAACGGCACAATGGCCATCGTGGCAATGCCAAGCCCAAAAAGCAGCGCGGTATAAAGGCTTTGATCGTCCGGCTTGCCCAGTGATGCCGCCACGCCATCGGGCCTGGCGGCGGGCAGGGCGTGCCAATGCCACACCATCAAGGCGCGGCTCAAGGCGGCCATACCGATCAGGCATAGGACAACGTTGATAGGTTCGAGTTTGTTGATCAAGGACGCAATGGCCGAAACCTTGATGCCGACCGACAATAGAAGCGCCAACACGCCATAGCTGCCAACCCGGCTATCTTTCATGATTTCCAGCGCTTTTTCACGGCTAGCGCCGCCGCCGAGACCATCGGCGCAATCGGCCAGACCATCTTCATGCAGCCCGCCGGAAAGCAGGATTTGTAACGTCACCGCTGCAAAAGCGGCCAGCGTGGCACCTGCACCAAAGCCAAGCAGCAAGGTCAGAAACAGGCCAGCCGGTGCGGCAATCACTACACCGGCGAGGGGAAAGGCGCGGGGTGTGCGGCTCATTTCGCCGGAATGGCCCTCAAAAAACCGCCCCGCGACCGGAAACCGGCTCAAGAACCCAAGAGATCGAGCCAGATCGGTGATAAGCGCGCTGACCGAGTTCAAGTGGGGCTCCTTTGAAAAACTGCTCATCACATAAGATCTTTCCCGCCATTTTCCAGCCCCGCGATGACTGCAAACCTGCGATGGTGCAAGAGGTTTGCTTTTTCGGTTGTTGGAAAGCGACGCACTGTTTAAGAAGGGGCACCAAAGCCTGATTTGTGCAAAAATACAAGAAAGCCTGCCTGATGAGTGTAACCGGCCTGCCTTTTGATGACTTCCGTGTGCTGCTGCGCGATTTGCCGGGGCCAGATACGCAAGCGCTTGCCAGCGCCCGCGCCCGCGACCGGCAATTGACCAAGCCTGTAGGCTCGCTTGGCCGTCTGGAAGAAATCGCCATGTGGCTGGCCGCCTGGAGTGGTCGCTCTCCTGCGGTCAACCGTCCGCTGGTGGCGATTTTTGCCGGGAATCATGGCGTTGCCAAACATGGCATCACACCTTACCCGCCCTCTGTGACCCAGCAGATGGTTGAGAATTTTGCCGCCGGTGGTGCTGCCATCAACCAGATCTGCGCCACCTATGATCTGGGCTTGAAGATTTTCGATCTGGCGCTGGATTACCCGACGGGCGACATCACCTGCGAGCCAGCCCTGTCTGAGCGCGATTGTGCGGCCACGATGGCATTCGGCATGGAAGCCATTGCAGGTGGCACTGATCTGCTCTGCCTTGGCGAAATGGGCATTGGCAACACCACCATCGCTGCAGCCATCAATCTCGCCCTTTACGGCGGCACCGCCGAAGACTGGGTTGGCCCCGGCACCGGCTCTGAAGGCGAAATGCTGGAGCGCAAGATTGATGCTGTGAAAAAGGCCGTGACCTTTCACCGCGATCACCTGTCTGACCCGCTGGAAGTGATGCGCCGTCTGGGTGGGCGCGAAATCGCTGCCATGGCCGGGGCCATTCTGGCCGCCCGCGTGGAGCGTATTCCGGTGCTGATTGATGGTTATGTTGCAACGGCAGCAGCGGCCATTCTTAAGGCAGCCAATCCCTCGGCGCTGGACCATTGCCTGATTGGCCACGTCTCGGCCGAGCCAGGGCACCTGAAGGCGATTGATCGCCTGGGCAAGACACCCTTGCTGGCACTCGGCATGCGTCTGGGCGAGGGCACAGGGGCAGCCCTTGCGGCAGGGCTTGTGAAGGCGGCGGCCGCCTGCCATTCGGGTATGGCCACGTTTGAACAGGCTGGCGTGTCAAACGCAAGCAGCCACTAAGGCAGGGGCGGCGCAGACGATGAAGGCACCGAATCCTGCGCCGTTTTCCAAGCAAACCGGGTTTGCCCATCTGTGGGCGGCCACCCGGTATTCGCTTCAAGGCTTCCGCCGCCTGCTGGCCGAATCGGCTTTTCGGCACGAATTGGTGTTGTTGGCGCTAGGTTTTGCGCTGTTTGCCTATTGCCGGGCAGCCATGCTGCACTATCTCGGTTTGATGGTTCTGGGGCTGGTGTTGATTGCCGTTGAGGCACTCAACACCGCCATTGAAGAGGTGATAGACCGAATCTCTCCAGAATTTTCAGAGGTTGCACGCAACGCCAAGGATCTTGGATCGTTTGCGGTCTCCTGTGTGTTGCTGGCCAACCTGTTTTATATTGGTTGGGTGGTGTTTTTCGGTGTTGAATAAATCTGTTTGGGAAACAAAATGAAACGATTGTTGCGCCTCTTGGTGATCATGGCGATCAGTGGTTCGGTGATTTTCGGGTGGCGCTGGTACACTTACGTCACCAATACCGAAAGCCCGTACCAAGAGGTCGGCATTGACATCAACAGCCGCCTGCCTGACCCGCTGAACAAATGGGGCTGCGATCGCCTGCACGCAACATTCGGCAACGTGCCGCCGCCTCTTGGCTGCCAAAGTGCAACCGATAGCCGTCAATGGCGGTAAATGAGGATAAGTCTGGAAAAATTTTAAACAGGGTCGAATAAGTCCTTGCGCTTCAGATCAATCCGTTCTAAATGCCCGTCACCACACGCTTTTAAGTATTGGAATGGCCTCGTGGCGGAGTGGTTACGCAGAGGACTGCAAATCCTTGCACCCCGGTTCGATTCCGGGCGAGGCCTCCATTCCCTTCTTTCTTCCTAGATAAATTATTGATGTTGCATCGCTATTTTCGGTGTGTGGCATTTTGTTCATTGGTTGTTCCGCCACACATTTTTTAGGGTGTGGCAGTGTGTTCCCGAATTAGCCGTTTTCTGCCTCGTCCAGAGGCAAGAGTTGCGACCCGACGCCATCCCAATTGATGCGCTCTACGGTCTGCCTCGCAAGGCGCGATCTCTCGGCGTTGCGGGTGTAGATTTTCGATGTTTTGCTATCGCGCCAACCGAACATGGCTTCCAACATGCTGTCGGTTGCCTCGTTGTGCGCAACGTCTGTGGCAAGGCCCTTGCGCACGGAATGTGAGGTCAAGTTTGGCATTCCAGCTTGAGTCCACCAATCCGATATTCTGTTTCCCAAACCCTTCACGCTAAACGGCTTGCCAAACTCTGTTACGAGATACGTCGGGCCGGTCGTGTTGTGTGTCGCTAACACCGCCTCAAGAATCGGGTGAATGGTGATGTCGATGTCCACCGGCGTTCTGTTGCGGTTTTTAAACAGGCGAAACCGGAAAGCATCCTTGCGGCGGTGCTGCGGGCCAAGTGCTGCCAGATCGGAAACGCGCAAGCCGGTGTACATCTGAATAGCCAGATAGAGCGTTGCTTTTGAACCCGTGCCGTGGTGCGCAATGAAGCGTTCCAGATCGGCAGGGGTTGCTGTGTCGTGGCCGTCTGTCTGGGCGCGAAATGGTTTTACCAGCCGCGCGATGTTGGGAGTGATTGGCTTGCCGTTGTGCGCGGTGTCTAAAACCTGCCGTAGCACCTTCAAGCGCTCATCAGCGGCAAACGGGGTTTCTTTTTTCCGGTCGCGCAACACTTCCAGATTTGTCACGTCCATGTGCTGCAAGGGCATATCCGCAAAGGTGCGCTCATCGCCAGCCTTGAGCGGTTCATGCCACATTGATTCCATGATGTGCCTGCGCCGCGTCTGCGTGGTCAGGTCCAGCGTGGTGAACTCATGGCTGCGCATATATTCCATGCAAAGCCAGCGGAACGTGCCGGGCTTGACCTGTCGAGAAATCGGCTTTGGTCCAGTATCTTCCACCAAGGGGCGAACGGTGTTTCTGGCCTTCCAGTAAGCCTTGGAGAAATCCTCGGATTCAATATCATCGGGCAGGCGGCAAATACGCTTTCCGGCGATGCGCAGATAATAGCGCATCACGCCGTGGCGGGTTCTGTTCTTCTCAACGTAGGGCAGTTCGATATTGGTCATGTCTATTATACAGATGCCCGCCACTCGTCCGGGTTACTGTCCTTCTTTGCCAAGGGGTTGTTGTCTTCTGGCCAATCCATCATGGCGGCGGCGATTTCCTGCACCAGCCAGACCTTGCGGCTATGCCAGCGGCGCGGCGGGGGAAGAAAGCCCTCCACCACCATCAGGTCTACGGTGTTGACGCTGACGCCAATGGCAGCGGCCACCTCAACACGGTTGAGGCCAAGCCGTGGCACGCTGGCGATAGGCGAAAAGGCCGGGCCAGAGCGAACATGCCCTGCTGTCGTCATTGCGCACCTCCCAAGACGTTGTTTCTTTCATCGTTCATAGATGCTTCACCCGCCTGCGTTGCTCGGCACGGGCAGCGGCAAGCGTGGAAAGGTCTGGCAAGGTCACCCGTGAGCCATCGCTCAAAATTCTGGTGTGGGTTCGAATGAAAGGGAATTGCTCTTGCAGCACGCCTTTGCGGGGCGTTGCGGTGTGCTCAGTTGTCAGCGGCTTTAGGGTTTGGTGCCTTTCGGGCGCAGCCCCCGGCAAGAACCATTTGCCTTTACCGTCATGAGTGCAGCCAAGATCACGAAGCCATTCCCGAACAGTATTGGCGGCACATGTCAGCGCTTTTGCAATTTCAGTGGGCGCGCTGCCTTCCTGCACCATTGCTAAAAGCTCTTCATCATCGGGACGTTTGATATTGCTCGCAAATGCCACTTTGCATTCTCCTTTGCGTTTTGGCTTTAAAGCGGACACAGAACGGCAATCGCGGCTCGTGTTGCGAGTGCGTTAGGTGTTTTTTTTGAGGCTTCTCGTGCCCACTCGGATGAGTATGTTGATGTGATTTATAGCGGTAATAAAACCGCTGTCAAGTCGATAGCGGTAGAAATACCGCTTGATTGATTAAGGTTGCCGACCGTAAAAATTCTACTTTGTTTTGTGGGGAAGTGGGGCGTGGGATGAGTTCGATTAATCCATTTGATATTTTTTTGGCTGAAGCTGAAGCTCGACCGCTGCCGAGGGCTCCAAGGCCAGTGCGCCTGCCAGAAGATGATGACCTTGATGCGAACCAGTCTGAAACTATGGGGAGTGCTGAGGGTCAATCATTTATGATTGAATATGTAGATTCGAAAGGTAGGGCTTCGGCCAGGCGGGTTACTGTTTGGTCTATTATTGCTGGTGCTGGCGGCACCCCTTGTCTTTACGCCAAGTGCCATGAACGCAACGCCATGCGACAGTTTCGCATAGACCGAATACGGTCATGTATCGACTATGATGGCGAGATTTTCGACGATGTGCCGCATTTCCTTCAAGAAAATTTTGGGATGAGTATTGGAGCGTCAACCGCTTCTCGAAGAGACGACAGGTGGATTGATATTCTTGATGCTGTGAGAGCTGATGCGGTGCTTCTCGCTTGCGTTATTCGCTCAGATGGATCGGTGCATGATGCCGAAATTGAGGTAGCCTTTCAGCATATTCTTTGGGTTGCTGAAAGCGCTGGCCGAATGCTTGATGAATTGCAGCAAGCTGCTTTGAAGCGCTACCTTGCGCGACTTAGGCCGACGGAAAATGCATTATCCTCGGCAATGGATGCAATACAAGACGGCTCATCGCGGCGTGTTGAAAGGCTATTAAAAGCCTGCGTAACGGTTATGAATGCCGACGGCAAACGTGATCCACGGGAAGCTCAAGCCATTAATGGAATCGCTAACCAGATAATTGGTGTCTCGATTATGTAATTTATCACTCTGGTGGTGCTTTTTGAGCAGTCAGGTGTCTAGGTCACATATCAAGAACTGAACGAAGAACCCTGCCAAATACATTTGGCGGGTTTTCGTTGTCTGGAAATATTGCCTCATGCGTCGGGTTGGTCGATACAGGCTCGAAACGCATTGGGCCTTGTCGATACCTTTTGTATGTCGCGCTACCGTCAATATTTTGAATGATATAGCAGGCGTTATGACTGAGCCTGCGATCTGCTCTGTTAACAAAAATTATCGAGCCGGGTGGAGAAATTCGATCCATTTAATCGCCTTGGCGCTGTGTTGGTA
>DNPN01000199.1:2735-6713 GCA_003501385.1 Rhizobium sp. | reverse complement strand
GGTTCGACTCCCCTAGGGCGTGCCACTTCTTCCCGATATTACAAGATCAAACTGCTTTAGATGCAAGCTGCGCGAATTATGTTGCGCGGCACGGGTTGGAGCTGATTTCCGTTTACATCAGGATCATATAACGTTCCCCGCAAAACTTTGGGGGGCACTATGAAACGATACGCAGTTATTCTCATTGCAGCCATGAGCACAGGTTTGTCGGGGCAAATTGCCAGAGCTGATGAGGTGATAGACGGCTACAGCGCCTATATGGGGCAGGATGACCTTTGCAATTCCAGCGGCGCAAGACTGACGGAGGCGTGGCAAATCATCCGGCAAGATCGGGCCAACTTTCATAAATTTGGCCTTCGCCAACGCGGAGACGAGGATGACAGCTATTTCGCCTCTGAGGCCAACCGCGCCAAAGCCGAAGCCATGCTGCAAAATGGCGAGATTTCACCCGCCGCCGCCCGCCGGATTGTGCGCGGCGATGTGACAATCCATGTGATGATTTATGGCAAGGGCACTGTGGGGCGCTCACTGAAGGTGATTGTGGAATAAAGTCACCTTCAGAACGCTGGAGCCGCATCAATGATGCGGATTTGAATGCGGCGGGAGCCTTGCCAGACTTCGGCACTCAAGGTTCCTGCCACATGCACGGAATCACCACGTCGGTTCAGCAGCAGATCGCCCACAGGCGTTTCCTTGGCGCGGAAGGCTATGCCGTCCAGACGACTGCCATCGGGCGCTTCCAGCGTGACCTTCACATGATTGGTGCCAATCAGGCGCGAATCGCGAATACGGTGAGCAGGAATGGCAAAGATGGGCTGCGAATGGCCAGAGCCATAAGGGCCTGCAGTTTCCAACAGATCAATCAGTGCCAGATTGGCTCCCGATGCGCTCACGGCTCCGTCAATTTTCAGGGCGCGGTTTGCAGCCAGCTCCATCACGGTTTTCTGGGATTGCTCTTCGAAGAAGGCACGCAATTTGCCAAGATTGCTGCGCTCCACCGTGAGGCCCGCCGCCATAGCATGGCCGCCTCCTTTGACCAAGAGGCCGTTATCGACCGCCGCACGCACCATTTTGCCAAGATCAAAACCGGCTATCGAGCGGCCAGAGCCTGCCCCCTTGCCTGATCCATCAAAAGCGATGGCAAAGGCGGGGCGCTGAAAGCGTTCTTTTAGCCGTGCAGCCAGCAGGCCCACGATTCCCGGATGCCAGCCCTCGCGTGCTGTGATGATCACCGAGGCGCGTTCACCATCGCCATATTCGGCGAGTGCCTCGGCTTCCGCCTCGGCTAGCATTTGTGCTTCCATGGCTTGGCGTTGGCGGTTGAGATCATCCAGTTGGGCGGCGATTTCTTCGGCTTCTGCGGCGTCATCCAGTGTCAGCAAGCGGCTGCCCAAGGCGGCATCGCCAATGCGGCCACCGGCATTGATGCGCGGACCAACCAGAAAGCCGAAATGATAAGGCGTGACAGGGCCGCCAATGCCAGCGACCTTCAACAGCGAGGCAAGACCCGCATTTTGCTGATGGCGGGCGGCAATCAGGCCCTTCACCACATAGGCGCGATTAAGGCCTTTGAGCGGCACCACATCGCAGACGGTGGCCAGTGCCACCAGATCAAGCCACGCCAGCAGGTCCAGCGAGCGGGCGTTGGCATGTCCCGCCTCGCGTAATTGACGAAGCGTTGCCACCAGCACCATAAACACCACGCCAGCGGCGCATAAATGCCCCTGCCCGGAAAGGTCATCACCTCGGTTTGGGTTGACCAATGCCAAGCAGGCAGGCATCTCATGGCCCATCTGGTGGTGGTCAATCACCACCAGATCAATATTGCGGCGCTTGGCTTCTTCCAGCGCTTCAAAGCTGGTGGAGCCGCAGTCCACCGTGACAATCAATTGCGCGCCGCGCTCTATCAGCTGGCCGATGGCGGTGGCGTTGGGGCCGTAGCCTTCAAAAATACGGTCGGGAATGTAGATCTCGGCCTCAATGCCGAAGTGATGGAGAAAGCGCCACAGCAGCGCCGATGACGCAGCACCATCGACATCGTAGTCGCCAAAGATCGCAACCCGCTCACCACGGTTGACCGCCGCCATCAGCCGTGCAGCGGCGGCATCGCAATCGGTCAGGCACGATGGGTCGGGCATCAGGTTGCGAAGAGTGGGATCGAGAAAGGCTTTGGCGTCTGCAACAGGCACACCGCGCCCCGCCAGTACACGGGCCACCAGCTCTGGAATGCCGTGACTTTGAGAAATCGCCAGCGAACGGTTCAACCCGGCCTGATCAAGACGCGACACCCAGCGCTGACCACTGGCGGAGGATTCCACGTTCAAAAAGGCGCGTTCAATCGGGTCAACGGGTTCAAACATTGTGAAACGAACCTTCAGTTAACTCGGCAGTTGATGCGCCGCATTAAGTTTAAATTGAACGGCGTACTCAAACAGGAAAACGTTTGGAACAACCGAGATTGCATAACGAAGGTTGGAGCTTATTTCTTTGGAAACAATGATACCATACACTTCTCTGTCGGCAGCTATCGTTTGTTTTAGCCAGCCCATATAGCGGGCGAGCTGCCCAAGAACGCGATCAGAGCTTTCAGCCCTTTTCAGTTCGAAAACATAAAATGCCCCGTCGGAGTCAACAGCAAGAATATCAATACGACCAACGCCGACCTGATATTCCACTCCATCAACACCGTTGGCATCAACGAATAGCTTTAAATATCGACCATTAATCGGAATTTTTGGCAAGTTGCCAGAAATGAAATCTCTGAGTTGACTCTCCAAAGAAAACCGAGTTTCAAAATCCTCCTCACGCTCATCTTCGACAAAGGGTTCGTCATCCAAAACAGTGACAACCTGCTCTTCAGAAAATACAGCCCCTGGCTTCGTAAGGCGAACTTCTTCTGGCAAGAACTCCACCTGCCATCCCTGTCTTCGCAGGATAGACCGCAACTGATGAGATGTTTTCCCTTCAGCAGAAACCCCAGCAGGCAACTGTCCGGGATTGCTCCTCAACCAAGCTTTGAGCGGTTCAAATCGTGTTTGACCATCGGTAAATTGCAAAGCCACAACATGTCTCTGAACCATACTCGGTTTCCTTAATGTAGAGGTGAGACTGGCCTCAACAACAATTATGCCGTTTTGGGCCGCTCAATGCGGATCACCTGCGGCTCGCCCAGCAGATAGCCCTCGCCCTTGATGGCCGATACCGCTTGGCGCACGGCGCTTTCCATGGTGGCGTGCGTGACCAAAATGATGGTCTTGGACTCATCTTCCGAAGCAGACGGCTTGGCGTGCTGCACGATGGATTCCAGCGAAATGGCATTTTCGGCCATGCGGGTGGCAATGCTTGCGAAAACGCCTGCCCGATCCACCACAGTGAGGCGAATGAAATAGCCGCCCTCGTGGCGGGTCATTTCCGCCTTGGCGTATGGCTCCAATAGATGGGCCGGACGGCCAAGCACAGGCACTTGCTGCGCGCCGGGGCGGCTCTTGGCAATGTCGGTGATGTCACCCAACACAGCAGAGGCTGTGGCATTGCCACCGGCACCGGGGCCAACCATCAAAAGTTCGCCGAGAATATCGGATTCCAGCGCCACGGCATTGGTGACACCATCCACCTGCGCAATCACCGAATTCAGCGGCACCATGGTGGGGTGAACGCGCTGCTCAATGCCGGTTGCGGTTTTCAACGCAACGCCCAACAGCTTGATGCGATATCCCAGATCATGGGCGGCATGAATATCATCAATGGTGATATTGCTGATGCCTTCGAGGTAGATTTCATCTGCCGAAATCTGGCTACCGAAGGCAAGCGTGGTCAGAATCGCCAGCTTATGGCCGGTATCATTGCCCTCGATGTCAAAGCTCGGATCGGCCTCGGCATAGCCAAGGCGCTGGGCTTCTTTCAGGCAGTCAGCAAAGCTCAGACCTTCTTTTTCCATCCGGGTGAGGATGTAATTGCAGGTGCCGTTGACGATGCCGT
>DNPN01000199.1:1815-2486 GCA_003501385.1 Rhizobium sp. | reverse complement strand
TTGCAGGTGCCGTTCATGATGCCGTAAATGCGCGAAAACTGATTGCCTGTGAGCGATTCTCGCAAAGTTTTGATCACGGGGATGCCGCCTGCAACAGCCGCTTCGTAATTGATCAGCAGGCCTTTTTCCTCGGCCAGTTTGGCCAATGCCACGCCATGCTTGGCCAGCAGTGCCTTATTGGCCGTAACCACGTGCACACCGCGCGCAAGAGCGGCCCGCACGGATTGATCCGCAGCACCCTCAGAGCCGCCAACCAGCTCAACAAAAACATCGATATCGGCCTTTTCAGCCAGCTCTACCGGATCATCATGCCAGGCAATACCATCGAGATTGAAGCCGCGATCCTTGCCTTTACTGCGGGCAGAGACTGCCGTGATGGTCAAGGGACGGCCACAGGCAACAGCCAGCGCATTGGCGCGAGTCTGAAGAATGCGCGCCAAAGACGCGCCAACCGTACCGAGACCCGCAATGCCGATCTTAAGGGCGTCAGCCATATGATATTCCTGCTATACTTTTATAATCTGGAAACAGAGCGGCCCTGAACGGACCGCCCTTTGAATGTCAAACTCAACGATGGGCGTTGAGCGAAACCACATTGTGAAGTGTGTCGTCAGCGGTGGACATGAAACGCTTCAGGCTGCGTGCGGCCTGACGGATGCGATGCTCGTTTT
>DNPN01000199.1:1222-1570 GCA_003501385.1 Rhizobium sp. | reverse complement strand
GACGGATGCGATGCTCGTTTTCCACAAGCGCAATACGCACATAGTCATCGCCCTGCTCACCAAAGCCAATGCCCGGTGCCACAGCAATGTCAGCCTTTTCAACCAGCAGCTTGGAAAATTCCAGCGAGCCGAGGTGGCGGAATTTTTCTGGAATCTTTGCCCATGCAAACATGGTGGCCGCTGGCGGCGGCACTTCAAAGCCAGCCTTGCCGAAGCTTTCCACCAGCACATCGCGGCGGCGCTTGTAGATATTGCGAACTTCGGCAATGTCGGTGCCATCGCCGTTTAGGGCGTGGGTTGCAGCCACCTGAATAGGTGTGAATGCGCCGTAATCGAGGTAAGACTTCA
>DNPN01000199.1:535-865 GCA_003501385.1 Rhizobium sp. | reverse complement strand
TGAACTCCACGGCCACATCCATGGCACCCGGTACCTCCAGAACCGATGGCGGCGGTGCGCCATCAAAATAGATTTCCGAATAGGCAAGGTCTGACAGCACAATCAGCTCATGCTTTTTGGCAAAGGCAATCACATCCTTGTAGAAATCCAGCGAGGCAACGCGCGCGGTTGGATTGGATGGATAGTTGATGATCAGCGCCAAAGGCTTGGGGATTGAGTGGCGAACGGCGCGCTCCAGTGGCGGGAAGAAGGTCTCATCCGGCTCGACAGGAATGGAGCGGATCACACCACCGGTCATCAGGAAACCGAAAGCGTGAATTGGATAGGTTG
>DNPN01000199.1:0-232 GCA_003501385.1 Rhizobium sp. | reverse complement strand
GCCTGCGCCATATTGGCAAAGCCTTCCTTGGAGCCAAGGGTGGCAACCACCTGCGTATCCGGGTTAAGCTTTACATTGAAGCGGCGGGCATAATAGGCAGCCTGCGCCTTGCGCAGACCGGGAATGCCCTTGGAGGAGGAATAACGGTGGGTGCGTGGGTCCTGCACGGCTTCGCACAACTTATCAACAACACTTTGCGGCGTTGGAAGGTCGGGATTGCCCATGCCGAGAT
>DNPN01000088.1 GCA_003501385.1 Rhizobium sp. | reverse complement strand
TCCGGCTCCGAGCCTTTTCTACGGCGCGTGCGGATCTTGTCGAAATATTTTGAGTCGAGTTTCATCCAGTAATTATGGGCCGATACCCATCTCACAACAAGAATTGACAAATCAGAATGTTCTTGCCCTTTTAGAGGCTTTTGCAAAAGACCCTAAAAAAGCCACCAGCACAGGATGCCAAACCATGTCGATCCGCCAAACCATCGAGCAAAAGCTGACTGAGGCGTTTCAACCGGAACGGCTGATTGTGATGGACGAAAGCAGCCTGCACGCAGGCCACCAGCCGGACATCACCGGCACAGGCGAAACTCATATGCGGGTTCGCATCATTTCTGCAAGCTTTTCCGGCATGAGCCGCCTTGCTCGTCACCGTGCCGTCAACGAATTGTTAAAGCCGGAGCTGGATGCGGGCCTGCATGCGCTGGCCATTGAGCCAGCCGCCCCCGGAGAGGCGACCCGCTGGTAACATTATTGTGCAAGCTTCTCATCTAAGAAGCTCAGCACCTCGGAGGATGGCACATCATCGGCCACGAAGGACTGGCCGATGCCATGGGTGAGAATGAAGGTCAGCCGACCACCTTTCACCTTTTTATCCTGCGCAATCGCCTGCATCAGCACCTCTGCGGGCGGAAGCTCGCCGGGGATCTCGCTCATACGGGTGGGAAGTCCCACCTCTTTCAGGTGTTTTTCCACCCGCTTGGCATCATCCGGGCTTGCCAGATTGAGACGTGCTGAAAATTCATGGGCCAGCACCATGCCAATCGATACACCCTCGCCATGCACCAAACGGCTGCTGTCATATTGCGTTGCCGCCTCCAGCGCATGACCAAAGGTATGCCCCAGATTGAGAAGGGCGCGCCGACCGTTTTCGCGCTCATCCGCCACAACCACATCGGCCTTGGCCTGGCATGACAGGGCAATGGCCTCCGTGCGGGCTGCACCACCTGCAAACACCTCACGCCAATTGCGCTCCAGCCAGTCGAAAAATTCCGGCTTGTCGATCAAGCCGTATTTGGCAACCTCGGCATAGCCTGCGCGAAATTCGCGCTCGCTCAAGGTGTTGAGCACGCCGGTATCAGCCAAGACCAGATCAGGCTGATTGAAAATGCCCACAAGATTTTTGCCCTGCCGGGCGTTGATGCCCGTCTTGCCACCAACAGACGAATCAACTTGAGACAAAAGCGAGGTCGGAATCTGCACAAACCGCACGCCACGGCGCACAATGCCTGCGGCAAAGCCGGCCAGATCACCAATCACGCCGCCGCCCAGTGCAATCACCGTATCGTTGCGCTCAATGCGGGCTTCCAGCAGCACATCGCAGACTTTGGTGAGATGATCAAAACTCTTGGTCTTTTCACCAGCCGGAAGCGTGAGCGACACAGCTTCAATGCCATCCACTTCCAGACTGTCCATCAGGGCTTCGAGATAGAGCGGACCTACGTTTTCATCGGTAATGATCGCCGCCTTGCGGCCCTTGATACGTGATGAAATCTCGCCGCCCGCCCTTGCCAAAAGGCCATCGCCGATGAGAATATCATAGGCGCGCTCGCCCAGCGGCACATGCACAAGACGTTCCGCAGATGGTTGTTCACTCATGATTTTTCCTGCCTTGGGTCAAATGGGTTTTCAGCGCCTCCAGCACTTCCGCCGCAATCACCTCTTTTCGCACATCACGCGAGAGAATGGTCAGATTGGCCCGCTGATAGATCGGGTAACGCTCGTTCATCAGGTTTTCCAGCGTCTGCTTCGGGTTTTCGGTCTTCAACAAGGGACGATGATCCCGCCTGTTGACACGCTCCCAAAGATCATCCAGATCGGCTTTGAGCCAAATGGATATGCCGCCGCGCTCAATTTGCCTACGGGTTTTGTCGTTGATAAACGCACCCCCGCCGGTAGAGACAACCTTTGGGCCAGAGCGTAAAAGCCTGCGGATCACCCGGGTTTCGAGCGCCCGGAATTCGGCCTCACCATAGGTGGCAAACAATTCGCTGATCGACATGCGCGACACGCGCTCGATTTCGTCGTCCGTATCAATGAAGGGCAAGCCGAGTTGATTGGCCACAAGCCGCCCGATTGCCGACTTGCCAGCTCCCATCAAGCCGACAAAAACAAGGTTGCGGCGCTTGAGCAGCGCCCGGGTCCGCTCAGCCAGCGGAGATGCGACAGAAGTGATCGAGTGAGTCATCAGCTTTTCAAAACCGTTTTACCACCCTATTGACAAATGCTGTCGCGACGTCAAGCCGTTGCCGCAAATACGAGCGAGAAAGCAACGTTTTACAGACAGGCCATAGCCTGGCCCTATAGCTTCGCATTATAGACATTTTGACACCATCCGCACAAAAGGGATCACGCCATGCCAACATTGTTTCGCTTTGTGTGTATCATCGCCACATTGGCGGCAATGGCCTATGCCATGTTGTGGGCGGTGGCGCTGTTGGTTGAGCCAAGCCCGCGCGAGATCACAACAACAGTGTTCCCAAGTTCCGACAAAGCCTTACAGACCAAGCCCCAAAACCCCTGATACGGATGCAATGCCCCATGGTTGATCTCAGCAAAGCCCGCATCGAAGCCTTTCTGGAAATGATGAGCGCCGAACGCGGTGCGGCTGGCAACACGCTGATTTCCTATGAGCGCGATCTGAATGATCTTTATGACTTTCTCAAAGAGAACAGTATCAGCGTGATGGAGGCCGCGAGCGCCGATCTCTCCGCATATCTTGCAGACCTGTCCAATCGCGGTTTCGAGGCCACGTCGCAGGCGCGAAAACTTTCCAGCATGCGTCAATTCTATAAATTTCTCTATGCCGAGGGTTTGCGTGGCGATGATCCCACCTCGGTGCTTGATGCGCCCAAGAAGGGCCGATCATTGCCGAAAATTCTCTCCATTGCCCAAGTGGACAAGCTTCTGTTGCTGGCGGCGGAAGAGGCAGAGCTTGAAGGACCAGACAGGGTGCATCGCCTGCGCACGCTGGTGCTGCTGGAGCTGCTCTATGCCACCGGCATGCGCGTGAGCGAGCTGGTGTCGCTGCCTGCCAATGTGCTGGGCAAGCAGGAGCGCTTTCTGGTGGTGCGCGGCAAAGGCAACAAGGAGAGGCTGGTGCCGCTCTCGCGCTCAGCCATTGAAGCCCTCAAGCGCTATGGCGACGCCAGAAACATTGATTTGACAGCAAAAGGCACCGAAAGCGGCTTTCTCTTTCCCTCTATCAGCAAGCAAGGCTACCTGCCACGGCAGGTGTTTGCGCGCGAGTTGAAGGATCTGGCCATCCGGGCAGGGTTGAATGCGGATTCCGTGTCCCCACATGTGTTGCGGCACGCCTTTGCAAGCCATCTGCTGGAAAATGGGGCAGACCTGCGCGTGGTACAGGAATTACTGGGACACAGCGACATTTCGACGACACAAATTTATACCCATGTCCTCGAAGAAAGACTTCAGATGTTGGTTCAAACACATCACCCCCTTGCAAAACAGGGGAAAAACCCCGATTAGAACCCTTGGTCTAAAGGCCGTAATGAAGTCTTGAGACTATGGCGAGAGGGATCGAGCCATGACGTCATAGTGATAAAGTACTGAGTAGATTGTCAAAATCGGACCAAATGCATGACAGATTTTTTGCAGATAATTTATAGTATCAAATCCATTTTGCGCCCCACATCCGGCGTATCGCAGTGTAAAGCCAGCCAGAGTAACGGATCGGAACGGACCTCATGATCAATTATCTCGACTTCGAAAAGCCCATTTCGGACCTCGAAGGCAAAATTCACGAGTTGAAAAAACTGAAGGGTGAAGATCAAAGCATCGACACTTCGGAAGAAATCGGCCGTTTGGAAATCCGTGTGCGCGAAGCGATGGAAGATATTTATTCCAAGCTGAACCCATGGCAGAAAACACAAGTTGCCCGCCACCCGCAGCGGCCCCACTTTGTTGATTATGCCGCGCGCCTGTTTACCGACTTCACCCCACTGGCCGGTGACCGTAAATTTTCCGAGGATGCCGCCATTCAAGCAGGTCTCGGCCGTTTCCGCGGCCAGCCTGTGGCCATTCTCGGTCAGGAAAAGGGCAGCGACACCAAATCGCGTCTGAAGCATAATTTTGGCAGCCCTCGCCCTGAAGGCTATCGCAAGGCGATCCGCATCATGGAAATGGCTGACCGGTTTGGCCTTCCCGTGGTTTCACTGGTGGATACCGCCGGTGCCTATCCGGGTGTTGGTGCTGAAGAGCGCGGTCAGGCCGAAGCTATCGCCCGCTCCACCGAGATGTGCCTCAACCTGAAAGCCCCGCTGATCTCTGTGGTGATTGGTGAAGGCGGCTCTGGCGGCGCGATTGCGATTGCCACCGGCAACCGGGTTTATATGCTGGAACACGCCATCTATTCGGTGATCTCGCCGGAAGGTGCGGCCTCCATTCTCTGGCGTGATTCCACCCGCGCCAAGGAAGCAGCCACCAATATGAAGATCACCGCGTCTGACCTCAAGGGGCTGGGCATTATCGATGACATCATTGCCGAGCCGATTGGCGGTGCCCACCGCAACCACGAGGCCGTGATTGATCGCACCGGCGATACCATTGCCGGAGCCCTTGCCGAGATGGCGGGCCAGAGTGGTGCCGAGTTGCGTGGCGCGCGGCGTCAGAAATTTCTCGACATTGGCCGCAACCTGTAAAAATGTGAACAGATCACAGCCCCGTTTTATCAAAACTTGACAGACGGGGCTGTTTAAATTTTACGCGTTATGGCGTAGTTTGCGGCACAAGGTTGAAGGATCAGCCTTGCAGATTGTTAGGAATTTGGAAACCATACTATGTGAGAGTTCAGGAGACTGGCTCTCTTGCTGATTCTGGACCTGAAGCCTGCCCATTTCCGTGATGAGACCTGATTGAGCTCGATGATGCGCATTCACACCACCGCCCTGCTGATCGCCACCGCCGCTTTGTTGGCGGGTTGCAATGATACTTTGGAAAGCGTTGGTGATAAAAAGCTGCCGAGCAATATTTCCAACAAAGTTGAACAGCCCTTGCCGCCAGCGATATTGGCGGACATGAAGGCAAAGGGCATGGAGCGCAACTCGCCCATTGCCATTCGCATTTTCAAAGAAGAGGGCGTCCTGGAAATCTGGAAGGCCAAAACCGATGGCCGGTTTGAGAAAATTGCCAGTTACGAGATCTGCGCCTGGTCTGGTCGCCTTGGTCCCAAGGAGAAGGAAGGCGATCGGCAGGCACCGGAAGGTTTTTATGCCCTCACGCCTGCCAATCTGAACCCGCAGTCGAAATATTATCTGGCGATCAATACCGGCTTTCCAAACCGATATGATGCGGTCAACAACCGCACCGGCAGCAATCTGATGATTCACGGAGCCTGCTCCTCATCCGGCTGCTATTCGATGACTGATGCGCAGATTCTGGAGATTTACGCCTTTGCCCGCGATGCCTTCCGGGGTGGGCAGCAAACGGTGCAATTGCAGGCTTATCCGTTCCGCATGACGGCGGAAAACATGGCACGTCATCGTTTCAGCCCGCATTATTCCTTCTGGCAGATGCTGAAGCCGGGTTATGACCAGTTTGAAATCACCAAGCAACCACCGCAAGTGGGCGTATGTGATCGCAAATATGTCTTCAACCAGCAGCCTGAAGCAGGCAAAAGCCTGAATCCTGCGGCAGCTTGCCCGCCTTTGAGCACGCCTCCACAGTTGACGGCTGCTGTTGCCTCGTACAATGCAACCTATGACCGTGAATACGCCGCCGCTCTGAAGAAATACGCCGACAAGGTCTGGTATGACCCGACCGAGGCCGAGCGTAAGGCGCTTGTTGCCAAGCTCAAGGTTGGCCACGATCTTGCGTTTGCCCCCACAGGATCGGCACTGAAAGCGGGCAAATTGCTGGAGCTTTCGCAGGTGGATGATCCGGCGAACCCCGTAATCAACCCGAACAAGGCAAAGACGCCTGTGCTGTTTGCCTCACTGGACGCATCCAGCAAAACCGGGCGGCTTGTTCAGGCCAACACCCAGCCCGCGAATGGTCCTTTGGCACAGACAGCGCCCAGCGCCTTGGATAGCACCACGACAGCCACGGTCAGTCTGCCCGCCACCGGGCCAATGCCAATCGCCAATCCGATTTTGCCGCCGCTACCGCAGCCCAGCATGGTTGGCATGGATGCGCCAGCCGATCCAGCAGCAAAACCCTTTTGGAAGTTCTGGGCGTCAAAGTGACGGATAGATCGTCGCAGACCTACGATCTTAAAGGGCTGAAATGCCCCCTGCCCGTTCTGAAAACCCGAAAGCGCCTTGAATCCATGCAGAGCGGCGACACGCTTGTGGTCGACACGACGGACCCACTTGCTGTCATCGATATCACCCATCTGTGCCGCGAAGACGGGCATCAGCTTGTCTCAACGAACAAGACTGAAACGGGTCATCGGTTCGAGATCATCAAACGATAGAGCATCGTACAGAAAATCGAAATCGGCCCGATGCTCTATCGTTTGTCAGGGAAAAGTGGAACCCGGTTTTCCCGAAAGGACAAACGAAAACAA
>DNPN01000256.1 GCA_003501385.1 Rhizobium sp. | reverse complement strand
AGGCCGGAGACAATGCGGCGCTGCAAAAGAACGAAAATGGCGAGAATGGGCGTCACATAGATCGTGGCATAGGCCATGATACCATTCCATTCATTGGTGTTTGGGCCCATGAAGCTGTTCAGGCCAACGCTCGCGGGCTGCAATTCCACCGCTTGAATGAGCGATTTGGAATAGACGAACTCGCCAAACGCCTGCATGAAAATCAAGATCGCGCTGACGAGAATACCGTTACGGGCCAAGGGCAGGACGATATGAAAAAACGCACCAATGCGCGAATTGCCATCCACCAGAGCGGCTTCCTCCAGTTCCATCGGCACGCTCATGAAACTGGCCCGCACCAGCACCACAAAAAAGGGCATGCTTTTGGCCGCCACGGCTAGAACCACAGCAAAACGTGGCGTTTCCAACAAACCAAGCTGCGAAAAGCCAACAAAGATGGGTGTGATCATCAAGGATGCCGGCAAAACCTGAAGCATCAGGATCAAAAACAAGCCAACATCCACCCAAGCATTGCGATAGCGCGCCAGCACATAGGCACAGCCTATGCCCAACAGGCATATCAAGCTGACAGAGCCAAACGCAATGACCGTTGAGTTCCACATATAGCGGCCCATATTGCGACTTTTCCACACATCGGCATAGACGCCCCATTGCGGATCGTGAGGCCAGAAATGCGGTGGCGTTGCAAACATCGCCGAGCCGGTTTTGAGCGCGGTGATATACATCCAATACAGGGGAAACAGGTAGATAGCGGCCAATCCCAAGGCGATGATCAGCATCAGGCGGTTGCGAAAGACCTCACTCATCCTCGCACCTCATGGCGGGTGGAGCGGACATAGACCACTGACGCAAACACCACAAAAACAATCATGATCACCGACACGGTTGCGCCTTTTGCAAAATCATATTGGCGGAAGGACAGATCCCACGCCCAATATTGTGCGACATTGGAGGAATTTGCTGGCCCGCCCGAGGTGATTGCCGCAAACAAGTCAAACTGTTGCAAGGTGAAGATCAGTCCAAGGGAAATCAGTGCACCAATGGATGAACGCATCATCGGTAGGGTGATGGTCAAAAATCGCTGCACAACATTGGCACCATCCAGTTCCGCTGCCTCATAGAGGTCTTTTGAAATGCCAGAGAGACCAACCGAGAGCAAAATCATATTGAAAGATGTGCCCAGCCAGATATTGGCGATAATCACTGCCCAGAGGGAGAAATCTGGATCAGATCGCCAGAAAATATTGGCATTGATCAACCCGCTTTCGCGCAGCACGTAATTGAACACGCCGAAATCGCCGGACAATATCCAGTTCCAGGTCGCGCCCACAACAAGACCGGGCATAACCCATGACACCAAAAACAGCCCGCGCAGCCACGACGCACCCGGAAAGTTCACTCCAAAGAACAACGCCAGCCCGAAGCCCAACAGAAATTGACCGGTAATCGAAGCAATAACAAAAAGCGCTGTATTGCGGAAAATAGGCCATGTTTCGGGCTGTTCCATCAAATTGATGTAATTTTGGAAGCCGACGAAGGGGCGGCTGAATGTGCCGAGGCTGAACATATCCACTTGCTGGAAACTCATGATAATATTGTAGATCAGCGGCAATCCAGATAGCAGCAGCAGAAAGGCAATGGGCACACCAACAAGTACGACGTCGAAGCCGCGCCCATCGATCAAGCTGGAAGCAATGCGTTTCATATGGACCTCTTTTGCACCATTCGGGGGCGGTGAGCGGCGGGGCTGCATCCTGAGACAGGCTTTACGCAGCCCCGACCGGGAGGAAACTTGGATGTCGTGTTCTGCTCAACCCAAAGCGGTTTTGATCTTTTGGGCGGCCTGATCTAAAGCATCTTTAGGTGTCATCTGTCCGGTTAATGCGGATTGGATAGCATCCTGTATGGCCTTGGAAACCTTTGCCCAGACAGGCGTTGGGCCACGCGGTTTGGCATATTTCAGCTGTTCGATGAACACTTTAAGCGCCGCATCCTTCAATGGCTCGCCAGTTGCCGGGATGGTAATGTCTGAGCGGGCAGGGAGCTGGCCGTAGTTTTTAAACATATCCTTGTCTTGCGACGCGAAATATTCCAGCGCTTTAAAAGCTTCGGCTGGGTGTTTGGTGTTTGAGAAAATCGCCCAGTTAAAATCACCCATAGCTGAAGATCGTTCAGCACCCTCCTGCGGCACCGGCAAAAGTGCTACAGCCCAATCAAACTTAGCCTCTTTTACCATGCGATCCAGTTCCCACGGGCCTGAAATGGCCATAGCAGCATTGCCGGAGTTAAACGTGCCCGTGGAATCCCATTGACCTCGGGTCAGTGAATCGGGTGATGCCAATTTTTCGGTCATAATGGTTTTCCAGATGTCCAGCGCTTTCACGGAGCCCGGCGCGTTAATGTGGTCATAGCCCCCACCGCCCATTTGTGCCCAGGGCAGAAACTGAAACGTTCCCTCCTCACCGGCCTTGGCTGAAAAGGCCAGGCCGTAGACATTTTTGGCCGGGTCGGTGAGCTTGCGGGCATCAGCAAGCAACTCGTCCCATGTCCGTGGCGGCTTATTGGGGTCTAGGCCTTTGGCCTTGAACATGTCCTTATTGTAGTAAAGCGCGATCGTATTGGTGGCTTTCGGCACACCGTAATATTTGTCGTTCCACATCACCGATGCCAACGGTCCGGGGAAATAGTTCGCAGGTCTAATCTCAGTGGATTTCGCAATCAGACTGGAGAGATCAAGAAAGGCTCCACGCGATGCAAACAGCGCGTGATCGGGATTGTCGATGGCAATAATATCAGGCGCTTGGCCCGTGGAGTAGGCACGCATGGCCTCGGTGACCACATCGTCAAACTGGATTTGCCGGTATTCGATCTTGATGCCGTTATTCAACGCATTGAATTGCTTCACCAGGTTCGGCGCAGGCTGAATGTCCTTGTCCAACGACCAAAGTCGCAAAGTAACATCCTCGGCCTTCGCCGCCAGCCCAAACAGGGATGTCCCGGCAAGAGCCAGCACAGCGATCTTCGCAAATCTCTTTAGAGTCATGGTTTCCTCCTCCACATTGTTATTTCAGCCCGGCACCTCCATGCCAGAATGAAAATCCGCATTGGTTATTTCAGCGTTGGATCACCACCGCCGTACGTTGCCATTTCATCAATGAATTCGCCGCCACGGGCCTGTTTCAAATGGTTGAGCGCGTGCACCTGCCCGGTCATTTCCAGCGCGTCCCGATAGACCGGATCATGCCAGCCTTCGATGTCAATAGCACCTTGATAGCCTGCAAAACGCAGTTCGCTGATGATATTGGTCCAGTTGCTATCGCCAAAACCGGGCGTGCGCATGAACACGAACGGCTCTTTGCCAAAAATACCGTGTTCGCGGATCACATCCCAGCGAATAGTCGCATCCTTGCCATGGACGTGAAAAATTTTAGACGCCCATTTGCGAATTTGCGGCAAAGGGTTAATCAGATAGACCATCTGATGGCATGGTTCCCACTCCAGCCCTATATTGTCATCGGGTGTTTCGTTGAACATCAGCTCCCACGCATCCGGATTATGGGCTATGTTCCAGTCACCTGTCTGCCAATTGCCATCCATGGCGCAATTTTCGAAGGCAATGCGAATACCCTTGTCGGCAGCCCGCTTGGCAAGCTCGCTCCAGATTTCACGGTAGCGTGGCAGGCTTTCGGTCAACACTTTGCCACGGAGCCGGCCGGTGAAACCCGCCACACAGGTTGCACCAAAATAATGGGCATTATCAATGCAATCCCTCCACCCTTGCAGGGTCTCCAAATCGATGTCTGTTTCTTCCAGCGGATTGCCAAACATGCCGAGGGTGGAAATGGTGATGTCGCGATCACCAATGGCATCCAGGCAGCGCTTGCCAAGCTCCTCAAGATCTTGGCCTTTGGTGGTCTGCCAGAAAAATGGCTCGAAACTCTCAAAACCGAGGTCAGCAATTTGGCCGATCCGAACAGCAGCATCGCCATTGTTGCCGCTGATCATAGTACCGATACGAATGGATTTAGCAGGATTGCTCACAATGATTGTCCTTATTCTCACACGGAAATTTCGATGCGTTTGCCAGTCTCGGCGCTTTCAATCGCCGCCAAGACCATGGCCAGACTGTTGATGTTGTCAAAATTGACTGTCTCAGGCGCATCACCGGTTTCAATCGCGGCGAGGAAGCTGGCAATAACGCTGGCATGACCATGGGTTTCGTCAGGGTTCTCAAGATCGTAAACGTTTACGGAATTGTATCCATGCAGAAGACCAGGCTCATGCCCCGCAACTGTCGCATCAAAAATCTCATTGCCGTCCCATATCAACTGGCCTTTTGACCCCACCAGCCGCCATTGGCTCTCCCAACTGGTGCTGCGCCCTTCTGCACACCAAGAGCCGCGATAGGTGAACACCACATCATCGCTAAACTCAAAAACGGCATTGGCCGAAGCGCCATGGGCATACCAAGAGCCACGAGGATTTTTCTCGACACAATAGGCGGCAAGCGGCGTGCGATCCGCCACGAAGCGCGCCGCATCAAAAGTGTGAATCGCCATATCCAGTAGCAGCACATGCTCCATTTCGTCGCGAAACCCACCAAAGTGCGGTGCCAGGAAAAAATCACAATGGATTGCCGTGAGATCACCAATCGCGCCGCTCTCGACAAAGTGCTTCATTTTGCGCACGCCTTTGATGAAACGGCGATTTTGTACTATGGCATGAATGCGGCCGGTTTCTTTAGCCAGAGCTACGAGGGATGCGCCGTCCTCAAGCGTGGTCGCCATCGGCTTTTCGCTCAACACATGACATCCGGCCCGTAAAGCCGCAGATACAACATCAAACCGTGCACTGGGCACGACGACATCGAACAGCAAATCGGCTTTGGTTCGGGCCAGCATTTCGGTCAGGTCAGTGCCGGTGAGGGCATCGCCGAGATTAAATTCAGCCGCAAGCGCTTCTGCTGCGTGTGCATGAAGATCCACAAGACCGACAATGATGATTTTTTCAGACAGTTTGGGATCGGAAGCGATCGCTGTAAGCCAGCCTTTGGCCATAGCTCCGCACCCGCATAAAACGGCTTTCAAACTCATGTCTCCTCCCAACATCTGTTTGCTCTTCACGAAAATTACAGGCGTGTTTTTCTCCTGTGTTCGTCTTCGCAAAACGGGTTGCGATCTTCCAAGACAAACTCTCGACCGTATCAAACTCCCAATGACACGGCGTCCGTAAACGTTTACGATACTAGTCAGAGATTATATTTTATGTCAAGGGCACGTTAACATGGATGAGAAGATGCGTTCAGGACCAGCCATGATATTCCATCATCCAAACAGGCCACTTTTTTTGGGAAAATCTGATGTTTTCAGTATTTTTGCATCACGCTTTCTCGTAAAATGCGGCATGGGAGAAGGCAAAAAATGAAAGGCATACATCAGCTTGCAAAACACCTCGACATCTCGATTGGCACAGTTTCAAGGGCGCTGAATGGTCGTCCAGATGTGAATCCGGAGACACGCAAGCGGGTGCTTGAGGCCGCAGAAGAGCTTGGCTACGTTGCCAATCAATCAGGTCGCAGCCTGCGCAAGGGATCAACCAACGTCGTTGGGTTGATGATCGAATCGAGCCAGGAGAGCATTGAGAACAGCGATAACTTCTTTTCTGGCCTGACAGGTGGACTTCAAGCCGTCTTCGCCCGTCACAATCTTGATCTTATTATGCTTCCATGTCCACAAGACGAGGACCCTCTGGAATATTTGAGACGGATGGTGGCCCGTCAGCTTGTCGACGCCATGATTATCTCAGCCACGCAGCGCGTTGATAAACGCATTGATTTATTGATCAAAGCCAAGGTTCCGTTTGTTGCGCTCGGGCGCAGCACATCCGGCGGAAGTCATATCTGGATGGACCTAGATTTTGAAGGTGTCGTCAACTCTGCTGTTGACCGTCTTGTCGCGCATGGACATCGGAAAATTGCCGTGACCGCCCCCACAAATGACATTAATCTCGGCCACATATTTGTCGACGGTTATCGCGCTGCATTGGCGCGCCACGGACTGCCTTTTGATCCAGATCTTGTGGTCAGGGCATCATCAACAGAGAGTGGCGGCTACGATGCGGCCGAGAGTCTGCTTGCGCTCCCGTCACGCCCAACCGCAATTATCTTGATCTATGAGATGATGGCGATTGGGGTCTATAAACGCCTGATGGACGCAGGCATTTTTCCGGGCAGAGATATCGCTGTGATAGGCTTTCGCGAAGCACCCCGTGCCAAATTCCTTCAACCTGCCCTAACGTGCTACCGGCTATGCCTGCATGGTTTGGGGATGGAGTTGGCGGAAACCTTGTTGTCATCCATGCCCGATTATGCCGATTCCTATAGGGACCATGCCCAAAGCCGTATCTGGCCTTTACAACTCATTCCGGGCAAAAGCGACGATTTCTATCTGGATAACGATTGAGGTTTCGCCTGTAACTGAACAACAGGGATCCACAAATCTCCGAAGGTGCGAGCCTGATTTAAAGCGTTCCGTTTGACGGCACTCTCAGATCCGCCCATCTGTGAGCATGTCTGGCAACACCTCCGACAGGAGTTTTGTGCTTGCATGCAGCAATACTTGCGCGCCAGCAATAGAATGGGCGGGTTCAACATATTCCGCCTCGTTATGGCTCAAGCCGTCACGGCAGGGTGTGAAAATCATCGCTGACGGTGCAATGCGGTTCACAAACAACGCATCGTGAAATGCCCCGGACACCATGGACGTGTGTGCAAAACCAGCCCTGATTGCGGCATTCTCCAATATGCCTGTCAGATGATCCGGGAACCGTGCCGGAGCCATATCGAAGAGCAGTTCCATCGCGAGGTCGCAGCCATGCAAGCGCGCATGTTCCTGCAAGATTTTTCGTACCCGTGCCTCGATAAGGTCCAATTGCACCGAATTGGGGTGGCGGATATCGAGCGAGAACCTCACCGTTGCTGGAATGGCATTGATGGCTCCCGGCTCGAGCGAAAACCGACCTACGGTCAGGCGCGATTGGTCGTCTCCGGGCATGATCTCACCATAAAGCACATTCAAACCTGAGATGGCGGCGTGCATTGGGTCTTTGCGGTAAGACAGTGCAGTGGTGCCAGCATGAGCAGTCTGACCCGAAATGGTCGCCTGAAGCCAACGGGTGCCTTGAATGCCGGTGACAATGCCGATTGGCAGACCCTGTTTTTCGAGGGAGGGGCCTTGCTCGATATGCACTTCGAGATAGGCAAAAACGGGAAAGCCGAGTGGTCTCATGGCCGCACCTTGCAGATCACTGAGCGTTGCCGCCAATTCATCGGTAAACAGCGCGCCATCGGTTGCCTTTACGCTCTGCCATGCCTCTGGAATGGACTTCTGTGAAAAGGCCATGGAGCCCATGCATCCCGGCGCAAATCGGCAGCCTTCTTCATTGGTGAAGGCAACAACCTCCACTGTGCGTTCGGTCTCTATGCCATGGTCTTCCAATGTTTCAAGCACTTCAAAGGCGCAGAGTGTGCCAAGCGCGCCATCAAACCGCCCGCCAGAGGGTTGGCTGTCCAGATGACTGCCGATCAAAAGCGGTGGCAAATCCG
>DNPN01000153.1:3552-3810 GCA_003501385.1 Rhizobium sp. | reverse complement strand
GCGGCTCCATCATGGCCAAGTGGTGTCTGCATCACCACAAGGAGAGCTTCCTCTACGAACATTTTGACGAAATCTGCGACATCTGCCGCGCCTATGATGTTTCCTTCTCGCTGGGCGACGGCCTTCGCCCCGGCTCGATTGCCGATGCAAACGATGCCGCCCAATTTGCCGAGCTGGAAACGCTGGGCGAACTGACCAAAATCGCCTGGGCCAAGGATTGTCAGGTGATGATTGAAGGCCCCGGCCATGTGCCGATGC
>DNPN01000153.1:0-3293 GCA_003501385.1 Rhizobium sp. | reverse complement strand
TGCCGATGCACAAGATCAAGGCCAATATGGACAAGCAATTGGCCGTCTGCGGCGAAGCGCCATTCTACACGCTTGGACCGCTCACCACTGATATCGCCCCAGGTTACGATCACATCACCTCCGGCATCGGTGCTGCGATGATCGGCTGGTTTGGCACAGCCATGCTGTGTTACGTCACGCCAAAGGAACATCTTGGTCTGCCGGATCGCAACGATGTGAAAGTCGGCGTCATCACTTACAAAATCGCCGCTCACGCCGCTGATCTCGCCAAAGGCCACCCGGCAGCACAGGTGCGGGATGATGCTCTCAGCCGCGCTCGCTTCGAATTCCGTTGGGAAGACCAGTTCAACCTGTCGCTCGATCCAGACACGGCCCGCTCGTTCCATGATGAAACCCTGCCAAAAGACGCCCATAAAGTCGCGCATTTCTGCTCCATGTGTGGGCCGAAATTCTGCTCGATGAAAATCTCGCACGACATTCGGGCGGAAGCGCAGAAAGAGGGTCTGGAAGCCATGGCCGCAAAATACCGCGATGGCGGTGATCTCTACATGCCGCTTGACGACGGGGCCAACCAGCCAGCAGGTGAGTGATATGAGCGTCTTGATCAAAGGGACCGGCGTTGCCGGTCTCACATTGGCCATGGAGCTAAGCCAGCGCGGCATAAAAGTTGTGCTGGTGGATACTGCCGCCAAGGTCGGGCAGGGGGCATCCCATTACGCGGGCGGTATGCTGGCCCCCTATTGCGAGCGTGAAGCCGCCGATGAGGCCGTTTTGCGTCTTGGCCTAAACGCAGCGGAATGGTGGGAGGCTGCGGTTCCGGGCTCCGTCACCCAAAAGGGCACATTGGTGTTGGCCCCCAACCGCGATGCGCTTGACCTCAACCGCTTTGCCAGCCGCACCAGCGGCTTTGAATGGGTGGATGAAGCACAAATCACTGCGCTGGAACCCGCGCTGGAGGGCCGCTTTCGCCGGGGATTGTTCTTTCCCTCCGAAGCCCATCTTGATCCGCGCCTTGCTCTGGATGGTTTATGGCGGGCATTGCTCCGGCGCGGCGTCAGCTTCCACCTTGGCGAGGTCGAACAACCAAACCCGGCTGATTTCGGTAGCGTGGTGGATTGCACCGGAGCCGCTGCCATTGAAATCCAACCGGGCCTGCGCGGCGTGCGCGGCGAGATGATCTATCTCCAAACGCCAGAGGTTGCGCTTCACCGCCCGGTGCGCCTGCTGCATCCGCGCCACCCCATTTATATTGTGCCACGCGCCAACAATATCTTCATGGTCGGCGCAACCATGATTGAGGCCGATGACAATGGCCCCATCAGCGCCCGCTCGCTGATGGAGTTTTTAAACTCGGCCTACACCCTCCACCCCGCCTTTGGCGAGGCGCGGCTGCTTGAAACCGGCGTTGGTATCCGCCCCGCCTTTGCCGATAACCTGCCCCGCGTTATCGATACGCCAAATGGCTTGGCCATTGCCGGAATGCACCGCCACGGCTTCCTTCTCTCGCCAGCCATGGCGCAAGAGGCCGCTGACCGGATTGAACAGATCGGCACAAATCAAAGGTTGGTCTCATGAAACTCGTGATCAATGGCGAAATGCAAGACATCGCAGCCCCCACCTTGGCTTCCCTTCTCGAAGCCTTCGACTATGAAGGCGAGTGGCTGGCAACGGCGGTGAATGGCGAACTCATCCACCGCGAGGATCGCGCCACCCATGCGCTCCGCGATGATGACCGCATCGAAATTCTCTCGCCCATGCAGGGAGGCTGATATGGTGACGCTCTACGGAGAAGATTTTTCCTCCCGCCTTTTGCTTGGCACCGCCCGCTATCCATCGCCTGCGGTGATGGCCGAGGCAGTGCGACGCTCCAAAACCCAGATTGTCACGGTGTCCTTGCGGCGCGAAACCGCCGGCGGCAAATCCGGCGGCGCATTTTTTGAGCTGATCCGCGATCTCGGTGTGCGCGTGCTGCCCAATACGGCTGGCTGCCACTCCGTTTCCGAGGCAGTATTGACTGCAAAAATGGCCCGCGAGGTATTTCGCACCAATTGGATCAAGCTCGAACTGATTGGCCATCAAGACACTTTGCAGCCCGATGTGTTCCAACTCGTCGAGGCTGCACGCATCCTGAGCGCTGACGGCTTCGAAGTGTTTCCTTATACCACTGACGATCTGGTGGTCGGCGAACGGTTGCTCGATGCCGGCTGCAAACTCCTGATGCCCTGGTGCGCACCCATCGGCAGTGCCATGGGGCCACAAAACCTGCCGGGCCTTCGCGCCATGCGGGCCGAGTTTCCCGATATTCCGTTGATTGTCGATGCAGGCATTGGCCGACCCTCCCACGCAACCACTGTGATGGAACTCGGTTTCGATGCCGTCTTGCTCAACACGGCGGTTGCAGCAGCAGGCGATCCCGCAGCCATGGGCGAGGCCTTCGCCCACGCTATTGACGCAGGGCGGATCGCCTTCAATGCCGGTCCCCTTGAACCTCGCGACATGGCCGTTCCCTCAACTCCCGTTATTGGCAAAGGCGTTTTTCTATGAAACTTGATCCGTTTTACCTGATCGTCGATAGCGCAGACTGGATCGAGCGCCTGATCCCCCTCGGAGTCAAACTGGTTCAATTGCGCATGAAGGATGTAGATGAGGCAACCTTGAGACAGCATATTCGCCGCTCCAAGGCCATTTGCGCTGCTCATCACTGCCAGCTGATCATCAATGATTATTGGCAGATCGCTATAGAAGAAGAGTGCGATTTCATCCACCTCGGTCAGGAAGATCTCGTCGTGGCCGATCTTGCAGCAATCCGAAGCGCAGGCTTGAAACTCGGCCTCTCCAGTCACGACGAAGCCGAACTGGAAGCCGCCTTAGCAGCAAAGCCAGATTACGTGGCCTTCGGCCCCATCTGGCCCACCATCCTCAAGCAAATGAAATGGGCACCGCAAGGCGTGGAGCGATTGCGTGTGTGGAAATCCAAAATGGAGGATCTACCGCTCGTGGCCATTGGCGGCGTGACCGTTGAGCGTTTGGACGATGTGTTCAGCTGCGGTGCGGATAGCGCAGCCGTCGTCACGGACATCACCCGCCACGAGGATCCCGAAAAAAGAACGCGAGAATGGCTCCAAAAGACTGGAGAATGGAGGCAGGGAGTTTAACCTACAAGTGCGGCCCTTGTTACCGACTCATTTACCTGAAAATAACGCATATATTCAGTCTCTTAGAGAAAACGTCATAAAACTGAAAAATTCCATTTGACTTCATGTGATGTTGGGCCTAGAACCCGGCTCACAGCA
>DNPN01000132.1:453-16685 GCA_003501385.1 Rhizobium sp. | reverse complement strand
CCGCACCAGCCCGGAGCCGCCCACACATGTGCAGTTCAATGTGAAGGCGCTGTGGCAGATTTCGCCCTTGGCGACGATTGGCTGCATTGTGGTGGGATTGACCAATTCCACGTTTCGCTCACTGGGGCCGATTTATGCCGAAGGCATTGGCATGTCAGTAACCGCCATAGCCACCTTCATGAGCATTGGCATTTTTGCGG
Source organism: Rhizobium sp. (assembly GCA_003501385.1). Classification (GTDB taxonomy): domain Bacteria; phylum Pseudomonadota; class Alphaproteobacteria; order Rhizobiales; family Rhizobiaceae; genus Allorhizobium. The sequence goes on along the minus strand of DNPN01000132.1, from coordinate 16,485 downwards.
GCGTGGTGTTGCAATATCCGCTTGGGCATTATTCGGATAAGCTGGATCGGCGCACCATTATTCTGGTTGCCGCAACAGGGGCAGCGCTTGCCGGGCTGTTCTTGACCTTCATTGCCGGGTCCAGTGAAGTTCTCAATTTTATCGGCATCTTCTTCTTTGGTGCCTTTGCCATGCCGCTGTATTCGCTGTGTTCGGCTCATGCCAATGATCACGCCGCGCCCGGTCAACATGCGCTTGTCTCAGCTGGCACGCTGTTTTTCTGGTCGTGCGGCGCGGTGGTTGGGCCGATGTTTGCCTCTGTTTTGCTGGACCATTTTGGCCCAAGGGCGCTGTTTTTCTACACCGTGATCGTGCTTTCGCTGTTTATTGCCTACACCAGTTTGCGCATGCGGGTGCGGGGTGCTGTCCCCACACAAGCCAGACGGCACCGCTTTCGCTCACTTTTGCGCACATCAGCCTATTTCAGCAAGCTTGCAGCGCCGCCATCCGAGAATAAGTCCCCCCCCCTAAAAAGTGAAGGGCCCTGCGACACTAAAACACGTCGACGATATTGCTGACGAAAGAAATCAACTTTAAAAGCAACCAGTCTGTTTTCCGATCCCGGAGTGTTCCATGGTTGCCCTGTCCCGCCGCACATTGTTGAAAGCCTCCGCTGTTGCGGGCATTTATGGCGGGGGATTGGGGGTTTCGCGCTTGTTGCATGCAGCGCAGCCGGAGCCTCTGGCGATTGAGGCTAAATTCACCTCGGCCATTGTCGATGGCAGCCATGAAACCAAAAAGATGACCACTTATGCGGTGCAGGGCATCAATTCCATCATGCCTCCACCGATCCGCATGGTGCGCGGCAAACCCTTTGCCGCCAAGCTGATCAACCATCTGGATGATGCCACCACCATTCATTGGCATGGGTTGCGCATTCCCAACAAGATGGATGGCGTACCCTTCATTACCCAGCCCTATGTCTATCAGGGCGATACGTTTGATTATGCCTTCACGCCGCCGGATGCCGGCACCTTCTGGTATCATCCCCATTGCAACACCATGGATCAGATTTCAATGGGCATGACTGGAATGCTGATTATCGAAGACCCAAGCGACCCGGTGTTTGATGCCGAGATTGATCTCAACTTGCGCGATTTCCGGTTGGGCGAGGATGGCCAGTTCATTGCCTTGTTCAAGCCGCGCGATGCCGCCCGTGCCGGAACCTTTGGCACGGTACGCACCGCCAACTGGCAAGTGGAGCCGCAGTATTCCGCACCAACAGGCGGACTTACGCGCATCCGCATTGCCAATACCGATGTCACCCGCATTTACAATATGCGGCTGGAAGGCACGGAAGCGGTGATTGTGGCGCTGGATGGCCAACCGGTGCCAGTCATCCGCAAACTGGATATGGCCGTGGTGGCCCCCGGCCAGCGGATCGATCTGATTTTGAAAATGCCCGATGGCGAGGCGCAGCAAGTGCGCCTGATTGATGTGCGGCCAAATACACCGAAGGTTATTGCCAGTTTTCAGGCCAAGGGTACAGCACTGAAGCGCGACCTTGCTGATGTTGCGCCGCTCAGCCCCAACCCTTTCCAGAAGCCGGACCTTGCCAATGCCGAGCATATTCCACTGGTGCTGAGTGCCACGGCAGAAGATGCACCCAAGCGTCCTTCCATCTGCGGCTCGATTGGCTATTCATTCTGGGCCATCAACAAAAAGCCTTGGGCGGGCGACAATGATGACCCCACCGCGCCACTGGCTGAAATGAAACTGGGCAAGAGCTATGTGATTGAGCTGGAAAACAGCACGCCGCAGGCCCATCCCATTCATCTGCATGGCATGAATTTTCAGGTGGTCGCCTCGTCAAATCGCACGGTTGAGCCGCTGATTTCCGATACCTATCTGCTGCTGCCAGAGGAAAAAGTGCAGCTTGCGCTGGTTGCCGACAACCTTGGGGATTGGCTTGTGCATTGCCACATCATCGAACATCAAAAGACCGGCATGACCAGCTACGTTCGTGTCAGCTAACATTTAATCCTCCCATATTCATCAAAACGTAGAGAGCCACACCGTAAAAGCCACAGGTACACGTGCAGACTGCTTGCTTTTTTTGAAGCTAAAATGCCACAATCAGTGAATTTTAAGGTAGTTTGTGCCAACAAGCGCCTCAAACGCCTTCCTCAACTTGACAAGCATGGCGCGAGGGGGAAGGAAAGATAGAATTATGACGAAAAATGTCGGTGCCAAATGATTGTTACAACGCAAGATTTAGAAGCAGCCTGCCAGAAACTGGCTCTTTCTGAATTTATCACTATAGATACGGAGTTTCTTCGGGAAACAACATTCTGGCCGCAATTGTGTCTCGTCCAGATGGCCAGCCCCGATCTGGAAGTGATTGTTGACCCGCTTGCAGAGGGCATTGATCTCAAGCCACTGTTTGAGCTGATGGCCAATCCTTCTGTTACCAAGGTTTTTCATGCCGCCCGGCAGGATATTGAAATCATCTTCCACCTCGGCAACCTCATTCCCCATCCTATTTTTGATACGCAAGTGGCCGCCATGGTCTGTGGCTTTGGCGATAGTGTTTCCTATGATCAACTGGTGCAAAAGGTCAAAAACGTCCATATCGACAAAAGCTCGCGCTTTACAGATTGGAGCCGCCGCCCGCTCTCGGAAAAGCAGCTGGATTACGCCCTTGCCGATGTGACCCATCTGCGCGACGTGTATCTGAAGCTGAAATCAGAGCTGGAGCGCGAAGGCCGCGCCAGCTGGCTGGCCGATGAAATGGCCGTGCTGGAAGCCCGCGAGACCTACGACATGCACCCGGACGATGCCTGGCAGCGCCTGAAAATGCGCTTGAAAAAGCCGCAGGAATTGATGGTGATGAAGACCGTGGCCGCATGGCGCGAGCGAGAAGCCCGCAGCCGGAATGTGCCCCGCTCCCGCGTGCTGAAAGACGAGGCAATTTTCGAAATCGCCCAGCAGCAGCCTAAGGATAGCGAAGGGCTTGGCCGTTTGCGCACCATCCCCAAGGGCTGGGAGCGTTCCAGCGCAGGCAATGCCATTGTGGAAGCGGTCAATGTTGCTCTTGCTGTTCCAAAGGCCGATTGGCCGCCAGTGCAGCGTCAAAACCATATGCCGGAAGGCTCGGCCTCAGCTGTGGAATTGCTCAAGGTTCTGTTGCGTCTCACCTGCGAAAAACATGGCGTTGCCGCCAAGATGATTGCCAACACCGATGATCTGGAAAAAATCGCGGTGGATGGTGAACATGCCGATGTGCAGGCCATGCAGGGCTGGCGCCGGGAGCTGTTTGGTGATGTGGCCTTAAAGCTGATCAACGGCGGCATGGCGCTGCGTTTTGTGGGCAAGAAAATCGAAACATTCGATCTTGTCGCAGGCTAAGGGCGATGCAAATCCGGCCTGCCAGCGAAGCTGACATTGCCTTCCTGATGGATACTGAGCGCCAACCGGGCTACGACAAGCTGGTTGGCCGCTTCACAGAAGATGAGCATATAGCCAATCTGGCAGACCCGACAGCCGCCTGTCAGATTGCGGTTGGGGATGATGAAAAGCCACTGGGCTTTGTGCTGTTTCGCACGCTGGATGATGTTCACCGCAATCTTTACATCAAGCGCGTTATCGTTGCCTCGTCTGATAAGGGCACAGGAACAGCGATGATGACCCTTTGTCTTAACTGGGCCTTTGGGGAGGCGAAAGCCGAGCGGGTATGGTTGACCCATCTGCCAGACAATCACCGCGCGCGGGCGCTGTACAGCAAGCTTGGCTTTCAGCACGAAGGTGTTTTGCGCAACGCCTATGGGCGTGCCGATGGCACTCGCGGTGATTTGATGCAAATGTCGCTGTTGAAAGCCGAGTGGGAAGCGACACGGGACATTTCTCGATAAAAAGACCCCTCCCCAACCCTCCCCACAAGCGGAGGGAGCAGCTCGAATGCCTTGCTAAGGCTCTACCTTTAAGTGATTCATGATGGAAATCATCCGCTTACAGAGAATGCAACAGACTCCCTCCCCCTTGTGGGCAGGGTTGGGGAGGAGTTGTTATCACGGATAAAATTAAGCGTCGTGTACAGCTGCAAGCGCTCGTCAAATCGCTGAATAGCCTGTAACGACAGTCTGTATCTACCAAACCGGATTTTGCCCGTGGAATTGCCAGCCCTTCTCAGAACAGCCGTTGACCGCCTGCTGGAAAACCAGCCGCTTGCCCCATTGATGAAGGCGCAAGAGCGGCTTTCCAAACGCTATCGCGGGGAAGTGCGCGATGGACAATTGCATCTCAGCGATGATCTGGCAGCAAAGGCTTATCTCGCCGCCCGCCTTCCCGCCACCTTTGCCGCCGTGCGCTCGGCCATGGAAGCGGTGACAGAGGCGCATGGTGATTTTGTGCCCAAGAGCCTGATTGATCTTGGCTCTGGCCCCGGCACCGCCCTTTGGGCAGCGGCCGATTGCTGGCCCGATCTGGAAAAGGCGACATTGGTGGAAGCAAGCCCCGCCATTCGCGCCGTGGGGCAAGGCTTATCCAAGGCGCTGTCGTTTGAGTGTCATTGGCAGGCGGGCGATATTGTCAAGCAAATGCCAAGCCTGCCCGCTGCCGATCTGGTGACATTGGCCTACGTGCTGGACGAACTGCCGGTGGATGCGGTAGCTACCATCACCCAAAAGCTCTGGGCGATGACGGCGGATACCATCATCATCATCGAGCCGGGAACCCCCGCGGGATGGCAGCGGATTGTGACAGCGCGCCAAGCGCTGCTGGACGCGGGCGCGCATCTGATTGGCCCTTGCGCCCACGCCCAAGACTGTCCCATCACCAGCCCGGACTGGTGCCATTTTTCCCGCCGCGTTGCCCGCTCGCGCGTGCATCGGCAGGTGAAACAGGGCGAAGTGCCATGGGAAGATGAGAAATACACATTTATTGCCGCATCCCGCCAGCCTGTTGCGCTGAAGGGTGCGCGGGTGCTGTCTCCGCCAAGGCTCGCCAGCGGCATGGCAAAGCTGAAACTCTGTCGTCCCGATGGCAAGGCGCTTGAAACCACCCTCACCCGCCGCGATGGTGAGGACTTCAAAGCCGCCCGCCGCGCCGATTGGGGCGATTGGATTGCCTGGGAAACCGAAAGCGATGACAATGCAGATGCTTGATCAAGCCACAGCCCAAAGCTTTGCCAGCATTGCCCTTGGCCACGTGCGGCGCGAATTTCCCAACCACATCATGCATGTATTTGAAGGGGTGGAAGGCGATGTGCGCCCCTCCTCGCTGCATCCGGTGTTTTACGGCAGCTTTGATTGGCATTCCTGCGTACATGGCTATTGGATGCTGGCGCACCTGCTGCGGCTCTATCCCAACATGGATGCCGCACCCGCCATTCGCGCCCTGTTTGACGAAATGCTGGTGACTGACAAAATCACTGGCGAATGCGCCTATTTTGATCGGCCATCCTCACGGGGCTATGAGCGCCCCTATGGCTGGGGCTGGCTTTTGAAACTGGCCGCAGAGTTGGAGGGGCATGAAAAGCCGGATTGGGCAGAAGCACTCTCTCCCCTCACCCAGCGTATTGTGGCACGCTTTGAATCCTTTTTGCCGCTGGCGACTTACCCGGTGCGGGTTGGTACCCATTACAACACAGCCTTCGCCCTGCGACTGGCAGCAGATTACGCCGACGCAAGCGCCAATGTCGCCTTCCACGCTCTGCTGCACCAGACTGCCCAGCGTTGGTATGGCACAGATCACCAGTGCGAAGCCTGGGGTGAGCCATCGGGCGATGAGTTTCTCTCCCCAACCCTGATTGAGGCGGAATGCATGCGACGGCTTTTGCCAGCCGATCAGTTTCAGCCTTGGTTTTCAAATTTCCTGCCATCGCTTGACCAAGGCAAGCCATCTCACCTCATGCAGCCCACAACTGTCTCCGACCGCAGCGATGGCAAAATTGCCCATCTGGATGGCTTGAACATAAGCCGCGCATGGTGCCTGTCCGCTTTGGCAAAAAGCCTGCCCGCCACTGATCCGCGCCGCAGCGTGATGCAGGAGGCTACCAACACTCATTTGAAGGTCGGCCTCGCCCACGTGACAGGTGATTATATGGGCGAGCATTGGCTGGCGAGTTTTGCTGTTCTGGCGCTTGAGGGCTGAATCCGTCACGAAATCTTCACCCTCCCGCAATCGGAGCGACACACGACCCCCCTAAACCCTGCCGGGTTACTTTTTTAGCGAATTGGGGGATTCCATGAAAAATCGACTGCTTGCATCCATTGCGCTGTGCTTTATTGCGGCTCCAGCCTTTGCCGATGAAACGGCGTTTCCGGCCAAGCTGACCTATCAGGCTGTTTTGCCCGCTAACACCATCATCAAAGCGCCTTCGAATGCGCCTGCGTTTTTGCAGACGGCGGCAAAGTTCACCACGCCGGATCGTCTGCGGGCTGAAAAACTGGCAAGCGTTCCCGGCATGGATGGCGCACGCAAAACCAATCTCTCCATGCCGTTTGATGGGCAGGCCGTGCAGGGCTTTTCCGGCATCAAGACCATGGCGGATGGCACCTTCTGGAGCCTGAGCGACAACGGCTTTGGCACCAAAGCCAATTCGTCGGATGCCATGCTGATGCTGCATCATCTGAAATTTGGCTGGGAGAGTGGCAAGGTCGAGCGTCTTGAAACCGTCTTCCTCTCCGACCCCAAGAAGATTGCGCCCTTCCCGATCACACTGGAAGGCACAGACACGCGCTATCTCACCGGCGCTGATTTCGATATCGAATCCATCCAGCCAGTGGCCGATGGCTTTTGGATTGCCGAGGAGCTTGGTCCCTATCTGATCAAGGTCAATCTCAAGGGTGAGCTGGAAGCGGTTTATCCCACGACGGTGGATGGTAAGCCAGTACTGTCACCTGACAATCCGTTGCTCAGCCTGCCAAGCGATCCTTCCAAGCCCATGCCTGCCTTCAACCTGCGCCGCTCCAACGGCTTTGAGGGTCTTGCCATGTCCAAGGACGGCTCCAAGCTTTATGGCCTGCTGGAAGGCCCGATCTATCTCGGTGAAGGCAAGTTTGAGCAGGTCGATGGCCAGAATGCGCTGCGCATCATTGAGTTCAGCACGGCCAACAAGGCATGGACGGGCCGCAGTTGGCTCTATCCGCTGTCTGCTGGCGGCACCAATATTGGTGATTTCAATATGGTGGATGACACAACGGGCCTGATTATTGAGCGCGATGGCGGCTCTGGCACAGCGGATAAGGCTTGCGCTGATCCGGCAAAGCCGCAAGCCGATTGCTTCGATAAGCCTGCCAAGCACAAGCGCATCTACAAGATTGAAATGACGGACGCCAATGTGGGCAAAGCCGTGCGCAAGATTGGCTACATCGATCTGATGAAGATTGCCGATCCCGACCACAAGGCCAGCCAAGGCAGCATGAATGGCACTTACACCATGCCGTTTGTGACAATCGAGAACGTGGATGTGGTGGATGCCACCCATATTGTGGTGGGCAATGACAACAACCTGCCCTTCTCGGCGGGTCGCGCTGTTGACAAGGCCGACGACAATGAATTCGTGCTGCTGGATGTGGCCGATTTTCTGAAAGCCAAGTAACAAGAGCAACGGCCCGGTCCATGCCCGGGCCGTTGTTTTGGCTTACGCCACGCCCATAAAGGTGTCCCACAACAATTTGAAATTGAGGATCAGGATCACCCCAGCCACCAGCCACGCCAGAACCTTGACCCAAGGGGCAATCACAAAAGTTCCCATCTTGCGTTTGTCACTGACAAACTGCACCAGCGGAATCACCGCAAAGGGCAATTGCATCGACAGAACCACCTGACTAAGCACCAACAATTCCGCTGTGCCCCTGTTGCCATAATACCAAGTGACCAGAACAACAGGAATAATCGCAAGGCAGCGGGTCAGCAGTCGCCGCGCCCAATTGGGAACGCGCAACCGCAAAAACCCTTCCATCACAATCTGCCCCGCCAATGTGGCAGTCACGGTGGAATTGATACCGGACGCCAGCAGCGCCACCGCAAACAGGGTGGATGCAAGACCAAAGCCCAGCAGCGGCGTTAGCAATTCATGCGCCTGTTCAATCTCGGCCACATCGGTGCGGCCCGAAGAATGGAACACCACGGCAGCCAGAATGAGGATGGAAGCGTTGACGAACAGCGCCAGCATCAGCGCGACTGTGCTGTCAATGGTTGCCCATTTGATGGCGTCGCGTTTGCCCGTGTCATTGCGCTCATAGGCGCGGGTCTGCACGATGGAGGAGTGAAGATAGAGATTGTGGGGCATTACCGTGGCACCAATAATGCCAATGGCCACGTAGAGCATGGCGGGATTGGTGACGACCTCAGCCTTGGGAATGAAGCCTCCCAGAACAGCGGCAATCGGCGGCTGGGAAACGGCGATTTCCACCAGAAAGCACAGGGCAATAATCGTGAGCATGGAGATGACGAAGGCTTCTAGAAAGCGAAAACCCTTGTTCATCAGCATCAGCAGCAGCACGGTATCCAAGGCGGTGATCAATGCGCCGCCAATCAGCGGAATGCCAAACAGCAATTGCAACGCAATGGCGGTGCCGATCACCTCGGCCAGATCACAGGCGATGATCGCCAGTTCGCACGCCAGCCACAGCACAATGCGCACCGGCGGCGAATAGTGATCGCGACAGGCCTGTGCCAGATCGCGCCCGGTGGCAATACCCAGCCGCGCTGACAGCGCTTGCAACAGAATAGCCATCAGATTGGAAATCATGATGACCGAGAGCAGCGTATAGCCAAATTGCGAACCGCCTGCGATATCGGTTGCCCAATTGCCGGGGTCCATATAGCCCACGGAAATCATATAACCCGGCCCGGCAAAGGCCATCAGCTTGCGAAACCATGATCCCGCTTTGGGAACGAAAATCGACGCATGCACCTCTGACAGGCTTGGGCGGTCATTCTCTTTTTTGGAATACCGCCAGCCTGCGCTTTGGCCTGCTGCTACAAGGTCTGCTTCAATCTTTGACATTCCACCCACAGCTTCATTTTTTATTGAGATTAATTCGCATTAACTTGCTCCGGTTTTCAACATTATGCAATAGGCTATATTCCATTGCCTTGGCTTTTTTCCGCAATGCAATCCTGGGCGCAATCTTGGGATAGATGGACATCGATCTGTTCATCCATTGCGAGGCTTGCTAAAGACATTCAAAAGCAAGGAAAAAACTTTGGCACGCACACCACCCCACTCCCGTCGTACAGCCCCGCTCCCGGATGCCGATGATCATTCGGAAGGGTTCAAACAGGTGCGCGAGGCCCGCAGAACGGCGCTGGTGGAAGATTATGTGGAGCTGATTGCCGATCTGATTGCCGAGGGGCAAGAAGCGCGGCAGGTGGATATTGCCCAGCGGTTGGGCGTGGCCCAGCCCACCGTTGCCAAAATGCTGGCACGCTTGACGGAAAATGGCCTGATCTCGCGCAAGCCTTATCGCGGCGTGTTTTTGACCGAGGCCGGATACAAGCTGGCGGGCGAAAGCCGTGAACGGCATGAAACCGTCGAGGATTTTTTAAAAATGCTGGGCGTGTGCGAAAAAACCGCGCGCATTGATGCCGAGGGCATTGAACATTACGTTAGCACCGAGACGCTTGAGGCCTTCCGGCAGGCGCTGGCAGCGGGCAAGCTGACCCCGCAGCCCAAAGATTAAGAATCACTCTTCAAACCGAAACGCCAAGCGCTTGCCGGTGAGCTTCGCCAATTGCTGCAAGCGCCCATCCAGCCGCTCACCAATGAAATCATGAAACTGCGGCGGCACCACAAATTCCAGATCCAGATCGCTGCGCTTGGAGCGCTCAAAGCTGAGCTGATCCACCACGCCCGGCATGGATGCCGAAAACAGATAGACCACCCGCAGCAAGCCACCCAGTAGTTTGGCGCGGTCCAGCAATCTCTGCGTGGCAATGGCGGCCAAAGGGCCGGTCTGGCCATCGTCATGCAGCCCTTCAAAACGATAGTAATTGCTGAGTGCAATGAAGGCACGACCGGGATGCGTGATGCCAACGAAGGATGAGTGAGCAATGAGGTTCAGCGCCTGCGGCCCACGGTAATCGGGGTGGGCCCGCCAGCTGATATCCGCCAGCAAACACGCAGCCTGCCGATAACGCGCTTCTTCTTCTGTCTCCACCACATCGAAAAACGGCATCATTCTGCCAGTCCAGCGGGCAAGTTCGCGGGCATGTTCTGGCGAGCGGGCGCGCAGGATGGCCAGCTCATCCGCCGCCTCGACCAATGGATCAAGCTGCTGATCGGCTTCCGACAGCATGGAATAGAGATAGCCTTCGCGCACGCCTTGGGCGGAAAAACACACCCGGCTGGGGCGCATGACTTCCAGCACTTCGCGAAGCGCAACCGCGCCAAATGGAATCAAGGATCGGCGGCTTTTGGAAACTCTTTGCCAAGCCGGCAATTTTGCGCAGGCACCAGAGATAATATCATCGAGAAACTGCATCATCTCGGCGGTATCCACCTCATAGCCCTGCATCATATGCAGCGGGTAATCGCGGATTTCCATGTGCAGCTTGGCGATGTTGCGCCAAGTGCCGCCAACGGCGTAAAAAATCCGTCCCTGCCCTTTTTTCAGCATGGTGGCGGTGCGCAGCTGCTTGCGGGCAAAGGCACGCGCCTTTTCCACCGAGCCTTCTGAAAGCTCAGACAGGCGCAAGCCGCCCAGCGGCAAGGTCATGCCACGGTTGGTGGTCTTGTCCTTGATATCCACCAGTTCCAGTGAGCCACCGCCCAGATCGCCTGCAATGCCATCGGGATCATGAAAACCACTGATAATGCCAAGTGCAGAATACAGCGCTTCTTGCTCACCGGACAGCACTTCGATCTTGTGATCGAGAATACGCTCTGCCTCGGCAATAAAGGCTGGGCCATTTTCGGCTTCACGCGCAGCAGCAGTTGCCAGCACATGCATGGACACGGCACGGGCCTGCTGTGACAGCGCATGAAACCGGCGCAGGGCATCTAATGCGCGCACCACACCTTCATGATCCATGCGGCCATTCAGGGCCAAGCCTTTGCCAAGGCCGCACAGCACCTTCTCATTAAAGAGAATGGCTGGTGCGCGCGACAAACCTTCATAGATAACCAGTCGGATCGAGTTAGAACCGATATCGACAACGGAAACAGGGGCTATGCCGGGCAGCCGCCCCTGCGCTTCTGATTGAGTCATGCAGATCCAGTTTAGCTTTTACGGCCGGAAACAACCCCAGCAATCAACTTCGGCGCACTCGATTTCAGAGACTCTCCGCGCCCGGACAGGCTTGGATTGGTCATGAAATAGTGCTGTGCGTTAAAAGGTTCCTCCCCCTCACGCACATCGATGCGCCGCGACGTACCATCGGGCAATATCTCGTAGCTCTGCTGGTTGTCAATCAGATTGCCCAGCATAATCTGCGACAAAACCTGCTCATGCACTGTTGGATTGACCAAAGGCACCAGGGTTTCGACGCGGCGGTCAAGATTGCGCGGCATCATGTCGGCAGAGCCGATGTAGACCAGCGCATGTTCCGATGGCAGGCGATGGCCATTGCCGAAGCAGAAAATGCGGCTATGCTCCAAAAAGCGGCCAATAATCGATTTAACCCGGATGTTATCCGACAGACCCGGCACCTGCGGACGCAGGCAGCAAATGCCGCGAATAACCAGATCCACCTCAACGCCCGCGCTACTTGCCCGGTAGAGCGCATCGATGATTTCAGGGTCCACCAGCGAGTTCATCTTCATCCAGATGCCTGCTGGCTTGCCAGCCTTGGCACGGCTGGTTTCTTCCTCGATATGGCGCAGGATGCGCGAGCGCATGGTGTAAGGCGATACCGCCAGCTTCATGTTTTCTTCCGGCTCACCATAGCCTGTGATGAAGTTGAACACATTGGCCATGTCATGGGCAATCTTCGGATTGCAGGTGAAGAACGACAGGTCGGTGTAAATCTTCGCTGTGATCGGGTGATAGTTGCCGGTGCCGAGATGGCAATAGGTGCGCAGCTTGCCGTCTTCACGGCGCACAACCATGGACATTTTCGCATGCGTTTTCAGCTCGATAAAGCCGAACACCACCTGCACGCCTGCGCGCTCAAGGTCACGCGCCCAACGGATATTGGCCTCCTCATCAAAGCGTGCCTTTAACTCCACCAACGCCGTCACCGATTTTCCAGCGTCAGCCGCGTCAATCAGCGCCCGAACAATCGGGCTATTGTTCGAAGTCCGATAGAGCGTTTGCTTGATGGCGAGAACGTCTGGATCGCGGGCGGCCTGAAGCAGGAACTGCACAACCACGTCAAAGCTCTCATAGGGATGGTGAACCACCATGTCCTTTTCGCGGATGGCGGCGAGGCAATCGCCTGCGTGTTCGCGGACCCGCTCTGGAAATCGAGCATTATAAGGCTCAAACCGCAGGTCGTCTCTTGGTGCTTTGGTGATTTCCGACATGGTGTTGAGCGCCAGAAGCCCCGGCAAAACCGCAACGCGATTATCTGGCACGCCAAGCTGCTCAATCACGAACTGGCGAAGCGCCACCGGCATTTCCGAATCCGTCTCGATGCGAATGACCGAGCCGCGACGACGACGCTTCAAGGCCGTTTCAAAAAAGCGCACGAGATCTTCGGCTTCTTCTTCCACTTCCAGATCGCTATCGCGAATAATGCGGAAGGTGCCGTAGCCCTTCACATCATAGCCGGGATAGAGCCTGTGGATAAACAAGCCAACAACATCTTCGAGGGTAATATAGCGAATGGTGGTATTGTCATCTGGCAAGCGCACGAAGCGATCAAGTGCCGGTGGAAGACGCAGCAAAGCCGTCATTGGCTCCTTGCCGCGCAGGCTTTCCAATTGCAAACCCATGGAAAAACCAAGGTTGGGAATGAACGGGAAAGGGTGCGCCGGGTCGATGGACAATGGGGTCAGAACCGGGAAAATCGCCTGCTCAAACTCATTTTCCAACCATTTGCGGTCTTCATCTGAGAGCGCAGCGGCGCGGACAATCAGAATATCTTCCTTGGCCAGATATTGCTGCAACACGGCCAGAGATGCCTGCTGCTCCATCTGCAAATTGTCGATTTCTTTCAGGATATCTTCCAGCTGCTCGGCAGGTGTGCGGCCATCGGGGCTTTTGATCATGATGCCCTGACGCACCTGGCCCTCCAGCCCGGCCACGCGCACCATGAAGAATTCGTCCAGATTGGCCGCAGAAATGGAGAGAAAACGCACACGCTCCAGCAGCGGATGGGCGGTATTGAGTGTTTCCTCCAGAACACGACGATTAAACTGTAACCAGGAAAACTCGCGGTTGATGAAACGGTGAGGACTGTTCATCAGGTCTTCCCGCGCCACCTCTTCCCCCGCCAAGGTTACAACTTCGTCCAATGTCACCGATTCCATGGTTTCCCGCCTTTATTTTCAACGCCTTCCGGCGATTTATAACAATATGACGACGCTGCTGTGACAATGAACCGCTTACATCACTTTGCGCAAAAGCAAAGAATGCCCACGTTCAACTCAGCGTCCAGCGACCTGCGCCAGATCATCCAGCACTTCAGCCGCCAACACCCGAGAAATTTTTGACCGCCGCGCAAGGGCAAGCTGATCCAGCCGCTCCACCACCTCCTGCGCTGCCGCCAGCGATCGCTCCATTCGCTGCACAATATAATCCACAATCCGCTCATCAATGGCTAATTGTCGATCTGCAAACAGTTTGACGATAACCTGTGACAGCAATATCTCATCCGGCTCGCCAATTTCCACCAGCGTTGCCGCCTTGAGGCGCGAGCGCAGATCAGGAAGCTTGACCGACCATGACAGCGGCCATGTGCGCGAGGTCATCAACAGACTCTGACCGTTCTGCTTGACGCTGTTGATAACGTGGAACAATTCTACTTCATCAAAGCCTGCACGGTCAGCATCTTCAAACAAAACCGGACCGTGCGCCGCAAGCAGCGAGGCATCCGAACCGCTGGTGGGCACAATATCACGTGCATCACTTTGTTGACGCCAGATTTCAGCCAGATGCGATTTCCCCGACCCTTGCGGTCCTGTCAGGATGACCACTGGCGCAGGCCAATGGGGCCATGCATCCACAATCGCCACGGCAGCAGTCAGTTTGTCGGTTATGGCAAGGTCATCACGGCCCGATGCCGATTGATGGTTGAACACCAACGGCAGTTGCTCGCCCGCTTTGCGACGCCCTGCCGGTTTGATCGTATCACTCATTTACGTCTCTGAAATTGCAGGAGGTGACTCGTCTGAAATCACTGAGGGGTGGGACTCGTCAATCAGGCTGGCCGCTTCTCCATAATACAAATCGCTATTAAGATACCGCCGCACGGCAAAACGAACAAGCACGCCAACCGCCGCTGCACAGGGAACCGCCACCAGAACCCCCAGAAAACCGAAGAGCACGCCAAAGGCAAACAGTGCAAACATCAGCCATACCGGATGCAGGCCAACACTTTGACCCACCAGTTTCGGCTGAAGAATATTGCCCTCCAGAAACTGCCCGGTGAAGAAAATGCCAGCAGTGACAATCACCCAGATATAATCCGGCCAAAACTGCACCAGCGCCATGCCCACCGCCAGAATAAGCCCGACAGTCGAACCAACATAGGGAATAAAACTGATCATGCCGGTGAAAAAGCCAATCAACAGGCCAAAATTCAGCCCGATCAACGACAAGCCAATGGCATAATAGACACCAAGGATCAGGCAGAGCGAGCCTTGACCACGCACGAAACCGGCAATGGTCTGGTTCATTTCATGGGCAATTTCGCGAACGGCTCCAACCTGATTGCGCGGCACAAGGCTATCCAGCCGCGCCATCATCCGATCCCAGTCCAGCAGCAGATAAAAGGCCACAACAGGCGTTACCACCAGCAGCGAAATAATATCCAGCAGAGCTTTGCCGGAATTCCACAATTGCGACAGCAATGTACCAATGAATCCAGCTCCTTCCGCCAGATATTTGGAGAAATTGCCCTTGATGGCCGCCATTTGCGTGCTGATCTGGCTTTCCAGCCAATTGGGAATCCATGAGGCGTTTGATTTGGCAATCAGTTGCTGAAGTTGCGTCACGTAATCCGGCAGTTTGGTGATGAAATCGTTGAGCTGGTTGATCAGGATTGGAATGATAATCACCAGAGAAACGGCAAAAATCACCACAAATGAAATCAGGATCAGGCTGGTCGCCATCATCCGCGACAGGCCAAGCCGCTCCAGCCGGTCCGCGACCGGATCGAGAAAATAGGCCAGCGCCATACCCGCCACAAAGGGAAGCAGGATGGAACTGAAGGTCAGCAGAAAAGCGATGATGACAGCCAGCGTCGCCAGCCCGAACAACACCTGACGCCACAGGACAGAGCCGCTGACACGTGTATTCATCGGGTTATCCTTATCCTTGGTGATAATGCTGACGTTCATGCTTTCCATTCGTTGGTCTGAGATAGGGCGGAGCTCTGCCAAGGGTCAAGATGTCGGTCGTGCAATTGTCTTTATGAAGAGATTATACCATAAATCCGACGAAAAAGCGGGGGTTTCCTGCGCTAATGCTTGCATCAAACCCGCGCTCATGCCATGGCGGGCGAAAAGTGCCCCAAGCAGACTTCGCAATGGCAAGCCATCGCTTCGTCTGCCTGGTTTTGTTTTAAGCAGGTTCTGGTCGGAAAGCCGTGTAACACTTTTCAGGAACCTGCTTTGCGGCCCCAATTGAGCGGAGAAGCGACGGATGAGCCAGTCTGGGAAAAATGGTCTGACCTATAGCGATGCAGGCGTCGATATTGATGCGGGCAACCTGATGGTCGAGAAGATCAAGCCTGCCGTAAAGTCCACCCGCCGCCCCGGTGCTGATGGCGAAATCGGTGGGTTTGGCGGCTTGTTCGATCTGAAAGCCGCAGGCTTTACCGATCCTATTCTGGTGGCTGCCAATGATGGCGTGGGCACCAAGCTGAAGATTGCCATTGATGCGGGCCTGCATGACACGGTTGGCATTGACCTTGTAGCCATGTGCGTCAACGATCTGGTGG
>DNPN01000132.1:0-203 GCA_003501385.1 Rhizobium sp. | reverse complement strand
CCATGTGCGTCAACGATCTGGTGGTTCAGGGTGCCGAGCCGCTGTTGTTCCTCGATTACTACGCCACAGGCAAGCTCGACCCTGATCAGGGTGCTGCGATTGTTGGCGGCATTGCCGCTGGCTGCCTTGAGGCCGGTTGCGCCCTGATTGGTGGCGAAACCGCTGAAATGCCCGGCATGTATCAAGGCGGCGATTATGATCTG
>DNPN01000195.1:29804-37396 GCA_003501385.1 Rhizobium sp. | reverse complement strand
TGAGATTGCGCAAAAGCTGGAGACCGAGGTGGGTGAACTCGCGCTGGTGGTGACCCGTCGCTATTATGGCTCTGGCCGAAGGCTGTTGGAATACGCTTTCCAAATTCTCCCTGCGTCGCGCTTTACCTACACCACCACGCTGCACGCCGAAGGCTGATTCAGGCGCGTTTTCCTTGCGCCATTTTTCCGAATTGATCCGGTGATGCCTGTTGGCTGCTGCGGCAGCGAGCGGCTTGTCGCTGCCTATTCCATTTGCATCGCCCGGATTTTAGGCCGCGCTCGTCGATAAATGCGATGCTGTTTTTGCCACATTGCACATCATTTGTGCATGATGAATATTGCATCATTTTTGGCTGGACAGTCGAAAAAAAATTTGCAGTAGTACGTACATATTGTTCCTCAGCTCTCGTGAACCTCTTCTCAAGGAGACGATTATGGACATTGGCGTATTCATTCCGATTGGTAACAATGGCTGGTTGATTTCAACCACGTCCCCCCAGTACATGCCGAGTTTTGAGCTGAACAAACAGGTTGTTCAGAAGGCCGAGAAATACGGTTTTGAGTTTGCGCTCTCAATGATCAAACTGCGTGGATTTGGCGGCAAAGCGGAGTTCTGGGATTACAATCTGGAATCCTTCACCTTGATGGCGTCTCTGGCTGCCGTGACGGAGCGGATAAAGCTGTTTGCCTCCACAGCCGTTCTCACCTTGCCGCCCGCCATTGTTGCCCGCATGGCGACCACAATCGATTCTGTTGCCCCCGGACGCTTTGGTGTGAACATTGTTTCTGGTTGGCAAATGGCAGAATATGACCAGATGGGGATTTGGCCCGGAGACGACTATTTCGGCTATCGCTATGATTATTCGTCGGAATACGTCAAGATCATGCAGGATCTGTGGAGCACCGGTGAGTGTACACTCGACGGCAAGCACTTCACCATGAAAGACTGCAAAATGAAGCCGATGCCGGCGAACAAAATTGAAATTGTTGCGGCAGGCCAAAGTCCACGCGGCATGGAATTTGCGGCAGAATATGCAGATTATAATTTTGTAATGGGAACGGGCATCAACACCCCAACCGCCTATGCCAAGGGCAATGAGAAATTACTGCAAGCCTCGGCAAAAACGGGTCGTGATGTTGGTGCCTACGTGCTGTTCATGGTGATTGCCGAAGAGACGGACGCGTTGGCCAAGGAAAAATGGGAAAAATATCGCGCCGGTGCCGATGTTGACGCTCTGGCCTGGATGGCTGATCAGGGCGGCAAGGATGCGACAGCCGACAAGTCTTCCACCGCCGCCCACATCAATCTGCCGGAAGGTGCCGTGAACTTCAACATGGGCACCCTTGTAGGCTCCTACGCCACGGTGGCGAAACTGTTGGATGAGGTCGCCAGCGTGCCCGGCACCAAAGGCATCATGCTGACCTTTGATGATTTTCTGGAGGGGTTGGACACGTTTGGCCAATATGTTCAGCCGCTGATGTTATCACGCAATCCCGCCGCCATGGCAGCGGAATGAGCGCATGAATGCGATGCTGGAAGCGGGCTCGCACGTGATGTTGGATCCACTCAGTCTGGTGGATCCGATTCGTGACGATCTCGCTTTCCCACATGTTTCAGGTGAGGGCACACTGCCCGCCATGCCGTGCGAAGGATCCGCTGACGGCTTTGAATCTATTGGCAATGCGGGTGTCGAAGACCTGATGTCGGCCTACGCGGCGGGGCTGACAAACCCTTTTGCGGTCACATCGACGCTTGTCTCGGCCATTGCTGAAAGTGTCCATGGTCGTGAGGCGATTTTGCGTCTTGCCCATGGCTATGCGCAAAGCGCCGTTGAGAGCACGGTGCGCTGGAAAAATGGCAATGCTCGTCCGTTGGAAGGCATTCCCTTCGGCATCAAGGACATTATTGACGTGCGCGATACGATGGTGACCAGCGGCTCGCACTTTACCGGTCATCGCATTGCCCCACGCGATGCTATGGTGGTTGAACGTTTGCGGGCAGCGGGTGCCATTCCTTTTGCCATGACGGCGACGAGCGAATTTGCCTGCGGCTCGCCGCACAATCCTCGCTATGGGGCTGTTACCAATCCGTGGGATCGCAGCCGGTGGACCGGTGGCTCATCGACCGGATCGGGCGCCGCACTCGCTGCGCGGTTGCTGCCGCTGGCGCTGGGCACAGATACGGGCGGCTCGATCCGCGTGCCATCGTGCTGGTGCGGCACAACAGGCTTGAAGCCGAGCCGGGAACTGGTGTCGCGCGCAGGCGTTGCCCCTTTGTCGTGGTCATTGGATCACGTTGGTCCGATGGCGCGAAGTGCGCGCGATATTGCCCATGTTCTTCCCTATATGACGGAACGGGCGCAGCCAGAACTGGCCTCGGTCTGTGCCAAAGTGCTGGAAGGTCAATCCAGCGCAGGACTGCGCATCGGCATTCCCACCAATTGGTTTGATGAGGTGTGTGATCAGGCGGTGATTGCCAACTGGAAGGCTGCACTGGCGGTATTTGAAGACCTCGGTTGCCAGTTGATTGAACTACAGCCCATGGATATCGGTGCCAGCCATGAAGCGGGATGGGTGATCTTGCAGGCGGAACTTGCCTCCTATCATGCGGAGCGCGTCGAAGCGACAGACAGGATGGATGCGGGCATGCTGCACCGGCTGAAAACCGGCCTGTCCTTTTCGGCGCTGGACTACACGCGTGCTCTTCAACACAGACCAGCCGCCCAGCACATGCTGCTCAGTGCCATGGTCGAGGTGGATGTGATGGTCACCCCCGGTCTGGGCAGCGAGGCTGGCTTTCTCGATCGTCTCTGCGTTTCGGTGGATGGTGCCATGCTGCCGTTCCAGAGTGTGATACCGCGCAATACCATGATTTTTGATCTCACCGGATTTCCCGCTCTCATGTTGCCATCCGGTCTTGGAGGCCATGGGCTTCCAACCGGAATTCAGATCGTGGCGCGGCCGGGGGCGGATGCGCTCTGTTTGCAGCTTGGTGCCAGTTTTCAGGCCGCCACCCAGTATCATCGGCTTTCGCCACGGTTTTAGTCTCGCGGCACAGTCAAATCGGAAACGCCTATGGATCAGCCTGTTTCGACACAAGAATCACTCAACACGCTGACAGCATCGGAGGCGATTGCGGCCTTGAGACGTGGCGACATCACGGCGTCAGCACTCGTATCCGCCTGTCTGGAACAGATTTCCAGACGCGATGGGGACGTCAAGGCGTGGCTTTGCGTCAACCCTGATGCTCTAAAACAAGCCGAGATGCTGGATCACCTGCCCAAGGGACAGCGTGGCCTGCTGCATGGTCTTCCACTTGCCATAAAAGATGTGTTCGAAACATTTGATCTGCCAACCACCCATAATTCTCCCCTGTTTCAGGGATTCAGGCCAGCATTGGATGCCGCGAGCGTTGATCTGCTGCGGGCGGAAGGGGCGATCATTCTTGGCAAGACCGATACCACGGAATTTGCCGCCGCAGGGCGCAACGCCGCCACCGGCAATCCGCACAATCTCTCCCATACATCCGGCGGCTCATCGGCTGGCTCGGCGGCAGCGGTTGCTGATTTTCATGTGCCGCTGGCGCTCGCCACCCAAACCGGAGGCTCAACCATTCGCCCCGCATCCTTTTGCGGTGTCTATGGTTTCAAACCAAGTTTTGGGCTGGTGAGCCGCGAGGGAGTGAAGATCTATGCCAACAGCCTTGATACCGTTGGCTGGTATGGCCGCTCGGTGGCCGATATTGCGCTGCTGGCCGAGGTCTTTGGCATAACAGAGTCTATCCGCCCGCTGCCGGATGGTTCTGCGCTAAATATCGCGGTCAGCTTTGGGCCTTATCGTGAAAAGCTGGCGGTGGAGTCGGTTCAGGCTGTCGAGATAACAGCCAATCGGCTTAGGGCTGGCGGGCACCACGTTGAATCTATCGATTTCCCGGAGGAATTTGAAGGACTGCACCGCGTGCACCGCACGATCATGTACCGTGAGGGAGCGGCGGCCTTTCGCAATCTGGCAAAACGGTTTGGCGCAGAACTGCACGATGATTTTCACCATCGGGTGGACAATCGCGATGCAAGCAGCCTTGCCGATTTGGGCATTGCCTATGATTTTGCCGCCAGTGCACGCATGACCTTTGATGCCATCGCCGCAAGCTATGATGTGGTGATTGTGCCGAGCGCGCCCGGCTTTGCCCCAGAGGGGCGCGCTCCGGGTGATCCGGTGTTCAACGCCATGTGGACATTGCTGGGAGTACCGTGCCTGAATGTGCCAGTGGGTCTTCGTGACAATGACTTGCCCATCGGCGTCACCCTGACGGCTCCCCGCTTTAGCGACCTCTCACTTTTGTCGTGCGCGGAGATGATTGCCAAGCTGATTGAACCAATCTGATAGACGCAAGGATAGAATGCCATGGATGCTGATCTGCAAGCCAACTACGCAGGCGCTTACACAAACCGCATTGGCTTTGGAAAAAAGCCTGCTCTTTTGTTGGTTGATTTCGTTCAGGCCTATTTCGAACCCGGCAGTCCGCTTTATGCAGGCGTGGATAGTGCTCTCGAAAGCGCACTGAAGGTGCGAGACGCCGCCCGTGCCAAGGGCATGCCTGTGATCCTGACGGGCGTGGTGCTTCACAATAGTGGTCTGGATGGCGGGCGGTTTTTCCAAAAGGCAAAACCGCTTGTGAGCTTTACGGCGGGCAACCCGCTGGGGGCTTGGCCAAAAGGGTTGAAGCCGTTTGAGGATGAGTTTGTCATCACCAAGCAATATCCAAGCGCGTTTTTTGGCACTTCACTTGCGCCGCTGCTGGTCAGCATGGGCGTAGACAATGTTATCCTCACGGGGCTGACAACAAGCGGCTGTGTCAGAGCCACGTGCGTGGATTCGATGTCGCATGGGTTTATCACAACTGTTGTGCGCGACGCCTGTGGAGATCGACATCCGGCACCCCATGACGCCAATCTGTTCGATATGAATGCGAAATATGCTGATGTGGTTTCGCTGGCAGAGATACTCGATTTTATCGAAACGCTGACGCCGAAACACTGATCTGTATCCGGCGCAGAGCGCTCACGTCTCACAATGTCCGGATTGCTTGCGCGGCTGCAGCCAGTGAGGTATCCGCCTTGATTTCGCGGGTGACCATCAACGTCACCGAGCGACGAACACCCGGCAGTCGGCAGATTTCCTCCCGCAGCAGTCGATCAAGTCCACTCATGTCTTTTGCGAGAATGTGCAGCAAGTAATCGGCTTCGCCGGTTGTGGCATGACAGCGCCGGATCAGCGGGTGCCGTTTAACGGCAGCCTCGAAAGCCTCAGACTGTTCGAAATCAATCGAAACCTGCACAAAGGCTTCCAGCCCGAAGCCCAACTGCGCGGCGTCTAACTCGGCCCTGTAGCCGCGAATGATACCTTGCTCCTCAAGCGCCTTGACCCGTGCCCAGCACGGCGTCTTGCTCAATGAAACCTCTTCAGACAAAGCGGCGTAAGAAATCCGTGCATCCGTCTCGAGTGTGCGAATGATCTTCCTGTCAATCTGATCCATCTGCCAACGTCCTCAATGTATGCGGATTTGCAAAACATCGTACTGCAAGAGGATGTCTTTGCATACGATCTCGAAACAATGTTTTGGGTGCCTTTGCTATGATTGAAGCATAAAGGAAAAAACATTGGGAACATGACGATGGACAAGAAATCCTATTACGAGCGTATCGAATCGCCGCAGATGTTGGATTACGGCGTTTACCTCAACTGCGATAAATTACTCACCTGTCAAAAGCCACTGGCCGAGATGGCCAATGCCGATGAACTGCAATTTCAGATCGTTCACCAGGTGGAAGAGCTGTGGATGAAGTTGATCGCTTACACGCTGGTTGAGGTGATCGACTACCTCGAAAAGTCTGATACCCATCGTATTGTGACCTTGATGGGACGTGTCCACCGTTTGATGCGTTTGATGACCGCCCAGTTGGATGTGCTGGAAACCATGTCGCCGAAGGAATATCAGCAGATCCGCCTTCAGCTTGGCAATGGCAGCGGTCAGGAATCGCCGGGTTTCAAATTGTTGCTGCGGATGCCCTATGATCTGTGGGATGCCTTCAAGGCCTCTTATCTCGATGGGCGCGGGCTGACCGTGGCGGATGTCTATGATGAGAAATATAGCCATGACGATAGCTATGTGGTGGCTGAAGCGCTGATCGAGTTTGACGAGCTGTTCCAGAAATTTCGTGCCAATCACGTCTATCTCATCCATCGTTCCATTGGCCTTGGCTCTAAATCGCTCAAAGGTCGGCCGGTGGATCTGTTGCAGGCCGGTGCACGCCACCGCTTCTTCCCGGAGCTTTGGGATGTCAGATGCGACATGACGGATGCCTGGGGTGCTTCCTACGGCGTTGTGCGTGACGCCATTCACGACAAGGTTGCCGCCAGTACAACGGATGGAGCTGTGGCCTGATGGGAGGGTATCTTCTCTATCATTCGATTGGCACTTATCCGGAAAAAGCAAACGAGACGGCGGTAGCGCTGTCTCGCTTTGCCGATCTTTGGAGTCGTGAAGATGACAATCAGTGGCCAGAGGCACTCACCGCGCGGTCGCATTTCATTCGCAGCTGGGAGCAATTGATCTCGGCGCAACAAGGCTCAATGACCACGGTGGAAAATGTGACGGTGGCTCTGTCGAGCGTGATTGGTTCGCTGCCCGTTGATCTGCTACGGGGAAAGCGGGTTTTGATTGCACAAGATTGCTTTCCCAGCCTTCATTTTCTGCTGAGCGGCTTGCAGGAGCGCTTGGGCTTCAGGCTCGATACCGTGGCAATCCGGCAAGGGCAAGCCTATGTTGAAGATGAGGATTATCTTGCCAACTGGGGTGACGATGTGGCGCTGGCGGTGATCACCTGGGTCACATCAACATCTTCAAAGCTGGCGGATCTTTCTGCGCTCGCCGCCCGCGCCAAACAAACGGGAACGCTGACTGTCGTCGATATTACCCAGGGTGTCGGCATTCTGCCCTTCGCGGTTGAGGATTTCGATGTGGTTGTCGGCTCGTCGCTCAAATGGCTTTGCGGCTTTTCGGGCGCAGGCATGCTCTATGTCCGGCCCGCGCTTCTGGCGCATTGCCAACCGACATTGCGGGGCTGGTTTAGCCAGCCAAATCCATTTTCATGGGCGTTGGATGCCTTTTCCTATGCCGATGATGCGCGCCGGTTTGACCATGGCACGCCGGCTGTTCTTGCGGCAGTGGCATCGCAGCCGGGATTGGATTTTGTGCTGAAAACCGGGGTGGATGCGTTGCGGCACCACAATCTCGCCCTGACACACGCACTTGTGGAGATGGGCACCGATCTGGGCCTGACACTTGCTTCACCCCACAACAGTTCCCAGCGCGGCGGCAGCGTGATGCTGAAAGCCGTTGACGTGGAAAAGGCCCGCTCCATCGTGGCTGATCTCAAGGCGCGGGACATCTTCATTGATCATCGTGGTGAAACATTGCGGTTGTCGCCGGGTATTGTGACGACCATGGAAGATCTGACGGACTTGGCGGCAACGCTTGCATCCTATCGCTGAACTCGAAAGCATATCGCGTTTTATTGTCCTCAATAAAA
>DNPN01000195.1:508-29553 GCA_003501385.1 Rhizobium sp. | reverse complement strand
ATTGTCCTCAATAAAACGATAACGTCCATGCGCACCAAGGCTTCGCGGGTGCCGAGACACGGTGTCACGGCACCTGCATGACCGAGATAAACATTCCGAGCTGACGGATCGCATTGGCGAATCCATCATAATCAACGGGCTTGGTGATATAAACATTGGCCCCCAGATCGTAACAGCGCTGAATTTCCTGCTCGTCATCCGTGGTTGTCAGGATAACGATTGGCAAGCGTTTTGTATGCTGGTTGCTTTTAACCAGCTCGAGAATCTCGGTCCCCTGCATATCAGGCAGGTTCAAATCCAGCAGCACCAGCAGGTAACGGTCAATAGAGGACTCACCGCTGCGATCCTTGCCCAGAATAAAATCAAGCGCTGACGCCCCATCGGTAAACGGCACGATTTCATTGCCGACGCCAGCCCTGCGCACATTTTTCTCAATAAGACGGGCATGGCCTTCATCATCTTCGATCATGACAATCGTGACTTCTTTTCCGTTTGCCTTCATACGCCAACTCTCCTGACGGCACCGTTCTTCACCAATGTAAAAATACTGTAACGCTCTCACCATGCGGCATACATGCGTCCTTAATCAGTTTTGATTCAAGGTGTTACGCCGCAGGATGAATGATAAATCTGCAGGCACTCTGAGTGTGAATGCCGAGCCTTTTCCAAGCTCTGAACGCACAAAAATGTCGCCACCAAGATTTCGGGCCAATGACCGCACATGCGCCAAGCCAATGCCGTCGCCGGTTTGATTTTGTGGTCCGGCACGGCGGAAGAGCTCAAAAATGCGTTCAAAATCGCTTTCGTTGATGCCTCGACCATTGTCTTCGATCATGGTTTCAATGAACGCGCCAACGTGTTTTGCATGCACAGTGATTTTCAGTGGGCGCTCCGGTGCGCGATATTTAATGGCATTGTCCACCAGGTTGGTGAAAATCTGCTCAAGTGACAACCTGTCGGTGATGGCCTGCACTGATCCAATCGATATTTCAGCCGTGCCATCTGCGGCGTCAATCAGATGCTTCAAGCTGTTGATGCTGCTTTGCGCAATGGCCTTGATATCCACCTGTTCCGGCTTCAGCTCTCTGCGGCCATCACGAGAAATTTTCAGGATCGCATTGATGAGGCTATCCATTTTTGCGGTCGATGAGCGGATAAAGGCAAGGGCCTCTGGAACATCCTCAGCGGCGGCTTCGCGCGCTTCCAGAATTTCTGCATCATTCAACGGAGCGCCATCGGCGAGCACATAGTTTTTCATCATCGTCAGGGCGTTTTCCAATTCGGTGGTAAACCCCATGATGTTCACCAGTGGTGCCCGCAAGTCATGCGTCACAATATAGGCAAATCGCTGGATCTCCTGATTGGCCCGCACTAAATCTTCTGTACGCTCCACCACACGCAGTTCAAGGGCAGCATTGAATTTCTGGACTTCGGCGCTGGCCGCATTGATAGACTTGATATATTGCATGATAATATACAGCGATATGCTCATCACGGCGACAATCGCAAGCGCTGCGCCAATCATGATCCATTTCAGCTGGTTCGATGCTGTGATCTGTTGTTCAATATTGACTTGAATGTTTTTGTCCGACAAATCGATAATCAGCTGCAATTGCTTGCGCAGCTTGTTCATTAATTTCTGGCCAAACCCATTGCGGACAATCTCAAGCGTCTCGTCTTTTTTGTTCTCATCGAACATTTTTATTGTGGAGGCTAATTCTTCAAGCTTCACATGCACTTGCCCATCAATGGATGAAACCAGTGCCTGGTAGTTTGGCCGCCCGGACGTCAATTGCTGCAGCTGCTTGACCGAAGAGGCAACCTGTCCCACAGCATCCTTGTAAGGGGAGAGAAAACTCTGATCACCCGTCAGCAAATATCCGCGCTGGCCGCTTTCCGCGTCTTGTAAAAGGCTGAAAAGATCAGCCGCCGCGCTGCGCACGGCGCGTTCATTCACAAGCGCGTCAAAAGATTGGCGTGTATTGTTGACCAGCAAAAATGCGGAGGCAACAATGGCGAGCAGCAAGGAAATGCCGCCGATCATCATGAGAAGCGACGATTGAACGAATGTTTTTCCCAGTTTCATAGAGCTGTGCGTCTCTTCGTGTAAACAGTTATAAATGAGATCGGATTTTCGCTCGCGAAGCGACAGTGCCTGAGTGCGATGAGCCTTTCTGCATTTGCTGGCTCGCTATTGATCTGACGCAATGGCATTGTCTTTATCATCGTTCATAGTTGTTTTCGCGCATAATTGAATGGGTCTTGAACGTATCAGGCTGTTCAAAGTTCCATTTCCGTCCCGCAACAGAGAGACATATTGCCACCCTAAAGCGCAGCACATTCTAGCAGATTCAATTGAGCTGCGGGTTATCCTGGTTTTTGCCCATGTACGTTACCATTCAACTGATCCCAGTTGAACGCGACATGCTAGAAAACAGTGCGGAACAAAATCCATGAACCTGCGTTTCATTCAAGCAACATGGTTCGATACTTTGAGAGGAAAAAGTTATGGCAACAACAACACCTTTGAAAAAGGATGTCGACGTGAACGCTTACGCAAGCGCAACAGATGTTGAAAAGCAGCTGGAGAAGCTGAGTGCCGATATCGCCGCACTCACAAAGGTCGTCGCCAGCTTTGGCAGTGGCAAACTGGATGAAGCGTCTCAGCAAGCAAAAACTTTTGCCGATGACATTTCGCAGCGGTCTTCGGCAGCAGCGTCCGATATCAAGGACAGGCTGGCGGCCGTGGAGAGCGATCTTGAAGGACAGATCCGCAGGTATCCGCTGGCTTCGGTCGGCATCGCGGCGGGGTTGGGCTTTATCGCAGCATTGCTGTCACGTCGTTAAGCTGGAGATGCATTATGGGCGATGCCGCCGGACAAATCGCCTCAGCATTGCTGGGGCACCTGTTGCCGCAAGCGCGCAGCGTTCAACGCAATGCCGTGGGAGGAGTGCTGATTGTGCTCTTTCTGGCAACAGCTTATGCCGCGCTGATCCTTGCTCTGTGGTTTGCAGTGGATGAAGTCTATGGGCCAGTGATCGCAAGCCTTGTGGTTGCGGGTGGCTCCATATTGCTTGGTCTCATCGCTTGGGGTGTCACAAGCATCCTCAATCGCCGGGCAGAGCGTCGCCGTCGCGAACTGGCCCAGCTTCGTGCTGCGGTATCGCCGGAAGTGCAGCTGGCTGAGGCGGCCCTCGGGCTTTTGCCTGAGCTTGTGCGCAGCAAACCACTTTTGACCTTGGCATGTGTCGCTGTTGCCGCTTTTGCGGCAACCAAAAGCGTTACCAAGAAATGATGTCCGGTTGAAAAATGCACAAGCGGAGCGGCACACTCTCAAAAAGATGGAAGGACACCTCCCGTGGAAATGGAAGAGGACATGACCATCCGTTTGCAGGTCATCGTGAACGATGCAAAGCTGACCAGAGAAGAGAAAATAAAAGCCCTTCAAGGTCTCTACAGTTACGCCATAGCAGAGCAGCCGGGTGCTGCTGACAGCCCAATTCTTGACGGTGATGCGCTCGCAGAAACGTTGCAGCACATCGAGAGAGCGCTGCAAGATTTTGATGCTCCGGTGCATGCCGATCAAAACCCTGCGGCGTCTGGTTGATATTGGCAAACGCCTGCTAAATCCCGGAGAAACGCGGGTTGCAACTGACCGAGCCAATCTTTGAAGAGAGGGCTCCAGCACGGTAACGCCTGTTAATTTTTTTCAAGGCCGGGGAACTTTATCGATCGCCTATCGTTTCCTAACGATTGGTACGGGCGCGCCTTGAGAAACCGCCTGAAAAATGGAAAAACTGGAGAATATTTATGTCGTTGACAGCGCGTGTTGCAGCTCACCTTCCCTACCTCCGGCGCTTTGCTCGTGCGGTTACGGGTTCACAATCTTCTGGCGACGCCTATGTTGCGGCTGTGCTGGAATCGCTGATTGCCGATCTTTCGATTTTTCCGAAAGCCAAAAGCGATCGCATTTCTGTTTATAAGTTGTTTGTCGATGTTTTTGACCGCTTGGATGTTGTTGTCACGGTACAGGCCTCACCATTTGCCTGGGAGCGGCGCGCTTCTGAAAATCTCCTGAACCTGCCCAAGAAAGAGCGCGTTGCCTTCTTGTTGGTGGCGCTGGAAGGTTTTGCTGCAGACGAAGCCTGCGAAATCCTTGATGTCGATAATGACACCTTCTCAAACCTGATCGATGAGGCGTCTCGCCAGATATCCGAGCAGGTTGCGACAGAGATCATGATCATTGAAGATGAGCCGCTGATCGCGATGGATATCGAGCAGATGGTCGAAAGCATGGGCCATCGGGTGACGGGTATCGCACGAACCCATCAGGAAGCGGTGAAGCTGTTTAATGAGACCGCGCCGAAGATGATTTTGGCCGATATTCAGTTGGCCGATGGCAGTTCCGGCATTGATGCTGTGAATGACATCTTGCGAGTGGATACAATTCCGGTGATTTTCATCACGGCGTTTCCGGAAAGGCTGTTGACGGGGCAGCGCCCGGAGCCGGCCTTCCTTGTTACCAAACCCTTCAATCCTGATATGGTCAAAGCTCTGATTAGTCAGGCATTGTTCTTCAATGTCCGGCAGACGGAAAGCGCTTGATCGCACATTCTTAAACAGTTTCTGATTGTGATGTGCGGGTTGGTTGCAAACTGGAGAACAGCAGGTGCGGAGATTTTCATGGGTGGAGCAAGGAGATATAGACGCTATATCGCGCGACTTCTTCATCCATGCACTCATCGATATGGGAGCCTGCTATATCTTGTATGATAGCAGCTCCCGCTGCATGTGCATAACCGGGCTCCCGGCAATCTGGGAAGATCTGTCAGACGGCGTGCCGACGGATCTATCGATCTTTGGCGAGGATATTGCTGTTCGGCTTGATTTTTTGCGCAGTTCTCTGAAGCAGGCAGGTGATCATGCCGCGTTTGAGGTTGATCTGGGCGAAAATGGTATTTTCGAGTTTCGCTGTCGCAAAGTGTCTATTCCGCAGCACGGTCTCTACTCAATCCTGTCCATTGTTGAAAAAACAGAAGAGCGCAGGCGTGAGCGGGCACTGCGGACCTTGCTGATGGAGGTGAGCCATCGCTCGAAAAATCTTCTCGCTGTTGTCCAGGGCATTGCGTCGCAAACCGCGCGTTTCTCTGGAAGTCTGGAGGGCTTCCTGCAAAAGTTTAGAGGTCGTCTCTATGCCTTGTCCAAGGCGCAGGACATCGTGACGGATTCGGAGTGGCGCGGTGTCGGCTTCATGGATTTGTTGAAGGCGCAGCTTGAAATGTGTAATCCGGCCAAAATCGCGCAAATCGAGATGACGGGTGAGAATATCCTTCTATCGCCCAATGCTGCCATGCACATCGGTTTGGCGTTGCATGAACTGATCGTCAATTCGACCAATTATGGTGGCTGGCTGGGTGCGCCGGGCTCCATTCGGGTGTCGTGTCGGATGGAGCGTGGGGAAGGTCCACCGTTCATCACTATCAACTGGCACGAGGACCTGCAGGCACTTCCAGCCGCCACGGATCAAAATCTGCAAGCCAGATTTGGCAGCACCGTGCTTGAGAAAGTCGTGCCGGTGTCGGTCAATGGTACGGCTGTTTATACCATGGACAGCCGCGGAATTTCCTACGCTTTACGTTTCCCCGCCGACGTTAACGAATAGGCCAGCATCAGCGGCGATATTGCTGTGGTCATGAGGACTGTATGAAACTGTTTCATTGCTCAGCGTGTGCAAATCCCGTTCATTTCGAAAATTTTGCCTGCGTCAACTGTAACGCGCATCTCGCCTATGAACCCTCCAGCGCAGATATTGTCTCCTATGGCGATGTGCCGCCAGCTGGCTTTAACGTGTGCGCCAATGCCGATCAGGCGGGGTGCAACTGGCTGGTTAGCGATGCGGATCAAACAGGCTATTGTTTTGCCTGCAGATTGAGCAGCGTTGTGCCGGACCTCAGCGATCTTGCCAATCTGGAGCATTGGCGACGCCTTGAGGCCGCCAAACGCTATTTCCTCTATGGCGTCTTGTTTCTCGGCCTGCCAGTGATCTCGCGCGCACAAGATCCGCAACATGGTCTGACCTTTGAGCTGCTTGCGGATTGGTCTGCCGATCCGGGCGATTCCATCATGACTGGACATTACAAAGGGCTGATCACGATTGACATCGCCGAAGCCAACAACCCGGAGCGGGAGGCTCGGCGCGATGCATTGCACGAGCCTATGCGCACTCTTGTTGGCCATTATCGCCATGAATCGGGCCACTATTATTGGAACGTTTTGGTGGAACGTCGCAATCTAACTAACCAGGCCCGTGCTGTTTTTGGAGATGACGGCCAAGACTATCAACAAGCGTTGAAAACCTATTATGCCAACGGCCCTATCCCAAATTGGCAGGAACAATTTATAAGCGCTTATGCATCCTGTCATCCGCAGGAGGATTTCGCTGAGAGCTGGGCTCACTATCTTCATATATCGGACAGTCTTGAAACGGCGCAATGTTACGGGATAACCAATACACCCGTTTCAAAAGATCAACTTCATGGAATCAATTCATTCGATAGTATGATCAATGCTTGGGTGCCATTAACGGTCTCCGTCAACGCGCTTAATCGTGCCATGGGGCAGCCTGATCTTTATCCTTTTATTCTATCCAAACCTGTTGTTGATAAGCTGCGGTTTATTCATAATCTGATCCACCAACAATAAAGCGGGTTGAGTAAGGAACAAAACAGCTTTGTGTGCATTACCCTCCGAGAAACTATTAACCTCGGGGGAAGATATGGGGGGGACGATATGGGCAGTTTTGTAGCAGTTCTCATCCTTGTTGCCTGTCCAGTTGGTAGCTCGACTTGCCTTGAAAAGCCTGTTCGCATTGTATCTTACGATAGTTCGCTTGCCTGTATGGCGAACCGCGAGATGGAAGTTCGCAAAGCATCCCGTCCCGGTTTTGAAATATTGGGTGACTGCAACGCATTCAACGCAAAGCTACTGGCTGGCAAAGCCCATTTGAACGTCACAAGGGACGTTGCGACATTGAACGCTCAGTCCGTGCAAAATACCCAACTGGAAGCCGTTTCTGGATTTGCAAAGTAAATCCTATGGCTAATTCATAATATGCGCTCATCATTGTTATAGAACCACGATATTTTCACTTTTTTTACGCGATCTGAAATTGACAAAAAAGCCTCGTATGAGCGAGGCTTTTTCTGAGCTTATGTATCTGCAACTGTTTCTATATTCCATATTATGCATTAAATGCGGCGAATACCACCAAAAATCAGGGAAACGACAAAAAGAACGATAAAGACAAAGAATAGGATCTTTGCAATTCCAATTGATGCTCCTGCAATTCCACCAAAACCAAGTGCTGCAGCAATGAGTGCCACAACCAAAAACACCAGCGAATAGTAAAGCATGACACTTCTCCCTCTGTTGACGATAATTAAACGTAAAAAAAATCGGATTGTTCCCTATTGAATTTGCTTTTATTTTGCTTTTGGAGCGGCCTCGCATGCGTTGAGATGCTAGTTAAGTTTTGTAAAGAATGGAACTAAAGACGCGTGATGGCGTTTCGACACCAAAGGTTTTTTGAAAGCAGTGAAGATGAATAATGCATTGAACAATGGCGGACATGGAGCCCATTCCTCTCAGGAGAGCGTCCCGAGCGATGGCATCTCCGTGAAGCTTCGGGAATTTTATCGGCAACTGGAGCAAGAGGATATTCCCAATAACTTGCTCATGCTTCTGGAAAAGCTGGATAAAGCCGAAAAGGCAAGTGCGGCAGCCACGGAGAACAAGGCCGATGACTGAAGCGGCAAGTGGTGACTACGATTTCAAGCGGGCCCTTTTGGGAAGCATCCCGAGCCTTCGCGCGTTCGCCCTGTCGCTGTGCGGCGTTCCGGACCGGGCAGATGATCTGTTGCAGGAAACCATCATGAAGGCGTGGGCCAAGCAGGAGAGTTTCGAAGCTGGCACCAATATCAAGGCCTGGCTGTTTACTATCTTGCGTAATGAATTCTATTCGCAAATGCGCAAACGTGGTCGTGAAATCGGTGACCCGGATGATATTTACACGTCTCAGATGGCAGTGCAGCCAAATCAGCACGGCGCGATGGATATGGAAGACTTCAAAAAAGCACTTGCCGAGCTTTCCGATGACCAGCGCGAAGCGATTATTCTCGTGTCTGCATCCGGTTTCAGCTATGATGAAGCCGCTGAAATTTGTGGATGCGCTGTTGGCACAATCAAGAGCCGCATCAACCGGGCACGGGCGAGATTGCAGGAGATTTTGGGCATTTCAGGCGAGGGCGATTTTGGCCCCGATGCCAGCACTGCGGCGATTGTCAATGTTTCGGCCGTGTCCTGACGTTAGAGTGTGTCAGGTATCACTGTGTCTGGCAGACGTTATGCGTTTGATGTTTCCGAGACCCGAAACTCTTTGA
Organism: Rhizobium sp.; assembly: GCA_003501385.1. Classification (GTDB taxonomy): domain Bacteria; phylum Pseudomonadota; class Alphaproteobacteria; order Rhizobiales; family Rhizobiaceae; genus Allorhizobium. Next base: position 21,114 of record DNPN01000195.1, on the reverse strand, counting down.
TGAATGCGCCAAGTGCCCCTTCGTTGAACGGTTTCTCAAACGCAATGATGGGCTCCATGTCGCTGTGCTCTTCGGTGTTGGAGAGTTGACCGGTATGAATGAAAACCAGATCAGCCCTGGCCGAGCGAATAATGTGAGCTTGCTGCGCCCGCTCTTGCGCTGTGATCGCCGCATCAACGAAGACGAGATCAAACCGAGATTGCGCTAACATCTCAGTGAGTTGATCGCTTCTGCAAATCGTGACACGGCAGATGCGGGCTTCCTGGATGATCCTCTCAGCCTCCAGGCCAATGAGATATTTGTTGTCCGCAATCAGGATGCGGGGAATAGACCCTTCCAAAATATTTTCCTTTGTCGCCGAGCTTGGGTTTTGCGGCTTGCCCGGACCGCGGGGGTGCTCGCAGGACCGAACGCCATTAGCTGCTTGTTGTAAAAGATCAGTCCTCATCCGACGTGTCATTTAAAAAAGACATGTCTTGGTCGCTTTCAGGAACAGAAGTCCATCTTTCTCGTTATTCTGAGCGCTTTGAGCCTTGTTCAAGGTGCTTTTGAAGGAGAAGCAGATGGATTCATGCGTAACAACATCGCCGACCAAATGCGCAAATTGCATTTTGAGTTCCAACTCAGCTTTCAAGCCGCATTCAGAAGGTGAAACGAAATTCATTTCCTCTTTCAAATCCGGCGAGTTGAACTGCGAGCCTGGAATGACCGTGATTGCGGAAGGCACGCACAGCCCCCATCTCTACACCATTCTCGAGGGCTGGGGTTTTCGCTACAAAACACTCGAAGATGGTCGGCGGCAGATTCTCAATTATGTGATGCCCGGTGACATGATTGGCCTGCAAGGGGCTATTCTTGAGCATATGGACCACAGTGTGGATGCTTTAACGGCCATGCGCTTGTGCGTTTTTGAGCGCACTCGCATTTTCAGTCTGTTTGAGAAGCATGCCGGTGTTGCCTATGACATTACCTGGCTTGCTTCGCGCGAGGAAAGCATTCTTGATAGTCATCTGCTCAGTGTCGGCCGACGGACCGCGCTGGAGCGGGCTGCCTATCTCATGGCATTTCTCTATCACCGCGGTTTGAGAGCCAGTGTTGTGTCTGAACGTCGCGCCTATTTGCCCCTGACCCAGATTATGGTGGCCGACACGTTGGGCTTGTCTCTTGTGCATACGAACAAGACACTGAAGAAGCTCAGTGACATGAAGCTGATCCGTTGGAAGGATAGGGGGTGCGAGGTGTTGAAACCGGAAGCCCTGACGGAGTTGGCAAAATGGGAACCTGCGCCAGCGGTAGAACGCCCCTATATCTAAAGTTAATCAGGGAAAAGTGGAGCCCGGCTTTCCCGAAAAGGTAATCGAAAGCAAAAAGAGCTAGCGCTTCAGACGAGATCAGGTCTCAGTCTGTGTGCTGAGATTAACCATGACTTCGGCAACGGCTCCTTTTTCGCGTACCGGGTATTGGATGCCGCTGCCAATCGTGTCGGCCATGGACTTGATGATCTTATGGCCCAGGCCGGTGGAAGAGGTATTGTTATGATGGCTGTTGATGCCAACACCGAAGTCTTCTACGGCAAGCCTTGCCTGTGCAGCATTTTGTCGCTTCAAGCTGACAACAATCTTGCCCGTGGTTTCTTCAGGATAGGCGTATTTCAGGGCATTGGTGACAAGTTCTGTCACGATCATACCAGCAGACACAGCCTTGTCCGCGGGAAGCTGGATTGAGTCAGCTTCGACAATGATCTCAATGCCATTTTGCTGGCTACCCACGGTGCCGGAAATATCCTTGATCAACGCCAGTAGATAGCGATTCATCTCGACATGGCTGACGTTATCGTAAGTGTAAAGGCTTCGATGCATGCCTGCTATGGCCGATATGCGGTTTTGGGTTTCGGTAAGTGCTTGTCGCAGTTGCTCATTATCGGTTGAGCCAGCTTGCAATCGGAGAAGGCCCGCCACAAGCGCCAGACTGTTGGCCACCCTGTGGTTCATCTCTGCTAGAAGCATTTCTGCTCGCTCTTTTCCACGACGGATTTCATCATCCGCCAGTTCCTTTTCATGTTTGAGCCGCGCTGTGCTGACAGTCTGTTGGATTGCGTCTTCCAGAAGGTCGAAAAAATCCTCATGCACACTTTTGATAACGTAATCTGCAGCCCCCGCCTTTATGGCGTCAATCGCCACCCGAGCCTCATTTGACCCTGTGATATAGATGACAGGGACGTTGATCTCCAACTGCCGCATGCGTTCAAGAACATCGTGGCCGGTGATGTTTTCAAGATAATGATCCAGAATCACCACATCAAAGGTCTCTTGTTGCAATAGGAGAAGTGCAGCATCCGCATCACTCCTATGGGCAACAATACAATTTCGCCGCGCAAGCTTTTTTTTCAGCAGCTGTGCCAAAGCAAAATCATCGTCAATGTGGAGGATACGCAGATCCATGGCTGTCCCTTAAAATAACACTTCCCAATCAGATTCAGGAGCTTTTCATCGGCCACGCGCTGTCCATGCGAACGCATGTGGCTAAATGCTTACAATTTCTATTGTTTAAAGCATAGCTTCAAAAGCGTGCTCCCAACATTTTCGTTGCATCGACAAGCCCGCATTCTTCGGTTGCTGATACCCCAGCCGCATTCATCAGCTTCATGCATTTTAGCTGTTTTGGCGACGGACTTAAAGATGAGTAAGAATGTCATATTTAAATCTTGACACTAAAACTCATGTTAAATAGATGTCCTGCGAAAGGTGTTCGTCACGCGGCACCTTCCTTCAACACTTGCCAACAGCGCACGGAGATCTGCTGCCCGCAGCAGGACGGCTTCCTGCGTTCATTTTTCGGGGGAACAAGCACATGCTTTCACGCAGAACGCGTCCTTTACTCTTGGCATGCACGGCACTGTGCGCGCTGTCGATTCATGCGCCCGTTCGGGCGCAGGAGGCAGCGTCAACAACAACCAATGATCAAACTCAATTGCCGACAGTGACCGTGAAGGGCAAGAAAGTTGACACGGGTTCGGTAACAGACACACCGCTGGCCACACAAACCACAGCGGATGAGATCAACAAGAAAGACATCCAGGATGTAAAGGATCTAGGCAATACAACTGATCCCAGCGTAACCTATGTCAACAGCTCAAAATCTGTTAATATTCGTGGCCTTGAGGCTGATCGGGTGCTCACCACCGTTGATGGCATTCCGGTTCCCTATTTTTATGACAACATCTATGGTTATGGCGGCGGTGCCGACACGTTTGACTTCAACTCGCTCTCCACTGTCGGCGTGTTGCATGGTGCCGATTCCAGCCGTGTCGGGTCCGGCGCATTGGGCGGCGCGCTGGTGATGCGCACCTTGGAGCCGCAAGATTTGCTCGGCCCCGGCAAGACCTTTGGAGGCATGACCAAGCTTGGCTATGACGGCTCCGACCGCTCGTTTACGGGCTCGGCGGCTATTGCCAAAAAGGTCGAAAATACCTCCATCATGTTCCAGAGCTCCTATAAATATGGGCATGAGACCAAAGGTACAGGCACCGTTGACACCAATGGCAGCACCCGCACCAAAGCTGACCCGCTGACCGAAACCCAGCGCAATTTCCTGTTCAAAATCCGCCAGGAACTGGAAGCCGGCCATACGATTGGCGTGACGGGCGAGCACTATGGCTATGATTCAACGAAGGACTATCGCTCCAATGCGTCTTATGGCACCACCTATCAGGCGGGCCATCTGAACGCTATTCAGGACAAAACACGCGACCGGATTTCGTTGGATTACAAGTATGATTCACCTGAAAAAGACAGCCTGATCGATAGCGGCGCGGCCACACTGTATTGGCAGCACAGCGAGCGCAACGAGGGAACCTCTTCCATTCGCCTTTCCAGGCCTGTGGGTCTTTATGAACGCCTGATGGATAGTGACGAACAGGCGTATGGCCTCACGGGCTATCTGAATTCGAATTTCAACACAGGCCCTCTGCGACATGCTGTCACCGTGGGTGGCGACGTCAGTTTCTCGCAGACGAGTTATTATCTTTCAGGCCAAGACAGCTGCAGTGTGACCTATGTTGCAGCATGCGCCAGTTATCATACCAATCAGTCTTATGCTCCGGATGTGAATGGTTACAAGTTTGGCGTCTATATTGAAGACAAGATCACCGCCGGTGACAGTCCGGTATCGCTGACTCCCGGCCTTCGTTTTGACTGGTATCGATATGACCCGCAAAACAGCGCGTCTTGGGAGGCGAACAGCGGATATAGCGGCCTTCCGGATTCAACCAGCGCCTCGCACCTCTCTCCCAAGCTTCGGGCCGCATGGCAGGCAACACCAGATGTGGAGTTGTTTGTACAGTTTTCGAGCGCCTTCAAGGCTCCGAACGAATATCAGATGTATGTTGATTATGCGAACCCAACCTACAGCTATCGCACCATCGGCAACCCAGATTTGAAACCCGAAAGCAGCTACGGCTTTGATGCAGGGGCAAACCTCGGCGACGACGAATTCGGCGGACGGTTGGCTGCGTTTACCACACGATACAAGAATTTCATTGATGGCAGTGTGGCCTATAATACCGGCTATTCGAACGGGGAAACATCTTATTTCAATCGCAACAGGGTGCGTATCTCTGGTGTGGAGGCTTCAGCTCACAAGACCTTCTCCATTGGTATTACGTTGCACGGCTCGCTGGCCTATGCCCGTGGCACCGATTTGGATACGGATGAGGTACTCTCAACGGTTGCTCCGGTAAAGGCCATTGTCGGTGTGGGGTATGATACCGAACATTGGGGCACCGATGCGACCCTGGTTGCCGCCGGAAGTGTTGATAAGGATTCAACCGCCAAGACCAAGCCCGCCGGCTATGGTGTTGTCAACCTGACAGGCTGGTATGAGCCTGAAAAGGCGAAGGGTTTGCGCATTCAAGGCGGGATCTACAACCTGTTTGACAAGCAATATTACGATGCCCTTGAGGTCAAGGATGTCAACAATGCCAACGCGCTCTACTCGGAAGCGGGGCGTTATTTCAAAATTTCTCTGACGCAGAAATTCTGACCTCGGCGCAATCTTTCCTATCAATTCCATCGGTGGCGCGTTGGCCACCTTCACCATCAATCTGTCCCGCTTACTCGTTGCCGATTTCAACTTAAATATGATTATTTTAGTCATATTTTTATTGACCCGAATAACATGATTAAAGTAATCATGTTATTCGTGCCGTTTCCCCGCTTGCGCTACCGCATGCCGGGGAACGACGGGATTGTAAGTCCAGCCAGTCGTGAAAGAAGAGACCTACAAATGCAGCCTGGAACCTATACCAGCGCCGAAATCCGGCAAATCAAGATCGATAATCCGAGCGCTCGTGAACGCGATATTGCTGCACAATGCGGCATCAGCGAAGTGGAATATGTTGCCGCCTGGCTGGGGCATTCGGCAATCCGGATCACCACGGATTTTGACCGGATTTTCCCAAAGCTTCAGGAGCTTGGCGTTGTGATGGCACTCACCCGAAACGAAAACGCCGTTCACGAAAAAATCGGTGTTTATGATCGTTACATCGCGGGCAATAAAGCCGCCATGATGCTGGGCGAACAGATAGACACGCGCATGTTTCCATCCCATTGGGTGTATGGTTTTGCCGTTGAAAACGCACTGGACGGCGGCGTTAAACGCAGCTTCCAGTTCTTCGACGCGCAAGGGCAGGCCGTTCATAAAATCCACCTTCGGCCAGAAAGCGATACAGCGGCGTGGAAGCGATTGGCCAATGAGTTGGCCCTTGATGACCAGGCCGCCATCCTCGACATCAAGCCACCTGTCACGGAGGTTTTTGCCAATGATGACAATGTGCCGTTGGATGAACTGCGCCAGCGCTGGACTGCCATGACGGATACGCACCAGTTTGTTGGCTTGCTCAGCGCGCTGAAATTGTCCCGTTTGAAAGCGATTTCCAGTGTCGGTGACGATTATGCATGGCGCGTGTCGCCCTATGCTGTTCAAACCATGTTTAGCGAGGCAGTGCGCACGCAGGTGCCGCTGATGTGCTTTGTCGCCAATCAGGGATGTGTTCAAATCCATTCCGGTCCCGTGGGCAATGTCAAAACGGTCGGCCCATGGTTGAACATCATGGATGAGACCTTCCACCTGCATCTTCGCGAAGATCGCATCAACGAATGCTGGGTTGTGCGCAAGCCGACCGACAAGGGCCATGTCACATCGGTGGAGGCCTATGATGCAAAAGGTGATCTGATCATTCAGTTTTTTGGCAAGCGCATTGAGGGTGAAGATGAGCGCAAGCAATGGCGCGCCATTGTGGAAGCACTCCCCATGCCAGAGGATTCGAGAGCAGCATGAACAGGATCGATCTCGTCAAAACACTGGCTGCTGTCATCATTGGCATTGTTGCCACTTTTGCCAGCACCATGGCCATGGCGCAACAAAACAGCACACCCTCAAAAATCGTCGCCATCGGCGGCTCCCTGACAGAGATTGTCTACGCACTGGGCGAAGAAAAGCGGCTTGTCGGTCGCGATTCAACCAGCGTCTATCCGTTGGCCGCCCTCAAACTGCCGGATGCGGGCTATATTCGCGCCCTGTCGCCGGAAGGCATTCTTTCCCTCAACCCGGATCTCATCCTGATGCTGGATGGAGCGGGTCCGCCTGCGGCACTCGAAACGTTGAAGGCGGCGGGCGTGCCAATGGTCATGATCCCGGACGGCTATGATGAAGCGTCAATTGCCCGCAAGGTCGAGGCGGTCGGCAAAGTGCTGGGTGTGGAGCAAAAGGCGCACCTCCTGGCCAATCACATCAGTGCTGAATTGCAAGCCGCACTAGCGGCCAACAATGGTCAGCCGCAAAAGGCCCGTGTGCTATTCATCCTGTCTTTGCAGAATGGTAAGGTGATGGCGGCGGGTGGGCAAAACCATGCCGATGGCATCGTCAAGCTGGCAGGAGGTGACAATGTCATGACAAGCATCACGGGTTACAAGCAGGTGAGTGATGAAGCCATCATCAACGCCGCACCGGATGCAATCGTGATAATGAGCGGCGCTGGCGGCCATGCTGTGGATGATCAAACCCTTTTCAACATCCCCGCCATCGCTGCAACGCCGGCAGGCAAGGCCAGGCGGGTCATCCGGCTGGATGGCATGACTATGCTTGGCTTTGGTCCGCGCACGGCCGAAGCGGTGACAGCCCTGCATGCGGCGCTGTATCCAGCAGCTGCGAAAACGAAGTAAGCGTCCATGGTTGTGGCTCTATCCCATGTGCCAGAAGCAGAAGCGAGCCGTACGGCACGCCATTCTCGTGCGCTTCTGGCAAAAGGTTGTTTGCTGTTTCTCGTGCTGCTTCTGCTGGCATCTGCTCTTGTGTCTTTAACGGCCGGTGCCTCTGATGTGTTGACGGGCCAGGTTCTGGCGCACTATCTGGGGCTTAGTCGGGCCGTTGAAGCACGGGATGTACTGATTATCGAGCAGATACGGTTGCCGCGGGTGTTTTTGGGTATGCTGGTGGGGGCGGCGCTCGCGGTGTCCGGTACCATCATGCAGGGCATGTTTCGCAATCCGCTGGCTGATCCAGGACTGGCTGGCGTTTCGGCCGGTGCCGGGCTGGGAGCCGCCATCGTCATTGTGCTCGGTGGCTCCGTTGCATTGCCTTTTATCGGTTTCGCAGGCTTTCTTGCTCTGCCGTTGGTGGCTTTTCTGGGGTCGCTGCTCACAACCGCATCGCTTTATCACGTGTCCACCCGCAATGGCCGGACATCGGTTGCCACCATGCTGCTGGCAGGCATTGCCTTTGGTGCGCTGGCAATGGCTGCAACAGGGTGTCTTGTCTATATGGCCAATGACAATCAGATCCGTGATCTGACGTTCTGGCAGCTCGGCTCTCTGGCGGGCGCGACATGGGCAAAAGTGGCAACCTTGGGCGCACTCGTTGCCCTGTCATTGACGGCACTGCCGTTCATGGCGCGCGGGTTGAACGGTCTCTCCATGGGCGAGGCTGTGGCGGGGCACATGGGCGTTCATGTCGAAGCTTTGAAGAAAATCGGCATTGTTATTGTGTCGGTGTTGACGGGTGGAGCTGTGTCGATGAGCGGTGGCATTGGCTTTGTTGGCATTGTTGTGCCGCATGTCTTGCGTCTCGCCATCGGCCCGGACCATCGTTTTCTGCTGCCTGCGTCTGCTTTGCTGGGGGCGGCGCTGCTGGTGCTTGCCGATGCGTTGGCGCGCACCATTGTGGCACCGGCAGAGCTGCCGATTGGCATCATCACGGCCCTGTTCGGATCGCCGTTTTTTCTTTGGCTGCTGCTGAAGCGGCGCAATCTTTTGGATATGTGAATGGCAGACCTGACTGCAAACAATCTGTCGGTTCGCTACGGTGCTCGCACCATTCTGCATAGCATTGCCTTTTGTGCACATGCAGGCGAAGTGACTGTGATTGCAGGTCCGAATGGCTCTGGAAAATCAACCCTGATCAAGGCAATCAGCTTTGAATTGCCCTATAGCGGCTTGGTTCGGATCAATGGTTCGGATATGGCCTCGCTCAAGGCCCGGCAGCTTGCCACTCTGCGTGCCGTGTTGCCGCAGGAAACCTCCGTTGTCTTTCCTTACACTGTTGCCGAGGTGGTTTTGTTTGGCTTGGAAGCAGGAGCCATGGGCAGATCCCATCGGTCAACATCGCTGATCGAGGCGGCCTTGCACCGGGTCGGTCTTGCTGGCTTCTCCCACCGTTTTGTCTCGGCGTTGTCGGGTGGTGAGCGCCAGCGTGTGCAGTTGGCGCGGGTGCTTTGCCAGATCTGGGAGCCGGTTGGCGAGAATGGTCCGCGCTGGCTGATCATGGATGAGCCCGTAGCAAGTCTTGATATCAAACACCAGATTTCTCTGATGGACATTGCCCGCGATTACGCCGCCCAAGGCGGTGGCGTCATTGCCGTCATGCACGATCTCAATCTTTCCGCGATCTATGCGGATAAACTGGTTTTGATGAAGGAGGGTGCCGTGGTCATGGAAGGCCCTCCTTCATCTGTGCTGACGCAACAACATCTTAGCGATGTTTTCGAATGCAACATCCGGCCAAATATCGTGCCCGCTACAATGCCATTCATTCTGCCCCAGTCTGTGCTTGAGCCTTGAGCCATCTTCACCGGCGGCTTGCGGGCGGGTCGTTTTTCTCAAGCGTGAAGAACAAGGCATCGAGTGGAAGCATGGCCGCACCCGCTGCGGATGGGTCAACGTTTGCCTCGGATAACATCAGCTTTGGCAGCGGCGGCGGCACATTATAGCGGTGATTGTCCCAGAAGCTGGTTCGTTTGATCAGCATCCGCCCCAGTTCAGGCGGGATCTGACCGCCGTAGACAATCGCTTGCGGGTCAAACAGACCGGTTACCGTGTTTACGGCGCGGTCTAGCTGGGGAAGGCTCCGCTCTATCCACGCTTCGACCCCCGGCCATGTTGGATCAAAGCGGTCGCGCAAGTCATTGATCGTGTCAATAGCAATGCCGTTTTCGCGCAGTTCGTCTATCAGGTAGCGCAGCGCCGGGCGCTTTTCGGCCTCTTCTCCGGGGGTGTAGATCCGCACCTCGCCAGCATTGCCATGGGCACCAAAATAGGGCTTGCCATCGATCACAATACCCGTGCCGAAGCCGTAGTTGAACGAGATATAGACGAATGTCTTGGCCCATAGGCCAACACCGCGCATTTTCTCGCCAATCGCACCGGTCGTTGCATTGTTCTCAACCCAGATCGGCCTGTTGAAAAAGGCTTCAAGTTCCGGCTCCAGATTGATCAAAGACCAGTCCCGCAACGGCTCTGGTGCATTGATCCCACCCCCGGCCACGAAAAACCCGGAAAGGGCGAAACCGATGCCGACAATCTTGTCCATCGGCACATTGTTGCGCTTTGCCATGCGGTGCAAGGCATCGTGTATTTCCCGCAAGGCTGTGATGCGGTTGGGCGAGGGTTGACCCAGCACCAATTGTTCCACTGTGTGGCAGGCCAGATCGACAAGGCAGATGGTGATGGCGTCGGTATTGACGGAAATGCCAACCGAATAGGCCGCATCCCGTTGCAATTCCAGCGATGCGCTGGGCTGGCCGCGCCCACGCCGCACAGTTTCTCCGGCCACCACCAAACCACGGTGAATGAGCGTTTCCACAATCCGGTGTACGGATTGCTGCGCCAGATCCACATGGGCGGTCACATCGGCCCGAACGACGGGGCCAAGGCGGCGGATAACGTCCAGCACCCACCGTTCGCTGAAGCTGAGAAGGGGCTGTTTGGAGTGTGTGATGCTGTCCACCGATAAAGTTCCAATATTACTTGCAATGTGCAAAAATCCAAAAATAAGAGGAGAATTTGCGATCGCTCTTATAGGCTGTCTTGGTGGATCATTCCAGAAGATTCGCTTTATGCGTGAAAACCAAGGCATTTTTTAGAATCTGTGATCTTGAGCCTTGTCATAAAAATATTACACATAAAGAGTAATAAAAAATCAGAAAATACATCGACAGGGAGATACCCATGCAGCGCCGTATCGTTTTGGGGCTTTTGGCCTCGTGCGTTTTTGCCGTTACACCATCTGCCTATGGGCAAAGCGCATTGAAAAATGGGTCCGAGGCATTGGCGAAAGTAAACCGCGACAATTTCTATGATGTCGTTGTTCCGCTCGCCAAGGCCGAGGGCAAGGTGGTGATGTATAACTTCGCCGGGGGCTTCGGCGATTTGTGGCATGAGGGCCTGATCAAGTCATTTGAGAAGAAATACGGCATCAAGGTCGAATATTCCGATGTGAAAGGCGATCAGGCCGATCAGCAGCTCATTGCCATTCAGAAGACCGGACAGAATGCCCCGGTCGATGCCTATTTTGCCGGTGGTGGCGATTACGCCGTGCTGTCCGGGGGAGGGGTTGTCGCCAATGTCAATCTCGGTGCAATCTTGCCAAACATGGCGACTGTGCCTGCTGAATTCAAAGACACTGTCTTTGGCGTGAATGTTCATGGCTCCTATCCCATTGTTCACCGCAATCAGACCGCCATTGGTTACGACAGTGCGGCGGTTGATGAAAAAGACGTGCCAAAGGACTTTGATGAGCTTTTGGCCTGGGTGCAAAAACATCCAAAAAAATTCGCCATCACCTTGCCTGCCAAGGGCGGATCCGGCGGTGGTTTCTTGCAGTCGGCAGCTTTGAATTACACCACCGGCGCATGCCACGATCGCCTGATGGATTACAGCAAGACGCAAGCCGAAAATGATGACTGGGCGATGTCTGACCCTTGCCTGCAGCCGGTGTGGGACTATTTCACCAAGCTTCTTGCAAACTCGGAACTCACCAACGGCAACGCTGATACGCTAAATCTGATCAACAACAAACAAGCCATGATGGGCACGGTTTGGGAAGATTTCGTGATGACCTTTGTGCGCACCAAGCAATTGCCCGCCAGCTTCAAGATGACCTTGCTGAAAAATGGGCAGGTGGGCAGCGGTGATGCGTTTTTCATTCCCACCAATGCTGTCCATCCGGCGGCGGCCATGCTGCTGATCAACGAAGCCTTCAGCATGGATTTCCAAGTGTACAAGATGGAAACCAAAGCATCACGCTCGCCACGCTCGGATTTCGATGCCTCGAAAGTGTCGGATGAAACCCGGAAATACCTCTTGCCTGCGTCGGTCTATCCAGCTCTTTCTCTCCCGGCAAACTGGATCATGACGAATGCGCTTGCCAAGGCGCTGGATGAAAAGGTTCTCTCCAGACTTTAATCCAGCCTGATGCCATATGCGCAGGCAAGCGGTGATCGGGGTCAATCCCGATCACCGCCCCCTTTCCCAATTTGACCGGATAAGACCCATGGCAGAGCTTGAGCTGCATTCGATTACCAAATCCTTTGGCGAGACAGTGGCGTTACACCCCACGTCTTTGCAGGTGCATACGGGTGAATTTGTCACGGTGCTTGGCCCGTCCGGCTGTGGCAAATCCACTCTGCTGCGCATTCTCATGGGCATTATGGATGCCAGCGGCGGCGAAATTCGTCTGGCAGGCCAGCGTATTGAGGCGTTACCGCCAGAAAAGCGCGACATTGCCATGGTGTTTCAATCCTATGCGCTGTTTCCGCATATGTCGGTGCGCAAAAATCTCGCCTTTGGTCTGAAAATGCGAAAAGTGGCCAAGGATGAGCAGATCCGTCGGATCAATCATGCCTTGGAAATCTGTAATCTCGCGGCCTATGTGGATCGCATGCCGCGTCAGCTCTCCGGCGGGCAGCAACAGCGCGTGGCACTGGCCCGCGCGATTGTCATGCAACCCAGCCTGCTTTTGTTTGATGAGCCGCTGTCCAATCTGGATGCAAAGCTGCGTGATAGTCTTCGCCATGATCTGTTGGCACTGCACAGAAAAACCGGCTCCACCAGCCTTTATGTTACCCACGATCAGACGGAAGCCATGGCCATGTCAGACCGCATTGTGGTGATGAATGCGGGAAGGGTGGTGGAAATTGGCACGCCGGTTGAGCTTTACCGCAACCCTGCCAACGCTTTCACTGCGGGCTTTCTGGGGCAAACCAATCTTCTGACAGTTACCGCTCACGGCGCGACCTGTGGCTTGCCTTGGGGTGGAGATGGTCAATTGGATAGACCAGCCCAAGGTCTGGTGAGCATTTCGCTGCGGCCTGAAAACATCATGCTGACGCAAGCGCCTGATGGCGCGGGCGAAATTATCGCAGCATCTTTCATGGGTGCCCATGCCCACTATATCATTCGCATTGCAGGCATGGATATTCAGGCCACACGCAGCGGCGTGGAAACCTTGCTCGCGACGGGAACCCGCGTTCAACTCACCCTGATCGGAGCCTTGCGCGTTCTGAAGACCGACGGGTTGGGGGCCGAAGCAGCATGATGACGCTTCACAAACGCCCCATCTTGCAAACCGCGCTTTTGTTGTTTCCGGGCATTGGTTTTTTGATCGTGATGTTCGGCTTTCCGCTCTTCACAGCGCTTTTGGGCAGTTTCGGCGTGTCGGCTGGTCTCCCGGCGTTCACGTTGAAATATTACGCCAAATTTTTCACTAGCAATGTCATGTGGCGTGGCCTGACCACCTCGATCTACTATGGGGTGGCACCAGTTGTCGTCACCCTCTTGCTGGCAATTGGCCTGGCATTGCTGCTTCGCAGGCATTTTCTGGGGCGCAAGCTGTTCAATGGCCTCTATAAAATTCCAATGGCGATACCCGCCATCATTGCGTCGCTGATGGTGCTGACGCTGTTTGAGCAGGGCGGTTTTGTTGAGCGTCTTTTGCTACCGCTTGGTTTGCATTTGCCTAAGCTGGTGCGCGATCCATGGGGTGTTGGCGTTATCATGGCCACCACATGGAAGCAGTTGCCATTCATGACGTTGGTAATCACCGGCGCTTTCGCCTCCATCCCGGATGACATGCGCCACGCTGCGCGCTCGCTTGGGGCACATCCCGTGGCGACTTTTTTCTATGTCGAGCTGCCTTTGGCGCTGCCCGGCATTACCGCAGCCATTCTTTTGACCTTCATCGGCTCCATGGGCTCGTTCGCTATTCCGGACCTGATCGGGGCACCCAGTCCGTCTGCACTTTCCGTGTTGATGGTGCGGGCGTTCGCCCAGGGCGATATTGGCCAGGTCTACGCGATTGGCATGGTGATTTCGGGTTTCGCCATTGCCGTTCTTCTTGTCTATTATGCGTTGACATCCAGCGCCAATACCGCCGCAGGACGCCGCCATGACTGAACACCTCTCTCGTAAAACTAAAACCAATCAACGGCTCTTTGTGGCGTGCTGCTTGTTTGCTGGATTGTTTGTTGTTGTTGCGCTTCCGGTGCTGTTGATGGGCGTGTGGAGCCTGTCCAGCGGTTGGGCCTATCCACATCTTTTGCCGCAGGCCTATTCACTCGACAATTGGCGGCAAATTCTGGGTGGCGCAAGCCTTATGCCGGCGTTGATCAACAGTTTGACTATTGCTGTCTGTGTCACTGCATTAACAGCATTGATTGCACTGCCCACCGCATGGGCAATGGCGAAGTGCAAAATACCCTGCAAACGGGCGTTGGAAATGTTCATTCTCGCGCCGACGATTATTCCCGGCATTGTCGTGGGTGTCAGCGTCGGCCAGGTCTTGTTGATCATGGGCCTGGCCTATTCGATCCCCGGCGTTGTGCTGGTACAGACCATCGGTACCTTGCCTTTGATGATCCGCTTGATGAGCTCGTCATTCGAGACATTGCCGGATGAATTGATCCATGCTGCTCGTTCTTTGGGTGCTAGCCCGAGCGCAATCGTCCGGCATATCGTGCTGCCCCTTTCCGTTCCGGGTTTGATGGCGGGCGGCTTGCTGTCTTTTGTCAGCTCGTTTGAAGAGTTTGATAAGACATTTATCGCTGGTGCGCCGGTGATTCAGACGCTGCCCATCAAACTTTACACCTATCTCGACCCTTACGCGCTGCAATTTCCCCTTGCTGCCATCGTTTCCCTCATTCTGCTGTTGCCGGTGCTGATCGTCTTCATCCTTGCCGGGCGCATCATGCGCGACGACGTGTTGGCCAGCGGCATGGGTAAAGTTTGATTACCCCTTTTCCATTCATCACAACCAGAGAGCCATCAATCCCATGACATTCAGACCCCCATTTGTTCAAGAACAGCTGATTGCCCACCGTGGTGCCAGCGCCTATGCCCCGGAAAACACCTTGGCCGCCATGCGCGAAGCAAAAAAGCGCGGCGCACGCTGGGTGGAAATTGATGTCAAACTGACCCGTGATGGGCATCCCGTGATTATTCATGATGACAAGGTTGACCGCACCACCAATGGCAAAGGACTTGTGGCAGGACTGACCTTGCAAGACATTCGCGCATTGGATGCCGGGAGCTGGTTTGATCCCTCCTTCGCGGGCGAAAAAGTTCCGACCTTTGAAGAACTGATTGAGACCGTTTTGGAGCTTGACCTCGGGCTTCAGGTCGAACTGAAGCCAACAGCCGGCGATGACGTGGAGACCGCAGACACTGCCTGCGCCGCCTTGCTGCGCCATTGGCCTCATGCGCGTGGCCGCTTGTTTCTCTCAAGCTTCTCGGTGCGTTCGCTGACGCGTGCAGCGAAGCTTATGCCGGATGTGCCGCGTGCTTTCGCCGTTGTTGTTCCGCCCAAAGATCCGCGGGCTTTGCTGGCGGAAGTGGATGCGCAGATCTTGCATTGCACCTCCGATCTGGTGGATGCCGAAGCACTTGCCCGCTTGAATGAAAGCGGTGTGGAATTTGCCGTTGCCACCATTAATAAGGCCGAGGATGCCAAGCGGTTGCTGGCAGGCGGTGCGCAAACTGTGATCTCCGATTATCCGGAACTCTTGGCATGAGTATCGTGATGTCGCCCTCGCATGCATTAGCTGTCGCCCTTGTGCAGGAAGCGGGTGCTTTGGCACTCCGCTTCTTTGCACGGCGCGATACCTTGGCGATGTCCACCAAGGGATCGCTGGATTTTGTTTCCCAGGCCGATCGCGAGGTTGAACAGCATATGGCCGCGGCCATCGCTGAGGCCTTTGATGGTGCTCACCTCTATGGTGAAGAAGGTGGCGGTCAGACCTCCGACGATTACTGGATTGTTGACCCGATTGATGGAACATCCAATTTTTTGCGCGGTAGTCCCCTCTGGGGCATTTCGCTGGCCCATATGACCCATAGCCAGCCCGACATTGGCGTTATTCACTATCCGGTTTTGGGGATTACCCTTTCGGCTGAAACGGGCGGCGGCCTGTTTGTGAACGGCAAGCCATCGACACGCGATGATGCTTTTGGTGCTGCGCGTGTTGTTGCGGTGGGTGAGAACAATCGTTGGGAGGTCGACTCAATTGGTCAGGTGGAGCGTCACTTTCGGATGAAACGCTGGGGTATTGCTCAATATCGCTGCGCTTCGATTTCTCTGGGCTTTGCCGCTCTTGGCCGCACAGATGGTTATGTGGAGCGCTTTCTCAGCCTGTGGGATCTGGCGGCAGGCGTGCTGATTTGTCAGGAGGCCGGGCTTGAGAGCCGATGGGGTGGCGACGCCGTCGCTCAAGGCATGTGGGTCGCGGTTGGCACATCAGCCTTGATGGAAGACCTTCAGCCTATTTCTAACGCGATAACAGGATGATCAGAAGACATGCTCATTTCAACTGTAAAGCCCCTTGATGTCGGCCGCAAATTTCATGCGGATGGTGCGGTGCGCCATTTTCCCGGGAACACGATTGTTTGCCATGTTGCATCACAAACGGCGCTGATTACAGGCCTTGATCGCCTCTATGACCGCTTGCGTGGTGCGACTGCGGCCCATTCCTTCACGCTGCTTCCGCCATCGAGCTGGCATATGACGCTTTACGTGGGCATTTGTGATCAAGACCGCCGTGCCGAACGCTGGCCTGAAGGCCTGCCACTGGATGCGTCACTGGTTGACGCCAATCGTTGTGTCGAGGAACGCCTCAAGGCCTCAGAGTTTCAGGGGCCATCACAATTTCGTATGAAGTTGAAGCGCTTCTGGCCTTTGAACGATGGCATTGTTCTGGGCGTAGAGCCCGCCGACGACCTTGAAAACCACGCCATCAGAGCCTTGCGTGACACCATTGCCGAGCGCGTCGGCATGCGCTTGAAGGGCCATGAGACCTACGAGTTCCATATCACGATGGCCTATTTCGTTGGACAGCCGTCGGATGCTGAATTTACCGAACTTTCTGCGATTTTGGCTGAGGAATTTCAGCTTTTGCTTGATACCATAACGATCTTCAATGTTGGTCCGCCAGAATATTGCCTGTTTAACGATATGTTCTGCTTTCAGCGTCAGTTCTATCTCATGGGTTTTGATCCTATGGCATGTCGCGTTCAACGGGGATCAGTTGAACGATAACGAAGCTGGGCATTTTTTTATTTGAACGGCAAGGGGTTACAGCAGCAGGATCACATTCTTTCCCGTGGAATGCGTTTAATGTTTCGAAAAAAATCGACAACCAGATTGTAATTCGTTGCCGATATCTGGCATGTCTAAAACAATTTATGAATCGCTTTCAAAAGCGGTTATTATTTTGGTATGCCTGTATGATAAATAATGTTCATGGGCCGGGGAGACGCCGAAAAGCATGTTGTTCGAGAGTTTAACGATTCCTGAGGTTATCCTTGTGAAACCGAGGAAGTTTGGTGACAACCGCGGCTACTTTATGGAGACATTTCGGGAAAACCTGTTTCAGGAGCAGGCGGGCCGAGTGCATTTCGTTCAGGACAATCGGTCTTTCTCTGCCGAGGTTGGGACCGTTCGGGGGCTGCACTTTCAGTTGCAACCCAGAGCGCAAGGCAAGCTTGTTTCCTGTGCGGCAGGAGCGCTTCTTGACATTGCCGTTGACATTCGTCAAGGATCGCCAACCTATGGTCAGTACGTCAGCGCAGAGCTGACGGCTGAAAATGGTGAACAGCTTTGGGTGCCAGTTGGTTTTGCTCATGGCTTCTGTACACTCCTGCCTGATACGATCATCAGTTACAAAGTGACGGACTATTACAGCCCTGAGCATGATCGTGGGCTGTTGTGGAACGATCCGGAAATCGGTATCGATTGGCCCGTGGGCTGGGATAACGCGATCCTGTCAGACAAGGATCGACATCAGCCGACGCTATCGGGTTTGCCTGTGTCGTATGTCTTCGAGAAGTGAGGGGATTACATGCGTGTTATCGTAACCGGCGGTGCCGGGTTTATAGGCTCTGCTGTTGTTCGTCACCTTGTGCTTGAAAAAGGCTATGACGTTCTCAATATCGACAAGTTGACGTATGCGGGCACGTTGACCTCGCTGACCGCAGTTGAAGATCGCAACCATTACCGGTTTCTGAAAGCCGACATCTGCGATGCGAGAGCCATAGGCGAGGCGTTCCAGAGCTTCAAGCCCGACCGTGTGATGCATTTGGCTGCAGAAAGCCATGTGGATCGCTCGATCACTGGTGCTCGAGACTTCATGGAGACGAACGTGCTTGGTACGTTCACCATGCTGGAATGCGCTCGCACCTATTGGCAAGGGCTAGCTGGTGCTGCAAGAGAGCGTTTTCGGTTTCTCCACGTCTCTACGGATGAGGTCTATGGATCTCTCGGTGCCGACGGCTTGTTTGCCGAGACAACCCCCTATGATCCCAGTTCGCCTTATTCGGCATCCAAGGCTGCGTCTGACCATTTGGCCAAGGCGTGGGCGAGAACATACAATATGCCTGTTGTTGTCTCGAACTGTTCCAACAACTACGGGCCCTATCATTTTCCGGAAAAGCTGATTCCTCTGGTTATCCTTAATGCGCTTCAGGGTATGCCGCTTCCCGTTTACGGCAACGGTTCTAATATCCGTGACTGGCTTTATGTCGAAGACCATGCGCGCGCACTGGATATCATCGCGGAACGCGGACGGATTGGTGAAACCTACAATGTTGGTGGACGCAACGAGCGGCGAAACATTGATGTTGTCCATAGTATTTGCACCCTGATGGATGAGCTCAACCCCATTGGTCACCCGCATGCGAACCTGATTCAGCATGTTACGGATCGACCCGGTCATGACGCACGCTATGCAATCGATGCGACGCGACTGGAGACCGAACTTGGCTGGAAAGCGGAAGAGGATTTCGAGACGGGTATCAGCAAGACCGTGCGCTGGTATTTGGAAAATGAGTGGTGGTGGGCACCGCTCAGACAAGGGTATAGCGGCCAACGTCTCGGTCTTTTGAAACCCGAAGTCGCAGCATGACCGCGAAAAAACGCTATCTGGTAACCGGTCGGCAAGGGCAGGTGGTGCAGTCGCTGCTTGAGCGTTGTCGTCAGTCTGATGACATTGAACTGTTCGCGGTTGGGCGTCCAGACATCGACTTGACTGAACCTGAGACGCTTGAAGCCATTATTGATCATTTAAACCCCGACCTCGTCGTATCGGCGGCGGCGTATACTGCGGTAGATCAGGCTGAAACCGACGAGCAGCAGGCTTGGGCCGTCAATGCGAGCGGTCCTGGAGAGCTTGCGCGCATTGTCTCTCAGCGAAATATTCCGCTGGTGCACCTATCGACGGATTATGTGTTCGACGGCAGCAGCACTCGCGCTTACGTGGAGACGGACCCTGTTTCACCGCTTGGTGTCTACGGACGCACCAAGCTTGAGGGAGAACGAAGGATACAGGCGGCGGCGGATAATGTGGCAATTTTGCGCACAGCGTGGGTTTTCAGTCCATTCGGCAAAAATTTTGTCAAGACAATGTTGCGTGTTGCGGAGACCCGCGAGAGCTTGAACGTCGTTGACGACCAGATTGGAAATCCAACATCTGCGTTGGATATCGCTGATGGCATTCTGGCCGTGGCTGCGAATTTGTTTGCAAGTCAAGACGTTGCGCTGCGTGGGGTGTTCCACATGACAGGGTCTGGTGAGGCGAGCTGGGCTGATTTCGCAAAGTATATTTTTTCCATTTCATCTGCAGAAGGCGGGCCGCATGCGGATATCAGTCCTATTCCGACCAGCGCCTATCCAACGCCAGCACGTCGGCCCGCGAATTCCAGACTCGACTGTAGCAAATTGAGTACCATTCACGGTGTTAGGTTGGCCGATTGGAAGCTGACGACACAAGAAATTGTAAAACGGCTGGTGCAGGCCAAAGCATGTTTATAAGCGAGGTTGAGAAAAACATGAAGGGTATCATTCTGGCTGGTGGCAGCGGCACACGTCTGCATCCTATGACGCTTGTGATATCGAAGCAGCTCTTGCCGGTATATGATAAGCCGATGATTTACTACCCTCTTTCTACCCTTATGTTGGCGGGCATCCGGGATATCTTGATCATTTCGACGCCAAGAGATTTACCAAATTTTCAAGCGTTGCTCGGCGATGGCTCCAAATGGGGCATCTCTCTATCTTATGCAGAGCAACCTTCGCCAGATGGTCTCGCACAAGCCTATATCATTGGGGCTGATTTCGTCGGTGATAGCCCATCTTGCCTTATCCTTGGCGACAATATTTTCTACGGTCATGGGGTGAGCGAACTGTTCAAGTCAGCAATCGGCAAAAATGATGGCGCGACGGTGTTCGCCTATCATGTGAGCGATCCGGACCGTTACGGAGTTGTCGAATTCAATGACGCCGGGAAGGCCATATCGATTGAGGAGAAGCCGGCGCGGCCAAAATCGAACTGGGCGGTGACGGGTCTCTATTTCTACGATAAGGATGTGGTGGATATTGCAGCCAACCTCAAGCCATCAGCGCGTGGTGAGCTGGAAATCACTGATGTGAACCGGAGCTATCTTGAACGGGGAAAGCTATCCGTCCAGGAACTTGGCCGTGGCTACGCTTGGCTGGATACGGGAACACCCGATAGCCTGCTTGACGCTTCCGAATTTGTCGCCACTCTCGAGCGCCGCCAAGGCTTCAAGATCGCATGCCCGGAAGAAATCGCCTTTCGGCAGGGGTACATTGGTGAGGAGCAGCTGGCGTCACTAGCGTTATCATTTGGGAAAGGCCAGTATGGCAAATATCTGAAGTCTATTTTGAAAATAAAATAGGGTTCATTATTTTTTGTATTCAGATTTTGATGTTTTAGGTGTGTTATTTGTAAATCTCGTACTATAACTCCATAAATAGAATTCTATTTATGG
>DNPN01000195.1:0-253 GCA_003501385.1 Rhizobium sp. | reverse complement strand
TAGAATTCTATTTATGGAGTTATAGGTGTTTTGGCGGTCTCACGATTGAAGTGCAACAAGCTGCTTTGATATTTCAGTTTGGTAGGCTTCGAGCGGAGTTCGAAATCCGAGGGTTTGTCGTGGTCGATTGTTGAGACTGTCGGCGATTTTGTCGAGGTCTTTCTGGGAATATATGCCGAGATCGATGCCCTTCGGCAGGTACTGGCGGATCAGCCCGTTGGTATTTTTGTTGGTCGGGCGCTGCCAAGGGCTA
>DNPN01000140.1:3133-4064 GCA_003501385.1 Rhizobium sp. | reverse complement strand
TCACGTTTTGTGAACGATGCTATAGTAGACCATCACCCCACCTATCACCGTGGCTATTTTTTTGAAAATATGATGGATGATTGTTTGATATCAGAAGCGCAGGCAAAATTTCTTCAGCATTCATCCCGTTAATTTGATGCCATGAAAACACTTCTTTTTGAAAATGTGAGCCGACCGTCCCCTTAATGACTACGGCCTTATTAACAGCAGCCTCGCTGGCCATATTGTCGAAATTGCGCCGCAATGCCTCGCTTATAGGCTCATCCCAGCCATAATCTAGCAGGTAAATAAAATAATTCCTACGAGCGCTTTCAGGAATGTTTTCCAAAGAATGTATCATTAAGCCCATATGCCATTCCTCATTCAGCTTTGCTGTTGCAATACTCTCGAAATTAAGCAGCTTAACGAGAGTATGTTCTGGACTGAATTTATTCAACTAATTTTGTCTGAGAGACGATTGTCGCAAAACGGTTCAGTGAATTGAAAATTTGATTGTCCGAACTCCAACAAGCGTCACTTTTAACTTTGCGCAAGATGTGCATGTATTTTCACGCTATCTTGGCAAGGGGAGCTGCCGCACGCCCCGTTGCGTATCCCAGCATAAGAAGCTTTTTGCAAATGATGACTAATAAGGGGCGTTGCCGCTTTACGCATGCAAGGCATCCCAACGTCTCCCCGCTTGCAGCTGTGCCCCTCGTTCGGAGCCTTCTTGCGCTTACGACCTCCATCTTCTCCAGACGGAAGGGGTGCAGGCACCCCTCTTTTCATTCCCTAAAACAAAGTCCAGTATTCCAAGCTGGAGAGATACGCAAAGCAGTCAGCAGGGCAGGATTAGTGTTCCGTTCGGCCCCAGAAAAGCCTGTTCTTACAAAAGTCTATAGGAGTAAATCATGAAAAAGATGAAATGGCGGACAGGGAGGGATTCGAACCC
>DNPN01000140.1:0-2844 GCA_003501385.1 Rhizobium sp. | reverse complement strand
ACACGCGTTCCAGGCGTGCGCCTTAAACCACTCGGCCACCTGTCCGTCTTTTGAAGAGGCCGCTTGCAAAGCAACTCGGCTGTTCGGGGCGGACATATATCAAGGATTCTCCTAGGATCAACCCATATCTGACAGTTTTTCGACATTCATACCGAAAACTTTTGTTTTTTGCGCATTTGTCCGGTTGGGCGGGGCGCTTTCATCCTGTAAAACAATGGAAATCAGGGCAAAGGGAAATAGCTATGTTCAAGTTTCTATGGCGGTTTTTCAGTTTTATCCTGTTGGTGCTGGCCGTTTTGGTAGGCGTTATGGATTCGATTGAATCCGTGGCATCTTCCGCCTTGGTCACCACGCCGTTTGCGTCACTGTGGGCCGATGTTGATGCGCAGGGCCTGGCTCTGGTCAAACAATGGATCGCATCCCATATAGGGGATAAGGCGCTGCACTGGATGGAAAGCGGTATGTTGCAGCAGCCCGCCTTTGTGATTTTCTTAAGTCTTGCGCTTGCGTTCTGGATGATTGGTTACAAACGACCATCCCCCGCAGGGCGATTTGCAGCCTGATCACGACCCTGACCGCGAGAGGAGAACAGCAATGTTTCTGAATGCAATGTTGAACAAGAAAACCGTGATGCCAACCGCTGAAAGCGCTCTGCCAGGGCGGCAGACACCCATTCTTGGCCCTGTTGCGCATTTCGTGTCCGGCAGGCCGTTGCACGGGCCTTATCCTGCGGGCCTCAAGATTGTTTATCTTGGCATGGGTTGCTTCTGGGGTGCAGAACGGTTGCTGTGGAACACGCCGGGTGTTTGGGTGACGGCGGCTGGCTATCAGGGTGGGTTTACGCCAAATCCAACCTATGAAGAGACCTGTACGGGCCAGACTGGACACACGGAAGTGGTCAAGGTTGTGTATGATCCTTCAGTGGTTACGCTGGAAGCCTTGCTGAAGATCTTCTTTGAAGAGCACGATCCCACCCAAGGCATGCGCCAAGGCAATGATATTGGCACCACCTATCGCTCCGCCATTTATGTTGAGGATGATTCGGATCTGGCTGTGGCTTTGAAGGCGCAAACTGCTTTTCAATCGGCGCTGAAAGCGGCCGGTCATCGCGAAGGGATCACCACGGAAATCACGGTTGCTGGTCCGTTTTACTATGCGGAAGATTATCACCAGCAGTATCTCGCTAAAAACCCGCGTGGATATTGTGGCCTGCGCGGCACTGGCGTTTCTTGTCCAATTGGTTAAAAAAGCAACAAGAAGGCAGATTTCTATCCGATTTGTGAATATTTTTTCGGCGAAATCTGCTTTCATCCACTGATATTTACCAGTTGAAAAAAATCTGGTGAATTTTTTCAAAAGGCATGCAAGGATGGTGTCCAGCCAAACCTAAGAGGGGGCAGGTAAGCCATATTCATGCCAGCAAGGTGTGGGGCGGACCTTATAAGATCAATAGCAACATCAGGGCTGCACAATGAAGAAATCCCTTATCACGTTGTTTGCCATGGCTGCCATGTCGGCATCGGCTCTTGCTGCCGATATCAAGCCAGCGCTTGTGTATGGTACAGGCGGCAAATTTGACAAATCCTTCAACGAGGCAGCTTTCCACGGCGCGGAAAAGTTCGAGAAGGAAACCGGCATCAAGTTCCGCGATTTCGAACCCACCAGCGACACGCAGGGCGAGCAGGCCATTCGCAATTTTGCGTCCAAGGGCTTTAGTCCGATTGTGGCTGTTTCCTTTGCCTGGAGCTCGGCCATGGAAAAGGTTTCCGCCGAATTTCCAGACACCAAGTTCGTGATTGTTGACTCCGTTGTGGATAAGCCAAACGTTCGCTCTGTTGTCTTCAAGGAAGAAGAGGGCTCTTACCTCGTTGGCCTATTGGCTGGTATGGCCTCCAAAACCGGCAAGGTCGGCTTTGTTGGCGGCATGGATATTCCGTTGATCCGTAAGTTTGAATGTGGTTACGAGCAGGGCGCGCGCGCTGCCAACCCCAAGATCGAAGTGTTCCAGAACATGGTTGGCACCACGGGCGCTGCCTGGAACGACCCGGTTCGCGGTGGTGAATTGGCGAAAAACCAGATCGATCAGGGCTCTGACGTGATTTATGCGGCAGCCGGTGCATCGGGCATGGGCGTGTTGCAGACCGCTGCCGACAGCAAGAAGTTCTCGATTGGTGTTGACTCCAACCAGAACCATCTGCACCCCGGCTCTGTTTTGACCTCCATGGTCAAGCGCGTCGATCTGGCTGTGTACAATGCTTATGCAGATGCCAAGGGCGGCAAGTTCACTGCAGGCGTTCAAACGCTTGGCGTCAAGGATGACGGCGTGATGGCCGCGATCGATGACAACAACAAGGCGCTGATCACACCTGAAATGAAGAAGGCAATCGACAAAGCCAAGGCTGACATGATTGCTGGCACACTCAAGGTTCACGATTACATGGCAGACAATTCCTGCCCGAAGTAATGTGACATCAGGGCGCAAGCGGTGTTGCCGTCTTGCGCCCTTTCCATGTCTGGATGAGCCGCTTTCCTTTTCAACAATACGAGACATACTCTCGCATCCGGAGCCTGATGACGTGGTTCAAGTGCCAGCGATTGAGCTGATCGGGATCGACAAGAAATTCGGTCCTGTACACGCAAATAAAAATATCAACCTCACGGTTGCCAAGGGCTCAATCCACGGCATTATCGGTGAAAATGGTGCCGGGAAATCGACCCTGATGTCGATTCTCTATGGGTTCTATCAGGCTGACAGCGGCGAGATCAAAATCAGCGGTGAGACGGCCAATATCAAAGACAGCCAGTCGGCCATTTCCGCAGGCATCGGCATGGTGCATCAGCATT
>DNPN01000187.1 GCA_003501385.1 Rhizobium sp. | reverse complement strand
AAAGGACGACAACGATAAAGAGCATATTGCGCAAAGTCGCACCGTGATCCTGAAGCATGGACAGGGCAAGTCCGAAAAAGCCGATACCAAATGTTGCCCCAATGGCGATGTAGACCCAGACCTGCGCCAGCAGAATGGCGCTAAGGCCAAGGCCGAGCATCATACCGCCAGCAAAGCGGAAAATAGCTGGCCCCTCTCGGCGGTCGTCACGCGGAGCAAGGCCAAAGAAGTGCATGGTCAGGCTAGGGGCAAACATGATGATGAAGCCTAGAACGGCAGCCAGACTGGCACCTGAAAAAGCCAATTGCTCACCAAGCTCGGTGGGAAAATAGAACTGCATATCGACCTCGGATCAAACCAAATGATTCGCCGTGTTATGACATGAAGTGGCATGGGATAAAATAAGCCGACCCATTGGTCATCCGCGATTGG
The DNA here is from genome assembly GCA_003501385.1 of Rhizobium sp. Lineage (GTDB taxonomy): Bacteria > Pseudomonadota > Alphaproteobacteria > Rhizobiales > Rhizobiaceae > Allorhizobium. The sequence goes on along the minus strand of DNPN01000187.1, from coordinate 15,344 downwards.
AGAAAGCCGTGAAATCCGTTATCTCAGTTTTGTCGGCCATCAGCCTGTTTTCATTGGGTTTTACGGCGCAGGCCAGCGCTGATGAAGGTGCCAAGCCGCTGACCAGTCCTTGGGATCGGCCAATTGCAAAAACATCGTCTTCCAGCCAGCCATGCAGTGCCTTGCCCACACTGCCGCAGTCCTTCACGGTGACGGGCTATTATACCGATAAAAACCACTCGGTGATCGATCCTGACAAGTTGACCAGCTATAAAACCGCGACCAACGCGCTTTACGACACGGCAAAAGTGCTCACCAGGCTGGCTGATCTCTATCAACAGAAGGGACGCATTGATGCTGCCAGCTGTGCAGCTGAAGGGCTTTCCGGGTTGGCCAAAGCACACAGTTTGACCAGTGCCATGCACGGCAATCAGGCCAGTTACGTTCAAGGCTGGGTGCTGGGGGCTTTCTCGATTGCGTGGCTGAAAATTCGAACCGATCCTGAGATCACCCCGGAAAACCGCAGGCTGATTGCCGATTGGCTTGCCGCAATTGCCGTGCAGAACCGTCAATATTACGACCAACGCCCCAAGGCCGAGGATGCACGCAACAACCATCGCTATTGGGCGGGTCTTGCGGTGTCTGCGGCGGGCATTGCGGCCAATCGCCGCGATCTGTTTGATTGGGGCATTGACAGCGCGCGGATAGGCCTTCGACAGGTGACACCTGATGGCGGCTTGCCGTTGGAGATGGGTAGACGGGCCAAGGCCCTGCATTATCACCTTTTCGCCGTCGCCCCTTTGGTGGTCACCGCCGAGCTGGCAGATGCCAATGGCATTGATCTGTATGGGGAGAACAAAGGGGCACTGAAACGTCTTGCTACGTTTTCACTTCACGGCATCAGCGATCCAAGCCCGTTCGAGAAGGCAGCAGGGATTGCGCAGGAACCCGTCAGCATCGCGGGCGGCACGGTGGGCTGGCTCATCCCCTACCAGCATCGGTTTCCAGCACCCAACCAGAAAGCCATGCTCGACAAAATGTCATCGAAGACAATGCTTTACTTGGGTGGATTGCCGCCCGAATAAATCTTCCTACAGGAAACTCTGCGGATCAACATCCACCTGCACCTGAATGGAACGCGCCGTTTTCGGGCCACGTTCCAGCATGGTGCGCACAAAAGCCTGCATATCACTGGTCTTGCGGCCATGAATCAGCAACCGGAAACGGTGGCGTCCGCGAATCAGTGCCAATGGCGCTTCTGCGGGGCCTAAAATGGCAATGCCGCTGACAGCGGGGGCAGCCATGCGCAATTGACGGGCATGGGTTTCGGCATCCACCCGATTGTCGGCAGAGACAATCATCGACACCAGCCGCCCATAAGGTGGCAGCACGGCCCTCTCCCGCTCGGTAATTTCGCGCTCATAAAAGGCTCCGGCATCGCCAGAAACAATGGCCATCATCACCGGATGTTGCGGCTGATAAGTCTGCAACAGGCCGTGGCTCTTCAACCCGGTGCGCCCTGCCCGGCCTGTGACCTGACTGAGCAATTGAAAGGTGCGCTCGGCGGCACGCGGATCGCCATTGGCCAAGCCGATATCAGCATCGACAATGCCCACTAAGGTCATCAGCGGAAAATTATGGCCCTTGGCCACCAATTGCGTGCCAATGATAATATCCGCCTCGCCCTTGGCAATGGCTTCCAGCTCCAGACGCAGCCGTTTGACGCCGCCCATATCGGAGGACAGCACCAGCGTTCGGGCATCGGGAAAATGCTTTTCGACCTCTTCTGCAATGCGCTCCACCCCCGGCCCACAGGCCACCAGATGGTCCAGTGTTCCGCATTCCGGGCAGGCCTGCGGCGTTGGTTCGGCATAGCCACATTGATGGCATTGAATCTGGCCGCGAAAGCGGTGTTCCACCAGCCAGCTGGAGCATTGCGGGCATTGAAACCGATGGCCACAGACACGACAAAGGGTGAGCGGCGCATAGCCACGCCGATTGAGAAACAGCAAGGATTGTTCTTTCTTTTCAAGCGTTTTTGCTATGGCACGCAGCATCAGAGGCGAGAGAAAACCACCCTTTTCCGGCGGATGACGGCGCATATCAATCAGGTGCAGATCGGGCATGGCCGCATCGGCAAAACGGGTGGGCAAATGGATGCGCTTATAGCGGCCAGAATAGCTGTTGACCTGACTTTCCACAGACGGCGTGGCCGATACCAACACCACCGGAATTTTGGCAATATGGGCGCGCACCACGGCCATATCGCGGGCATTGTAAAACACCCGGTCTTCCTGCTTGAACGCCGGATCATGCTCTTCATCCACGATGATCAGGCCGAGATCCTCGAACGGCAAAAACAGCGCAGACCGCGCCCCGGCCACCACGCGGATATCGCCCGTTGCCGTCTGTCGCCAGACTTTTTCGCGGGTTTTGGTGGCAAGGTCTGAGTGCCATTCGCCCGGTTTGGCCCCAAACCGATCTTGAAAGCGCTCCAGAAAAGCGGTGGTCAGGGCAATCTCCGGCAGCAGGATCAGCGCCTGTCGGCCCTGTTTCAGCGTCTCGGCAATGGCTTCAAAATAGACTTCGGTTTTGCCAGACCCCGTCACGCCATCAATCAACGATACGGAAAATCCACCCGCTTTAATGTCATCCAAAATCACATCGGCGGCGTCTTCTTGCGGACCCGCCAGACGATGCGGCGCATAATCGGGGTCAGGCTTTGCCACCAGGGGCGGAGGCGGCAAAAATACGGTTTCAAACGTGCCTTGCTTGGCCAAACCATCAATCACCGAGGTGGAAACGCCAGCCGCATGAGCCAGACCACTCTTGGTCCACGACAGGCCATCGCCTGCCAGTTCCAGCACCTTGCGGCGGGCAGGCGTTAATTTATCCGGCTCATGACCGAGATAGCGCAGGCCCTCAATCATCGGTTCGGGATCAAAGGCGGCAGGCGTGCGCAGCGCCATGCGGGCCACCAGCCCCGGCGGCGACAGCGTGTAAGCCGCCACCCAATCGATGAAACGGCGCATGGCATCATCTAGCGGCGGACAATCAAACAGCTTTTCAATGGGGCGCAGCTTGGCGGCCTCCACCTTGCCACCGTCCTCGCCATCCCAGACCACGCCAATGACCTTGCGCGGCCCCAGCGGCACCTGCACGATGGAGCCGGGCGCAACAGTCATGCCGGCAGGCACGCCATAGCTATAAGGCCCCGGTGCAGGCATGGGCACCAAAACAGGCACCGCATGGGTGGCAGGCGGCGCTTTTGTAAGCGGACCAAAAAGATCAGACGATTCGAGGCTCATTGCCGCGGACAATGCCCGCAATGGCCACGAAAGGAAACAGGAATTATGCGCCGGCCTCGCACGTTCTCCAACATGCGAGGCCGGTGTCGTTCACTCTGTTTGCCTCAACCCGCCATACGAAGCGCACTCGTTTTCGCCACAGGGGCTGTGTTTCGGCGGTCGGCCTCGAGATTGAAACGCCGCACCAGATCCAGAAGTGTGGTGGCTTCATCGGCCAGCGCCGCACTGGCGGCATTGGTTTCTTCCACCATGGCAGCGTTTTTCTGGGTGACCTGATCCATCTGGTTCACCGCCGTATTGACCTCGGACAGACCAACAGATTGCTCCCGCGCCGAGGTGGCAATGGCATCCATATGCTGGTTGATGGTAATGATATAGGTTTCGATTGTGCGAAGCGCATCGCCAGTGTTGCGCACCAGCCTTACCCCCGTTTCCACCTCTCCCGTCGAATTGCGGATGAGTTCTTTGATTTCACGCGCCGCCTGAGCAGAGCGCTGAGCGAGTTCACGCACCTCTTGCGCCACCACAGCAAAGCCTTTGCCCGCATCACCTGCCCGGGCCGCTTCGACACCGGCGTTCAAGGCCAGAAGATTGGTCTGGAAGGCAATTTCATCAATCACGCCGATAATGTTGGCAATCTGATTGGAGGATTGCTCAATCCTCTGCATGGCATCGACGGCCTCCGCCACAACAACACCGGAGGCTGTAGCATTGTTATTGGCCTCCTTTGCCACAATCCGGGCTTCTTCCGCACGCTTGGACGAGTTGGTGACATTGGCGGTGATTTCATCCAGCGCCGCCGCTGTCTCTTCTAGCGAGGCCGCCTGCTGCTCGGTGCGCCGTGAAAGCTCATCGGAGCTGCGGCTGATTTCCAAAGAGCCGCCATCAATCGACTGGGACGCTTCTGTGACGGCAATCATCGCATCACGCAGCTGAACCACAGCACCATTGAAATCGGCGCGGAGACTTTCAAACTCAGTCGCAAAGGGATCGGCCAATTGATAGGTCAAATCGCCCGCCGCCAGATGGCGCAAGCCGTCTGCCAGACCGGTGGTGGCCTGTGCCATGGCCTGCGCCCGGATTTTTTCGATTTCGGCATTGCGACGCCGCTCGCCATCGGTGGTCAGGCGGCTGGCTTCGGCTTCTTCCTGCAAACGGCGGTTGGCCACAGCATTGTCGCGGAACACGCCGACAGCACCCGCCATCGCTCCGATTTCATCCACTCGCCCCTCACCGGGAATGGTGAGGTCAGTATTTCCACCAGCCAATTGCCGCATGCTCGCGGTCATGGCGCGGATAGGCCCGGCAATGCTCAACGCCACAAACCACATGGCAATAATGCCAGCAAACGCAATCATAAGAGCCACGCCAAACTGGAAAAGAACATCGCTTTTGCCACGTTCAACCATGGACTTGTCCAGCGCAATCGCGCCGGCCATTGCAACGTCGCGCGGCACAGAAACAATTACCGACCAAGGGGTTTTGGTGCGTCCAATTGTAATTGGCGCGAGGGCCTGAAAGCTGGCGGTGTCTGAAATGACTTGCGCCTTACCGGCCTGTATCATGGATAGGAAAGACGTAAGCTCCGGCGCACGTGCATCGAAAGGCTGACCAATTGTTTCGGGATGGGCGCTATCAGCAACCACAAGCCCCTTGTAGCTGACAATTTTAACGGCCGCCTTGCCGTCATAAATCGAGGCACGCACATCTTCCGCCAGTTTCTGCACGAAGGCCAGATCGAAATCTGCACCTGCAACGCCCTGGAATTTCCCATCAATCATGATAGGCACGGACATGGTGGCCAGAAACACATTCTTTCCCTGAACAATATAGGGCAAGGGATCGAGAATACTCTCGCCGCCGCCCTCTTTGGGCCCGATATACCAACCACCTTTCATAACCCCATTGGGATGCAGCGCTTTGCTATCGTATTCCACCAAAGGCTGAATGGCGATTTTGCCAGCGGCATCGCGGGTCCAGTAAGGCAAAAATCGGCCCGTCGCATCGGAGCCAACCTCACGACGATCTCTAAATTCACTGTCTTTGCCATCAATCGCGTTTGGCTCCCAAGCGCTGTACGTGCCGTTGAAACGCGGATTGTTCTTCAACTGACCCAACAGCATGGCATTGAGTTGGCCGCGACGAAGCTCAACCGCAGTGCCATTAACCTTGTCTCCAACAGCAACTTCAAAGCCGCTGGCAAGACTGCGAGCAGTATCAAAGGCACTATCCAGAGACGAGCGAATGATACCGGCTTGCGTGGAGGATAAGGCTGCGAGCGCTTCGCGCGTTTTGGCCTCGCTCAATTGTGTAACCTGCTGCCCAACATAATCACGCGTGTTGTTGGCGGACACAACACCGTATCCCACCAGGCCTGCTGTCGCCGCCAGAACGCACAGGCCGGAAAGCACGGCAATTTTGAGCTGTATAGATTTAAATTGCATGACGACCCCTTCCACATGGAAATGAGCAATGCCGACGCCGGACCATCGCTTCCTAAGCGTCATTGATTTATTTATAACATTAATAAGACCTCAAAATTAGCCGCATAAAAAACGAAAATACTAAAGTATTATTTTCTTGTTGACGATTGACAATTATACAATATTTAAAAATCCCAAAAATATGTTCTAAAATATTTATCACGCGCAGGATGCAGCACTTTAAAGTTGACAAATTAGAATAGAAGCAAGTATTTGCTGCAATACCCCAAACGCAAGATCTCGATTTGTTAAACATTCCCTAACACCTCTGCGGCAAGTTGGGTCAATGACTGACAGCGACAGGATCACCCCGTGACTGAGCTCTTGTTGATTGCCGCACCTGATCTGATGCATGAGCGGCAGATCTGGCTTGCCAACCTGAAACAGGAGAGGCGGTTCTCCGACAACACCTTGACCGCTTATGAGCGTGACACGCGACAATTTTTAAGCTTTCTGACCGGCTATTTCGGTGGCCCGCCATGCATAAAAGATATTCAGGCACTCAAACCCTCCGATCTGCGTGCCTTTCTGGCGTCCCGACGCAAGGAAGGCTCCAGCGCACGCTCGCTTGGCCGCCATCTGGCCGGGATTCGCTCGCTGCTTCGCTTTCTGGAGCGCAAGGGCCTGGTCAATGCGGCGGGGGCCGGAGCCATTCGCTCACCGAAACAGCCCAAATCACTGCCAAAACCGCTGACGGCAAAGCAGGCCCTGCAAGTGGTTCATGCGGAAACTCAGATGAATGAGAAGCCATGGATTGCCGCACGGGATGCCGCCGTTCTGTCTTTGCTCTATGGCTGCGGGCTGCGTATTTCCGAAGCACTGAACCTTGTAAGCACCGATTTCGATGCCGACACCACCAGCCTTCGCATCACCGGCAAAGGCAACAAGGTGCGGCTGGTACCTCTGCTGTCAGCCGTGCGCGAGGCGGTGGAGGCCTATCGAAAACTGTGCCCCTACCATCTGGATGATAAGGAGCCGCTGTTTCGCGGTGCGCGTGGCGGCAAGCTGCAACAAGGCATTATTCAGCGGGAAATGCAGCGCTTGCGCTCGGCCCTCGGCCTGCCGGAGACGGCCACGCCGCATGCGCTGCGCCACTCCTTCGCCACCCATCTGCTCAGTGGCGGTGGCGATCTCCGCACCATTCAGGAATTGCTGGGCCATGCCAGCCTTTCCACCACACAGGTCTATACCGGCATTGACTCAGGCCGGTTGATGGATGTCTATGACCGCGCCCATCCAAGAGCATGAATGGCCTTTGAGTTTGTCTTTTGGGAAAACCATAATGATGAAAACCGCAGCTGCCGTGCCTGAGATCGCCACCAAGGATCGATGGATCGGGCGGTTGATCATTGCCTTACGCGGCATTCCGGCGCTGTTGCTGACCTTGCTGATCATGGCGCTGGCGCTGGCGTTTGCATCCCACGCCCATGCACAAACGGGAGATGGCAGCACCTGCAACGGCAAGGATCTGCTGCCAGATCTGCAAAAACGTGATTCAAAAGCCTATGATACAATCGCGGCAGAGGCGAAAAAAACGCCCAATGGCGCGGCGATTTTCTGGAAGATTGAAAAGCCCGGTATCAGGCCATCCTTTCTTCTTGGCACGATGCATGTCACGGATCCGCGGGTGCTCACCATGCCTGCGGGCGCAAGCGACGCCGCAGCCAAAGCAGACACTATCATCGTCGAGTCAGACGAGGTTCTGGATGACAAAAAGGCCACTGTCGCTCTCCTGGCCAAGCCCGAGCTTTCTATGTTCACCGATGGCTCCACCATCACCAGCCGCCTCACGCAGGCGCAGATCAGTGAGCTAGAGGCAGGATTGAAAAAGCGCGGGCTGGCACTGGCGGCGGTCAATCGCATGAAACCTTGGATCATTGCCAGCTTTGTGGCGCTGCCCACCTGTGAGCTGGCACGCAAGGCAGAAGGTATGGCCTTTCTCGACCAACGCCTTGCACAGGACGCCGCCAAGGCAGGCAAGCATGTGGTTGGTCTGGAGACCTATGCAGAACAACTTTCGGCACTCAATGACCTGCCCATCGAGTTTCACATGGAATCACTGATCGAAACCCTGAAGCTTGGAGACACGATGAGTGATATCAACGAAACCATGATCGATCTTTACCTGAAGGGCGACATCGGCGCGATCATGCCCATGCTTGAGGCCGTCTCTCCAGACAAAGAAGCCGATAAGCAACCCGGCTATGCCGAGTTTGAGCAGCGCATCATCGTTGATCGCAACAAGGTGATGGCAACCCGCGCTGCCCCGACGCTGGATCAAGGCAACGCCTTCATGGCCGTGGGCGCACTTCACCTGCCCGGCAGCGACGGTATTGTCCAGTTGCTGCGGGGTCAGGGCTTCAGTGTGACGGCAATGCAATAGCTGTCACACGCCGCGTGTCATGCGGGCCAGCACATTGGTCTTCCAGTAGAATTGGTGGACCAATGCCCCCAGCACATGGGCGACAATCAGGGCCCACAGCAGAATTTTCAGCGGACCACCATGCAGCTCACCCAGCGTATCATTGCCAAAGTAATATTTGGCGATACCAGTGACGGGCATGACAATGAACAGCGCATAGAGTGTCCAATGAGCGAGGCCAGCGGCCAGTCTCAAGAGCGGCGGTTCTTGCGCCGGTGCATCCGGCGCACCCTCCAACAGCCGAAACCCCAGCCTGATCAGACAGAGCACCACAATGGCAATACCAACATAGGCGTGGATATTGGCGGAACTGATATCATCGGGCGTGATCGTCTCGCCTCGGCTTAACAGCCGGTTCCAATGTTCCATGCCATCGGAGAAGATCAGATTGAAGAAAATCAACAACGCCATCAGCCAATGCAGAACCCTTTGGGGTATGGAATAGCCAGTAACCGAATGCTGGGCCATGCTTCTTACCTTTTATCAAGACGTTACAGCAAAAGTGGCTCCATGATAAAAGCCGTGGCTTGAACTACAAGCCACGGCTTTCAATGTTACGAAAATATAATGCTTGTCGATTTTTCTCTTCTTTGCAGAAGAGGAAAGATTACATGTGGATTGGCTTGGCGAAGGTGGCCAGTGCGGCTTCCTTCACAGCTTCCGACATCGTTGGGTGCGCATGGCAAGTGCGGCCCAGATCTTCGGACGAGCCACCAAATTCCATCAGCACGGCTGCTTCGTGGATCATTTCGCCAGCGCCAAAGCCAATGATGTGAACCCCGAGAACGCGGTCGGTATCCTTATCCGCCAGAACCTTGACGAAGCCGTCCGTGGCATTCATCGCGCGCGCGCGGCCATTGGCGGTGAAGGGGAACTTGCCAGCCTTATAGGCAACGCCTGCGGCCTTCAATTCTTCCTCGGTCTTGCCAACGGAGGCCACTTCCGGCTGGGTGTAAACCACGCCCGGAATGACATCGTAATTCACATGGCCATGCTGGCCGGAGAGAATTTCGGCCAGAGCCACGCCTTCATCTTCAGCCTTATGGGCCAGCATTGGACCCTTGACCACATCGCCGATGGCGTAGATGCCAGCAACATTGGTCTGGAAATGGTTGTCGATTTCCACGCGACCGCGATTGTCGAGGGCAACGCCAACAGTCTCAAGGCCAAGGCCCGTGGTGTAAGGCTTGCGGCCTGTGGCCACCAGCACAACATCGGCTTCCAAAACGGTGGCTTCGCCGCCCTTGGCAGGCTCGAACGTTACCTTGGCACCTGCGCCAGACTTTTCAACAGCAGTGACCTTGGCACCGAGGTTGAATTCCATGCCCTGCTTGACCAGCATGCGCTGGAACTGCTTCGACACTTCGCCGTCCATGCCGCCCAAAATTGTGTCGAGATATTCAACAACTGTGACCTTGGCACCCAGACGCGCCCAGACCGAGCCAAGCTCAAGGCCGATCACGCCGCCGCCAACCACGATCATCTTACCCGGCACCTTGTCCAGCGCAATGCCGCCGGTGGAAGACACAATGATCTTCTCATCAATATCGACGGCCACGCCAGGAATGCCCGCTACATCCGAGCCGGTGGCAATCACGATGTTCTTGGTTTCCAGAATCTGCTCTTCGCCCTTGTCGTTGGTGACAGAGACCTTGCCAGCAGCCACGATCTTGCCGGTGCCAATCACGCCATCAATCTTGTTCTTCTTGAACAGGAAGGACACACCTTCCACATTGGCCTTCACGGTGGCGTCCTTATGGGCCATCATCTTCGGCAGGTTCAGCGTTGGTGCGCCAACCTCAACGCCCAGATCAGCCATGCCATGGGCCGCCTGATGGAACATTTCAGAGGCGTGCAGCAGCGCCTTTGAGGGGATGCAGCCGACGTTGAGGCAGGTGCCGCCGTAGGTGGCGCGCTTTTCAACCACAGCCACTTTCATGCCAAGCTGGGCAGCCTTGATCGCGCAGACATAACCGCCGGGGCCGCTACCGATGACAACAAGATCATACGCCATTTCTCATTCCTTTATATCAAACGTTATGCCACCCAACACGGAGGGTTTCAGGCAAAGCACAAACAGAAGGGGCGCGAGCACCCCGGATTAACTGGCCTTCTCGGTTGCAAGTTTTAGGCCCAGGCCAATGAAGACAACGCCACTGACGCGGTCGATCCATTGGCTGGCGCGCGAAAAAGCGGCGCGGGTTTTGGGTCTTGTCATGAAGATGCTCACACCGACAAACCACGCGATCAAAGATGCTGCCATCACCAGTCCATAACCAAACTTGACTGCGATTGGCGTATTGATGCTGACCATTGTTGAGAAGATCGACAGGAAGAAAAACACGGCTTTCGGATTCAAAATGTTGGCTGCAAAGCCCAGAAAAAACGCCTTGGCAACGGATTGACGTTTTTGGTAGCCTTCAACGGCATTGGGCTGCACAGTCAAATCAGATTTTCCAGCTCTGAGCGCTTTCACACCGATGTAGAGCAGATAGGCCACGCCGCACCATTTGACGATGTTGAACAGATAGATCGACTGCGAAATAATCAGGCCAAGACCCAGAATGGTATAGGTCACATGGAACATCAGCGACGTACCAATGCCTAAGCTGGTAATAATGGCCTCACGTCGACCATGCAGCAGAGATTGGCGGAGGACCATCGCTAAATCCGCACCCGGAGAGACGATACCAACCGCGAAAATAGCCATCAGGGAGGCGAGTTCAAACAGATAGGGATGCATCAACTTTCCTCATACCGTCCGGCTCTTTGACCGTTTAAAACACCAGCACGCACAACATTGCCGCCAAACCCGCCATCGACCCCATCCACACCAGTGAGCGGATGTAGGGAATACCCGCCAGATACAGCGGAACATAGACAATCCGGCACAGCACCCAGACCCAGGCCCCGATATAGCCAAAGCCATGCGGATCACCCGCAAGAATAAGGCCAAAGGCAAGCGCGATAAACGCCGGATAGGTTTCGCGGAAATTCGAGGATGCCCGTGCCGCTCGGCCTGAAAGCTTGCCGGTCGGCTTTTTATCCTCATCCCGCGGACCAGCATTCCAGCTGCTGCCGAGTTCCTTCGTCGCCATCATGCCTTGCAGCAGGATATGAACCACCAGCAAAACCACGCTGAGGCCAATCAGCGGTAAAAACGGCGAAGCGGCAAGAAAAGTCGGCTGCATGATCATGCTCCACTTTTTGGTTCACACCATTCCACATGGAATGCCGCATCGCATTTTACGCATTTATGTCTTCCGCCACCGATGGGCAGCGGAAGATGATCTTATTATTTCAATTAGAGGTCCAGAACCAGACGCTCTGGATCTTCCAGGCTTTCCTTGACGCGCACGAGGAAGGTCACGGCTTCCTTGCCGTCAACAATCCGGTGGTCGTAGGAGAGTGCCAGATACATCATGGGACGGATCACGATCTGACCACCAACAACAACCGGACGATCCTGAATCTTATGCATGCCCAGAATACCGGACTGCGGAGCATTCAGGATCGGCGAGGACATCAGCGAGCCATACACACCACCATTGGTAATGGTGAAGGTGCCGCCCTGCATGTCGGCCATGGAAAGCGAACCATCGCGGGCTGCCTTGGCAAGACGGCCCAGTTCCTTCTCAACGCCGGAGATCGACATCTGGTCGGCATCGCGAATTACTGGAACCACGAGGCCCTTGTCGGTGCCAACGGCCATGCCAACGTGGCAGTAGTTCTTGTAGATGATGTCTGTGCCGTCGATTTCGGCGTTCACAGCCGGCAGTTCCTTCAGAGCGTGGGTCACGGCCTTGGTGAAGAAGCCCATAAAGCCCAGCTTGACGCCGTGCTTCTTTTCAAAAATGTCCTTGTACTTGTTGCGCAGGCTCATCACTGCCGACATGTCCACTTCGTTGTAAGTGGTCAGCATCGCGGCTGTGTTCTGGGCATCCTTCAAGCGCTTGGCAATGGTCTGGCGCAGGCGGGTCATCTTGACGCGCTCTTCGCGCGATGCATCGTCGGCGCTGGAAACAGGACGGGGAGCCGCAGGGGCTGCCGGTGCGGCGGCAACCGAACCCTTGGCGATGGCTGCAATCACATCACCCTTCAGCACCTGACCGCGCTTGCCGGAGCCATCAACGTCAGCGGTGCTGATGTTGTTGTCAGCAGCCAGCTTGGCAGCAGCCGGAGCGGCTGGCATGGAAGCGGTTGCTGCTGGAGCAGCAGCAGGGGCTGCGGCTGGAGCCGGAGCGCTAGCGGCTGGAGCGGCAGCACCTGCCGATGCACCTTCGGTGATATTGCCGAGCAGAGCGCCCAGACCAACCGTTTCACCATTCGGTGCAACGATTTCGGTCAGAACGCCGGAAACTGGACAAGGAACTTCAACCGTTACCTTGTCGGTTTCAAGTTCAACAAGTGGCTCGTCAGCCTTAACAACATCGCCGACCTTTTTGAACCAGGTGCCGACGGTGGCTTCGCTGACGGATTCACCCAGAGTGGGGACGCGGATTTCAGTGGCCATGATAAAACAATTCCGTTGATCTATGTAGGTTTCAAACGAGGAAGCTTGAGGGCGGCATCAGCCGCCCAATGCGTCCTCCAGGAAGGCTTCAAGCTGGGCAAGGTGCTTGGACATCAGGCCCGTTGCAGGCGATGCTGCGGCTGGACGTCCGGTGTAGCGTACACGCTGGTACTTGGCATCGATATGCGCCAGCACCCATTCCAGATAAGGATCGATGAACGACCAGGCACCCATGTTCTTGGGTTCTTCCTGACACCAGACCATCTCCGCATTGCGGAAGCGGCTCAGCTCGTTGATCAGCGCCTTGGCAGGGAACGGATAAAGCTGTTCGATACGCAGCAGGTAAACATCGTCAATGCCGCGCTTTTCGCGCTCTTCCAGCAGATCGTAGTAGACCTTACCCGAGCACATCACCACGCGACGGATCTTGGCATCCTTTTGCAGCTTGATAGGACCATCCTTGATGATCTCGGCATCATCCCACAGCAGACGGTGGAAGGAGCTTTCGCCCGCCATTTCCGCCAATGTCGATGTTGCACGCTTGTGGCGCAGCAAGGACTTTGGTGTCATCAGGATCAGCGGCTTGCGGAAGTCGCGCTTTACCTGACGGCGCAGGATGTGGAAATAGTTGCTTGGCGTCGTGACATTAGCAACCTGCATGTTGTCTTCGGCGCACATCTGCAACCAACGCTCAAGGCGAGCCGATGAGTGCTCTGGACCCTGACCTTCATAACCATGCGGCAGAAGGCAAACCAGACCGGACATACGCAGCCACTTGCGCTCACCCGACGAGATGAACTGGTCAAACACCACCTGCGCGCCGTTGGCGAAGTCACCAAACTGGGCTTCCCACAGGGTCAGAGCATTTGGACGGGCCAGCGAGTAGCCATATTCAAAACCAAGCACCGCCTCTTCAGACAGCATGGAGTTGATAACTTCATAGCGTGCCTGATTGGGAGCCAGATTGGCCAGCGGAATGTAGCGATCTTCGGTTTCCTGATCATAGAGAACCGAATGACGCTGCGAGAAGGTGCCGCGTTCGCAATCCTGACCGGACAGACGGATCTTGTGGCCATCCAGCACAGTAGAACCAAAAGCCAGCGCTTCCGCCATGGCCCAATCAATGCCTTCGCCGGTTTCAACCATCTGAGCGCGGTTGTCCATGAAACGCTGAATGGTGCGGTGGGCACTAAAGCCTTCTGGAATGGTCGAGAGCTTGCGACCGATTTCCTTCAGAGTCTTCATCGGCACAGCCGTCTTGCCGCGACGCTGCTCATCGGCATTGTCGGCAGCGCGAAGACCAGACCACACGCCATCCAGCCAGTCAGCCTTGTTGGGCTTGTAGGATTGGCCAGCCTCGAACTCCTGTTCGAGATGGGCACGCCAGTCAGCGCGCATCTTTTCAAGATCGCCTTCCGAAATCACACCTTCAGCAATCAGACGATCGCCATAGACCTGAACAACGGTCTTGTGGGCACGGATTTCCTTGTACATCTTTGGCTGGGTGAACGAAGGTTCATCACCTTCATTATGGCCAAAGCGGCGGTAGCAGAACATGTCCACAACCACAGGCTTGTGGAACTTCATGCGGAATTCGGTGGCCACCTTGGCAGCATAAACCACAGCTTCCGGATCATCACCATTGACGTGGAAGATCGGCGCTTCGATCATCTTGGCCACATCCGATGGATAAGGCGACGAGCGCGAGAAGCCCGGATTGGTGGTAAAGCCGATCTGGTTGTTGATGATGACGTGCATGGTGCCCGCCACGCGGTGACCGCGCAGACCCGACAGGCCGAGAATTTCAGCGACAACGCCCTGACCTGCAAAGGCCGCATCACCATGCAGCAGCAGCGGCAGAACCTTCGCGCGCTCCTTCAACGGAATCACGTCGCCGTCCCAAACCTTGGCCAACTGGTCCTGCTTGGCGCGGGCCTTGCCCATCACCACCGGGTTAACGATTTCCAAGTGCGACGGGTTGGCCGTCAGCGACAAGTGAACCTTGTTGCCATCGAATTCGCGGTCGGACGAGGCACCCAGGTGGTACTTCACGTCGCCGGAGCCCTGCACGTCGCCCTCGACCTCGAAGTCACCCTCGAACTCGCGGAAGATCTGGCCGTAGGACTTGCCGACGATGTTGGCCAAGACGTTCAGTCGTCCGCGGTGCGGCATGCCGATCACGACTTCTTCGATGTTGTCATCGGCGGCCTGCTCGCAGACCTCGTCGAGGAAGACGATCGCCGACTCGCTGCCTTCGAGCGAGAACCGTTTCTGTCCGACGAACTTGGTCTGCAGGAAGGTCTCGAAGACCTCGGCTTCATTCAGCTTGTCGAGGATGCGCAGGTGCTCTTCGCGGGGCAGCGGGACGAACGGACGCTCGAACTGCTCCTGGATCCAGGCGCGCTGCTCTTCGTCGTCGATATGCATGTACTCCACGCCGATGGCCCGGCTGTAGGAATCGCGCAACATGGCCAAGATGTCGCGCAGGGGGCGACCCTGGCCGCCCAAGCTGCCGAAGTCGCCCACCGGGAACTCGCGGTCCAGATCCCACAGGGTCAACCCGTGGAACTCCAACGTCAGCTCCGGGTGGCTGCGCTGGCGGTACTCCAGCGGGTCGATGTCGGCCATGTAGTGGCCCA
>DNPN01000061.1:8775-29207 GCA_003501385.1 Rhizobium sp. | reverse complement strand
CCCATTCTGTTTGCTCAAACTTGCTTTCCCACAAGGTGGATGGCGCAGCGCGATGCTTTGCCATCGGGCAAGCCATCCAACGCAGTGGGCGGCAAGTTTCAGCAAACCCGAAGGGCCGCATGCCTTTAAGTCCTGATCAGGATTTTTCCCTCGACCGTACCGAGGGGTATGCCCTTCGGAAAAAAATCCTGATCAGCCCATAAATTCATTGCGGCAGAATGGGTCATATTAATCGCACGCCGCTCTAGAGTTGCTAGCGCTTCCCGCAGATTTCTGTTGTCGCCCGCAAAAGGCGGCAAAGAATGATCACGACATCGTAGATTGACTTCAATCAGCCAAAGGCAATGATCCGATCTGCTTGCTAAGTTGCGCGTCGTCTATGTGTGTCCATGTGTTGCGACATCCAAATGGGACTAAACCGCCCAAGTCATTGAAAATAGGAAGATAGGCCACATGCAAGCTGCTCGGATTCCCAAAGGCCTTGCTCTGTTGAAAGGCTTTTCAGTTTTCAATCCGAGTGAAGCGTTCATCGATGAGTTCAAGGAGACTTGGGGTGTTAAGCTCAGTTTTGTGGACGACGACGAAGAGCTGTTATGGATTGGGGCTCCAGATTTCCGCTACAGTTTTCTCTGCTTCGGTAGCCTAATTATGAATATTCATATTATTTTTATTTTTTTGTGTACTATTTATCTTAATTTAATTGGAAATCGTGCGTATATTTCTTTGTTTTTTGTATTGTTGTTGATGATTTTTATTTATTTTTTTGTGATATTTAAGTTTTCTTCCAGATGTTTCGGCGTGACTTATGTTTTGACAAATAAACGTATAGCATTTTCGTTTGCTCAAAAAATAGATAAAAAATTGAGCTTATTCTCTAAAAAATATCTAACTTCTATAAGCTATGGATTCTCGAGAAAAAATTTAATTGATGGTGAATTGTACTTTGATGTTGGTCATCTCTATGTGTTGGATGCTTTGATACTTTTAAAAGATGACGTTGGAGTATTGGCGTTCGAGAGTTTTTTAATCGAGCGATTGATTACCTCTGAAAAGTATCGCTGGGGCGTAAACAAATTAAAAGTTATGCGTCGACCGTTTCTTCAAGCGCTTGATGGCAGGTTCAATCCCTCACGTGGGATTATTAGTCCTTTTAGTCGGTTCGCAGCAATCCACGATGCCAGCGAGGTTGCTCGTCTCATGGATAAGATCAGAATGGAAAGGATAGATTTAGAAAATAAAATACCAATTAGTATACAGAATTAATTTTGGAATTCAGAAATGATAATGCGTTCGTTGGCATATATTGAAGTATAAACTTATTAGCCTCCACCAGTCTTCTGCCACTTCTTCACCAGCCGCTCACGCTTCAGGCGTGACAGCCGATGCACCCAAAATTTCCCATCCAACTGATCAATCTCATGCTGCATACAGATCGCGGCAAAATCGCGCATCTCTTCCTCCACAACACTGCCATCAAGATTTTGATAGCGGATCAACGCGCTGCGGGGGCGGGTGACCGTTTCGGTCATTCCCGGCATGCAAACGCTGCCCTCGGTGTGGTCCATGGTGTCAGACGAGAGAGATAGAATTTCCGGGTTTACATAGGTCTTGCGCCCACCAAGCTCTGGCAAGTCCAGCACCACAAGCCGGATCAATCGCCCCACATGGGCCGCAGTGATGCCAACGCCGGGTGCGGCACGCATGGCGTTGTAGAGAGAGTCGGAAAAGCTTTGCAACTCGCCATCAAACACCAGAACAGGTGCGCATGGCTGCTGCAGCAATGGATCGGGATAGCGTAGAATTGTCAATGTCATAGGCAGGTGGACGTCATGGAAAATCAGCCATCGACGCCCGCAGCATTGCGAAGTCGATTCGCATCGGGAACAATCACATGACGATTGTTCTCAATCACAATAACATTCTCTTTGCGCAGCTTGGTCATCTGTCGGCTGACCGTTTCAATGGTCAGGCCAAGAAAATCAGCAATGTCGGCGCGCGATAGCGGTAGATCAAAGGTCTTTTTGAAGGCGTGGGTCGGATCGATATGGGTGGCGATCAGATAAAGGAAGCTGGCGACTTTCTCCTGTGCGGTTTTACGCCCGAGGGTGAGCATCCATTCGCGTGCCTCATCCAGCTCCTTCAAGGCCTGCTGGTGCAGTTTGTGTTCAAGATCCGGAGTTTCTGTGACCAGACGGTCAAAGCTGGCGCGTGGAAAGGCGCAGACTTCCACATCGGTGGCGGCCTCTGCCGTCAGGCTGCTTTCGCGCAAAAACGGACGACCCATGAAATCAGGCGCAAATTGCAGCCCAACGATTTGCTGTCGGCCATCCGCCATCATTTTGGAGAGCTTCACCACACCGTGAAGAATATTGCTGTAGCTCGCCGTCTGTTCTCCCTGGCCGATCACTTCGCTGCCAGCGTCAAAATGACGTTTTACGGAGTTGCGGTTGAGCTCGATCAATTGCGTGCCGGAAAGGGCGGCGCAAACTCCGCCGTGTCGCGCCTCACATGCACTGCATACCGTTGGCGCTACGCCACACATAGCGGTGTTGCTATTTACGCTTTGCGTATCCATTGTTTGCCCCAAGCTAACGTATGAACGACGGCGTCGCCCATGGTTGGTGCCGAGCATTGACTGCGGTCTGCCCTGCATAGATTTCTCTACTTAAAGGAGACTATCAGGAAATTGATCGAAGTCAAAGCGCCCGAATTTCTATCATCATAATTCATCAGGCAAACAGACCATGAAATGAGGCCAAGCCTGATGATTGCGAAAGACCTGCTGGTAAAATATTCAGCTGCCGTGCCGCGCTATACGAGCTACCCCACTGCACCCCATTTTCACAGCGGTGTGGACTGCGGCAAATATTCGCAATGGCTGTCTGAGCTGGTCGATGGGCAGACAATTTCTCTTTATATTCACATTCCCTATTGTGATCGTCTTTGCTGGTTTTGTGCCTGTCATACGCGCCATACGCTGAAATATGCGCCCATAAAGACCTATCTTGACGCACTTTTTGTTGAAATCGCAGAAGTTGGCGCGCGACTAGGCTCTGGCACCAAGGTGGTCGCGGTGCATTTCGGCGGCGGCTCTCCCACAATGCTGCGCCCGGAGGACATGACCGATTTGATGACCCGCCTGCGCAGTCATTTCAGCTTTGCAGAGACGGTAGACATCAGTGTTGAAATGGACCCCAATGATCTCGACGAAGAGCGTTTTGATGCGCTGGCGGACATAGGCCTGACGCGGGCCAGTCTGGGCGTTCAGGATTTCGACCCTCGGGTGCAAAAGGCTATCAATCGGATTCAGACATTTGATCAGACAAAATCTGTGATTGAGGCGGTGCGCGCGCGCGGCGTGGCTTCGGTCAATTGCGACATTCTCTATGGCCTGCCTTATCAATCGGTGGGAACTCTGGAGCGGACCGTCAACGATATTCTGTCACTAGCACCGGATCGTGTGGCACTGTTTGGCTATGCCCACGTGCCGTGGATGAAAAAGCACCAAACCATGATTGCCGAAGAAGCGCTGCCTGATATCCATCAGCGTTTTGAGCAGATGTCCCACGCGGCTGATATGCTCTGCGCCGCTGGCTATCAGCCCATCGGCATAGATCATTTTGCCCTTCCGGGTGATTCCATGGCCATTGCTGAAAAACAAGGGCGGTTGCGGCGCAATTTTCAGGGGTATACCACGGATCCTGCTGACGCCTTGATCGGTCTGGGCGCGTCGTCCATTAGCCAATTGCCGCAGGGCTACATACAAAACATGGCTGCAACGGGCGAATATCAGCGTATGGTTAAGACTGAAGGGCTGGCGGCCGTGCGCGGCATTGCCCTCTCAGCCGATGATCGCGCCAGAGCTTCGGTGATCGAGCAGATCATGTGTGTGTTCGGTTTTTCCTTCGCTGCGTTGCGTCAGGATTTTCCTCTGGATGCCGAGCTGGTTATCAAGGAAGCGAAACTCTTTGCTGCCAGTGATCGTGATAATTTGTGCTCTGTGGAAAATGACTATTTTACCCTCACGCCTGTCGGTCGCACCTTTGCGCGCAGCGTGGCCGCAGTGTTCGATTGTTACCTTGCAAAAGGCAAAGCGCGCCATTCAATTGCTGTCTAAGCACGATTCATTGAAATTTTGCTGCTGACGTTTCATACAGGCCATTGGCTTTTGTTCGAGTTTTGCCTATGTGAGACGCTGAATTTGAATTTGTGAAGGATAAATGGCGTGACCGCTACATTCGATAAAGTTGCCGACATCATTGCTGAGACCAGTGAAATCGACCGCGAAACCATTACGCCTGAGAGCCACACCATTGACGATCTGGGCATTGACAGCCTTGACTTCCTCGACATCGTATTCGCGATCGACAAGGAATTCGGCATCAAGATCCCGCTGGAACAGTGGACTCAGGAAGTCAACGAAGGCAAGGTCACCACGGAAGAATATTTCGTGCTGAAAAACCTGTGCGAAAAAATTGATGAGCTTAAGGCCGCCAAGGCTGGCTTGTCGCTTTAAAAGCAAAGGGTTTCTGATGCTGCTGGAATATTTCCAGATGGTCGATAAGGTCGAGTCCGTCGATCTGACAGGCCTGACGTTGAAGGCGCGCTCGGTGGTGCCGGAAAAGAGCCCCGTTTTCGAGGGGCATTTTCCAGGAATGCCGTTAGTGCCGGGCGTCCTGTTGATTGAAACCATGGCGCAAGCCTCCGGGCTTCTGGTTCTGGCTGTCACAAATTTTGCGGCCATGCCATTCCTGATGTCCGTCGATGGTGCCAAGATGCGCAGCTTTGTTGAGCCCAATGCGGTTTTAGACATTGAAGTCTATCTGGAGCACGAGGGATCGGGCTTTGCTGTCACCAAGGCAAAAATCAGCTGTGATGGTAAAAAAGTGGCTGATTGTCAGCTGAAGCTGCGCACAATGTCATTTTCCGAGATCCCACTCGGCGATATTGTGCGCAAACGCGCCGAAGACATCGGTCTGGTTGCTGCCATCAACGCTGCGAGTTAAGTGATTTCCTCGGAAATTCGTCAATAAGGCCGCCGCTTTTGCGCGCGGCCTTATTGCGTAAATCGGTCTGCCGGAGTACGGCAGGTCTGTTCTCGCGGACCCTGCTGCCGAAATGCTTCAATCGGAACCGAATGCAGCAAGGAATTATGCAGCGGAAAAGTGCGACGGCTGAGTGTTTTGATACAGCGCTCACTGTTCTCGCGCTTTGCATGGGTTCGTTCGCAGGCTATTGAGTGTGCGGTGCCGTCTGTTTCAGGGGCACAGCGTTGCTGAAGAGGTAAGATATGCAAAAGACGCCCAAGGATGTGGTCATTACCGGCATTGGCATTGTCAGTTGCTTTGGAACTGGCAAGGAGCCGCATATCGCGCTTCTGTCTGGTGCAGAAGCGCCGGTGCCGCCAATTGAAGCTGAAAAATTCAAGCCCTATCCAGTGCATCCCATGCCAGCCATTGATTGGTCTTTGCAGATCACCAAGCGTGGTGATCAGCGCCAGATGGAGAATTGGCAAAGACTGGGTGTCTACACTGCGGGCCTCGCCCTGGATGACGCCGGGCTGAAGGACAATCTTGAAGCCTGTTCGACAATGGATATGATTGTTGCCGCCGGTGGTGGCGAGCGCGATATCAACGTGGATACGTTGATCGTCAATGATGGGCTAAAGCGCAATGATCGTGACCAGCTGGTCAATGAAAAGCTGACCACCGAACTGCGTCCAACGCTGTTTCTGGCCCAGCTGTCCAACTTGATGGCGGGCAATATTTCGATTGTTCACAAGGTCACTGGCTCGTCTCGTACCTTCATGGGCGAAGAAGCTGCAGGCATTTCGGCCATTGAAACCGCATTTTACCGTATCCGCGCAGGTCAATCGAGCCATTCGCTGGTGGGCGGTGCGTTCATTGCGGATCGTGATGATATCTTTCTGCTGGTCGAGGGCATTCAGGCCCATGCGACGGGCGATTGGAAGCCCCTGTGGCAGCGCGATGGCGAAGATGGCGGCGGCATGATTCTGGGCACTGTTGGTGCATTCCTGATGCTGGAATCGCGTGAACATGCTGAGGCTCGCGGTGCGCATATCTATGCGACAATTGACGCAATTGAGAGTGATCGCGGACGCCGCGATGAGGGCGGTCTGGAAAAGCGCCTGAGCCGCATGGCTGAAACGGTGGGCAAGGATGTTGGTCCGGGCGCACTGGTTCTGTCGGGTGCCAGCGGCATGCACGATATTTCAACGCGGGAAAGGGCTGTGCTGGAAACGGCATTTCAAGGCTCTGCTGTGCGCGGCTTTGGTGGCGTTACGGGGCATGCGCTGGAAGCGCAGTTCCCGCTCGGTTTGGCGTTGGCGGCTCTGGCATTGGATTCCAAGAGCGCAGTTCCTACCTTTGATGCGGCTGGCGAGGTTGCCATGAGCAAACCCGCCAGTGAAGCGATTGTCACAACGGTTGGTTATGTGCGCGGCGAAGGCATGGCGCATCTGTCGGCTGAAGCGTGAGGAGTTAGAGACATGACGGATTCTCGTTTCAAGGATCATCTGGGTCGCCCGATTGTTGCCGTCACTGGCATGGGTGTTATTACTTCGCTGGGGCAGGGACTGGATGACAATTGGGCAAAGCTGACTGGCGGCGTCTCTGGTATCCACAAGATTACCCGCTTTCCAACCGAAGGCCTGAACACCCGCGTCAGCGGCACGGTCGACTTCATCGATGTTCCGGCCAACAACGCGGTTGAACGTTCCTATGCCATGGCACGGGAAACCACGCTGGAAGCCTTGGCACAGGCCGGAATTTCCGGCGAGTTCAATGGTCCGCTGTTTTTGGCAGCGCCTCCGGTAGAGCCGGAATGGGAAGACCGCTTTGTGCTGGCTGAACGCGCCCCTGCGGGCGAATATGGCCATGCCTATCACCGCTTGCTGGCCGCTGTGCGGGCCGAGGCTGATCCGGTGTTTCTGGAAGCCGTTCAGTTTGGCTCGATTTCCGAGCGCCTTGCGGATCGCTTTGGCACCCGTGGACTTCCGGTGACGCTCTCCACAGCCTGTGCATCGGGCGCTACCGCCATTCAGCTCGGCGTTGAAGCCATTCGGCAGGGACGCACGGAACGCGCTCTGACGGTGGCCACCGATGGCTCTGTTGGCGCAGAGGCGCTGATTCGCTTTGCGCTTTTGTCTGCACTGTCTACCCAGAACGACCCGCCGGAAAAGGCCTCCAAGCCGTTCAGCAAGGATCGTGATGGTTTTGTGATTGCCGAAGGCTCGGCAACATTGGTTCTGGAATCGCTGGAAGCGGCCATTGCCCGTGGCGCAAAGGTTTTGGGCATCATGAAAGGCTGTGGCGAAAAGGCCGATCATTTCCACCGCACCCGGTCTTCACCGGATGGTGGTCCGGCAATCGCGACGATCCGCGCGGCGCTGGACGACGCTGGTTTGGCCGAAGATGCGATTGGCTATATCAATGCTCACGGCACCTCGACGCCGGAAAACGACAAGATGGAATATGGGGCCATGCTGTCGGTGTTCGGTGAGCGGTTGAGTGACCAGATTCTCGTCTCGTCCAACAAATCGATGATTGGTCATACGCTGACAGCCGCCGGTGCAGTGGAAGCCGTATTTTCCATTCAGACCATGTTGAGTGGCACCGTGCCGCCCACCATCAACTATACCAACCCGGACCCAAGCATCGTTATGGATGTGGTGCCAAATGTGAAGCGCGACGCGCAGGTCAATGCCGTTCTGTCCAACAGCTTTGGCTTTGGCGGGCAAAATGCCAGCCTGATCATGACGCTGGAGCCAGCGTAAGCGGTGCCTGAACCCGGAATTGAAAGAATAAGGCCTTCGGGCAAGAAGGATGAATACTTATGCGCGCATTGCAACTGATCGAAGATCGCAAGCTGGAAATCGTGGACCTGCCAGAGCCGGCCGCGCCCGGTCCGGGTGAGGTCACGCTCCGCGTGAAAGCAGTGGCATTGAACCACATTGACGTCTGGGGCTGGCGCGGCATGGCCTTTGCCAAGCGCAAAATGCCTTTGGTAATCGGTGCGGAAGCCTCTGGCGTGGTCGAAGCAATTGGCCCCGGCGTTGGCAATATCCTGCCCGGTCAATTGGCGGCAGTTTATGGCGCGCGCACCTGCGGGCTTTGCAAGCCTTGCCGTGAAGGCCGCGATAACCTCTGCGAACACGTCGGCGGCGTATATGGCTTCCATCTCGATGGCTTTGCGCAGGAAAAGATCAATGTTCCTGCCCGCCTGCTGGTGCCAGCACCTCCGGGCATAGATGCTGTTGCGGCCGCGCTTGCTCCGGTCACATTCGGCACCGTTGAACACATGCTGTTTGACAATGCCAAGCTGGAGCCGGGCGAAACCATTCTGGTTCACGCTGGTGGTTCCGGCATCGGCTCGGCTGCTATTCAGCTGGCCAAGAAGATCGGCTGCACGGTGATCACCACGGTTGGCTCGGATGACAAGATTGAGCGCGCCAAGGCGCTGGGTGCCGATCACGTCATCAACTATCGCACTGATCGCTTTGAAGGTGTTGTGCGCAAGCTGACCAAGAAAAAGGGTGTAGACGTTGTGTTTGAGCACGTCGGCAAGGACACCTGGGCCGGCTCCATGCTGTGTCTGAAGCGCGGCGGACGGCTTGTGACCTGCGGTTCGACCTCTGGTGTGTCCACCGACATGAACCTGATGATGTTGTTCCAGCAACAGTTAAAGCTGCTCGGCTCCTTCGGCTGCCGCATGGAAAACATGGCCAATGCCATGCAGAAAATGGCGCGCGGCATCGTGCATCCGGTGATTGATACGGAAGTGACGTTTGAGGATATTGACGTTGCTTTGACACGCATGGAAAGCCGCCAGATCTTTGGCAAGATCATTCTGAAAATGGAATAATCTCCGTGAAGCGGCTTTTGAGACGTATCCTGACGCCTCTGGTGTTGAGTTTTCGCGCCTTTCCGCAGTGGGCAGTGGCAAAATTGCTGCTGCTGCTGCTTTTGGTGCTAAAACTGTTCCCAGCCGATGCGGCCCTGAATCTCGCTGACCGGCTGGTGCGCTTGGTTGGCCCGAAACTGGCGCGGCATCAATTGATGCTCACCAACCTGCGCAATGCATTTCCCGAGAAAAGTGAGGCTGAGATCCAGAAAATCGCGATCAACGCTTGGGGACATATGGGCCGCCAGACGGCGGAATATGTGTTTCTGGACAAGCTGTTTGATTTCGATCCAACCCGGCTGGGTGAGGGGCGTATCGATGTATCGGGCATGGAAATTTTCATCGAGCTTTTGCAAAATCGCCGCCCGTTTATCGTCTTTACCGCCCATACCGGCAATTTCGAAATGCTGCCCGTGGCGGGCGCGTCTTATGGGTTGGATGTGACTGTGCTGTTTCGCCCACCCAATAATCCCTATATTGCTGATATGGTGTTTGGGTTTCGCAAGGAGCGCATGGGCAATCTGGTGCCGTCGCATGCGGGCTCGGCTTTTCATCTTGCCAATCAACTGGAGCAGGGCGAAGGTGTGGGCGTTCTGGTGGATCAGAAATTTTCCCGAGGAAAGCCGACGACATTTTTCAATCAGGATGTGCGCACCAACCCGCTTTTGGCCAAGCTGGTTCGTCAGTTTGGTTGCGATGTGTTTCCGGCCCGTTGCATTCGCTTAGCCAACAATCGATACCGGTTGGAAATTGAGCCGAAAGTGGAACTGCCTTATGATGCGCAAGGCCATCTGGATGTGCAGGCCACGGCTCAATTGCTCAACGACAAGGTGGAAAGCTGGGTGCGGCAATATCCCGAACAATGGCTGTGGTATCACGACCGCTGGGATATTAAAAACACGCTGAAATCATCCTAAAATTGACGGTTTTCGGAAAAACTGGGTACCACTTTTTCATGACAAACTCTAGCTGACAGCCGTGAGGGATTTTCGCGGCTGGATTGTCTTGGAGTTTCCACTTGTCGCCTTTACACCCTCCCAGAAAGCCGAATTCACGACTTCAAATTTGGCAGACTGCCAATGATAGTAATCCTTCACAAATTGCTCGGTGAGCCAGAAACCGCCACGCCTTTGCTGCTGTTGCCAGCCCAACAGGCGGAGATCGTGTCCCGTTTTGAACATACGCTTAAGGTTTGTGAGTGAGATTAAATAGGTCTTGCCCAGATTGGAGAGGTTGATTTTTCCTATCTGGTAGCGGCCTTCGCTATCAGATTGATCTGGCACATGAGAGATCAGGTCATGCAAGACCATGCCCCCCATGTCGGAATTTAAGAATGGGGCAATGCTATCAAGCGGATAGCGCCAATCCTTGTCATTGACCAGCGTGTGGGCAATGATGGGCTGCGCCACCTTGAATATCTGCGGATTATCCTCTGATATCGCGCGGCGATTGCCTTGATCGAGAAAGTCCAGGCAATCCAGATGGCCATGAAACCAAGATGTCATGGCTTTTTCACTGGCTTTCGTCAGCAGCAGAATGCGCATACGCCGGTCTGCCGGACAATCTTCGCATGTCAGAAATTTGTAAGCCACCAGCTCAGCGAGAAAGCTTGCTGCGGTGTTGCGGCTGGCTTCTCCCAACTCCAGGATCGTCTCCACGAATCGGGTTGTCGTCAGTCCCGATAGCGGGTCGTCGGGTGTTCTCTCCATTGCGAGCGCATAGAGCGATTGCGTCATCAACCATTTGCGATGGGATGCCTTTAACCGCGACAGACGCGGGTTTTCCTTGTGGATTCCAATCAGATGCTTCGCAATACGTCGCTCGACTTCGGGAAACAGAGGATGCGCCGCTATGACGTCTCGTAAAAGATCGCTCGAAACCGTGTGCTGTGAAATGGATGAAGCAAACATCTTTGAAAAGCCTTTGGTCTCTCAAGTGTATTTCTTATACACGTTTATATACGTCTGATTTTTTTTTGAAGTCAAATATCAGCGGTTACTCTCGTAAAAAAATTAGTCTCAATATTAGCGACGTGTCGTCTGTATAATCGTGATGTTTGTTATCTTTGGATAATATTTATTGATGAAATGACCTAAATCATCACTTCGACTATCGCTCACAGTCAGCATATTTTTAGGAATGCGTTGGCTCAATGTTGGCGACCACCGATCAGCACCGCTCCCATCAAATCTGCTGTCGGTTTGCAGTCTCTCAAGATGGTGATTTCCCTCTTTGGCCCGTTGCGAACAGTGCGTGCCCGCGCTAAACCTCAACCATGAGCGATATAGTCACCAGACCCGAAACGCTCCGCATTGCGGTAGCCCAGTTTAACCCGACTGTCGGCGATGTCGTCGGCAATCTTGCAAAGGCGCGTGCAGCAAGAACGCAAGCCGCGGCACAGGGTGCCGAGCTGCTGTTGCTCTCCGAGCTGTTCCTGTCTGGCTATCCGCCGGAAGATCTGGTGTTGAAGCCGGCTTTTCTCAAAGCCTGCAAGGCGGCGGTGGATCAATTGGCTGCTGATACGGTCGATGGCGGTCCGGGTGTGATTGTTGGTTTTCCCCGTCAGGGCGAAAAGGGTCGGCACAATTCTGTGGCCATCATCGATGGCGGCAAAATTCTTGCCCTGCGCGACAAGATTGATCTGCCGAACTATGGCGAATTTGATGAGAAGCGCGTGTTTGTGGAAGGCGAAATGCCGGGGCCGGTGAATTTTCGCGGCGTGCGCATTGGCGTGCCAATCTGCGAAGAAATCTGGAACGATCTGGGCGTGTGCGAAACACTGGCCGAAAGCGGGGCCGAGATCCTGCTGGTGCCCAATGGTTCGCCCTATTATCGCGGCAAGCTGGATGTGCGTCATCAGGTGGTGTTGCGGCAGGTGGTTGAGAGCGGGTTGCCTCTGGTGTTCGCCAATCAGGTGGGGGGGCAGGACGAACTGGTGTTTGATGGAGCCAGCTTCTGCTTTAACGCCGATAAGACGCTGGCCTTCCAGATGGAGCAGTTTCAGGAAGGGCTTACGCTTACCACATGGCATCGTAACACTGATGGCTGGCGCTGCGCGCCGGGCGCGGTGGCGGAGATCCCGCAAGCGGAGGAGGCCGATTACCGCGCCTGCATGCTGGGCTTCCGCGATTATGTGAACAAGAATGGCTTCAAAAGCGTCGTGCTTGGCCTCTCTGGCGGCATCGACTCAGCCATTTGCGCCGCCATGGCCGTGGACGCGCTGGGGCATGAGCGCGTGCGCACCATTATGTTACCCTATCATTACACCTCGGAAGAATCCTTCAAGGATGCCGAGGATTGCGCCAAGGCGCTGGGCTGCCATTACGACATCGTGCCGATTTCAGAGCCGGTGGAAGGTTTCCTCTCCAGCCTCGCCGATATGTTCGAGGGTACGGAAAGCGGCATTACCGAAGAAAACCTGCAAAGCCGCACCCGTGGCACCATCCTGATGGCGGTGTCCAACAAGTTTGGCTCGATGGTGGTGACAACGGGCAATAAGTCCGAAATGTCAGTGGGTTATGCCACGCTGTATGGCGATATGAATGGTGGCTTTAACCCTATCAAAGACCTGTACAAAATGCAGGTCTACGCACTCTCGGCATGGCGCAATGCGCATGTGCCTGTGGGTGCCTTGGGACCGGCGGGGGGGGGGGTTCCCGCCAATATCCTCTCCAAAGCTCCCTCCGCCGAGCTGCGTCCCAACCAGACTGATCAGGACAGCCTACCACCCTATCCAGTGCTGGATGATATTCTGGAATGCCTGGTGGAAAAGGAAATGTCAGTGGATGACATCTTGGCCCGTGGCCATGACATTGCCACTGTGCATCGGGTGGAGCATCTGCTCTACCTGGCCGAATACAAGCGCCGCCAATCGGCTCCGGGCGTGAAAATCACCAAGAAAAATTTCGGGCGTGATCGCCGTTACCCGATCACTAACCGATTCCGAGACAGGTAGAGTGCTGATGCGAAGCTCTGTGGAGATCTACAATATCGAGACCCGGCAGAGCCGCATTGTCTGGCAAACGGAACGGCTGGTGGAAGCCCCGAATTGGTCACGCGATGGTCAATTCCTGATCTTCAACGATGATGGGCTGATGTATCGTCTGCCGCTCTCCGGTGCGCCTGTGCCGTCCAAAATCGACACCGGCTTTGCCACACGCTGCAACAATGACCACGGTCTGTCGCCTGATGGAGAATGGCTGGCGATTTGCGACAAGGTGGAGCACGGCAAAACCTGTCTTTACATTCTGCCTGCCGAGGGCGGCACGCCCATTCAAATCACCGATCATCTGCCATCCTATTGGCATGGCTGGTCGCCGGATGGGCAGCGTGTGTGCTATTGCGGCATCCGCGATCAGGTGTTTGATATTTACACCATCACTGTCGAGGGCAGCGACGAGCGCCGCCTGACCCATGGCGAAGGCCGCAACGATGGCCCGGATTGGTCGGCGGATGGGCAGTGGATTTATTTCAACTCCAGCCGAACCGGCTTGATGCAGATCTGGCGCATTCACCCGGATGGCACTGGCTTGCAGCAAGTGACAAATGACAATTACGGCAATTGGTTTGCTCATCCATGCCCGAACAATCGTAAAGTGGTGCTGATTTCTTACGATCCTGAGGTGTTTGACCACCCGCGTGATCTGAACGTGCGCATGCGCCTGATGGATATGGATGGCGGCAATCTGGAAACTCTGTTTGAGCTGTTTGGCGGGCAGGGCAGTATCAACGTGCCAAGCTGGTCGCCGGATGGCCAAGAATTTGCCTATGTTCGCTATTTCCCCTTGAGCGCCTAGCTTCACCCAAAACTTTGCTATAAATCTCCGTCCCGTCAGGTGCTCATTTTACAATGAGAGAATCGGGAATGCGGTGAAATTCCGCAACGTGCCCAACGCTGTGAGGTGGATGGTGTGATATGTGCCACTGGTGAAAGCCGGGAAGGTGTCACATCAAACGAAGCCCAGTCAGAAGACCGGCCTGACACGATAGACGACGCTTGCGCGGACGGCAGGCGCGTTTTGCTTGATCGCGATTCGCAAAGGATTGCGTAGGGCGCATTGTTGGGGACCAAACGATGCAAGACACACCAAACGACGCTCTGGTCTCCGCCGGAGCATTTTCTGAACAAGAGCGCGCCGCCGTCTACCGGGCCATCATGACCCGCCGCGACGTGCGCGATGAATTTCTGCCAGATCCAATCGACGATGATACGCTCTGGCGCATCCTCACCGCCGCCCATCACGCTCCCTCCGTTGGCTTCATGCAGCCATGGAACTTTGTTCTGGTACGCGATGCAGCACGGCGACAAGCCGTCTGGCAAGCCTTCTCCAAGGCCAATGATGAGGCAGCAGCGCTGTTTGAGGGTGAAAAAGCCACGCTCTACCGCAATCTGAAGTTAGAGGGCATTCTCAAAGCCCCCCTCGGCATCTGCGTCACCTGCGATCCAGACCGCGCAGGCCTCGTGGTGCTGGGCCGCACCCATAACCCCCGCATGGACAGCTATTCCACCGTCTGCGCCATCCAAAATCTCTGGCTCGCCGCCCGCGCGGAAGGCATCGGTGTCGGCTGGGTCAGCATTTTTCATGATGCCGATTTGCGCGCTATCCTCAACATTCCAGAGCGGATCGAGATTGTGGGGTGGCTGTGCCTTGGCAAGGTTGCCAAGCTTTATGATGAGCCGGAATTGCAGGTGAAAGGGTGGCGCAAGCGACTGGCGTTGGAAGATTTGGTGTTTGAGGAGGTGTGGGAAGGCGATGCGTGAGGCGCTTCGCACACCATAGTTTGAGTTAGATACCAAACGTCGCGCTGATGGTAGGTTTTTCTTCACAACCTGTTGAACGTACTACGCGTTTACAGACCTCAATCGGCTCCATATCCTCTCAGGTGCATTTTATAATAAATATATCTAATTCAGAGGGTTGTGGGGGGCAAAGAATATGGTGGGAGATTTTTGTCAGAGAAACAGTCAATCTTCAACAGACGGTGCATCCCAAACGGAAATTGAAGCACTGCAGGCCGTTAAAGTGCGTGATCCTGACATTGTTGAGCGAGCCCATATAGCAGCCAAAGCCTATCATACTATTCGCAGATATTTTGCTCATGCGGAGGGATTGCCAGCGGAATATGATTTCGAGGCGCGGTATCGCGCCTATTTGCAAGCGGCAATTTCAGCAGAAGACCGACGCGCTTTTTCCTTGGCGAGTATGCGTTTGTTCGCCAGTCTTCGCAATGGCCACACCTCGTTTGTTGATGATCAGCTGAGAGAGGAGATGGGGCCGAGACCTTTCATGATACGGCTGATCGAAGGCCAATGGACGGTGGTATGGACACGCATTACTGCGCTGTCACCAGGTGATGTGATTGCGGGGATTGATGGAAAGTCCGTGGCCGAGTGGTTTGATCCAGTCTACGACTACATCGGTAAGTCACATTCGGTCGTGCTGGATTTCAGCCTGTGGCGCTTTGCGGATGTGTTGCCCAAGGTGTTCACCCTTCGGATGGATGACGGACGGCAAATACTGATAGATTTGACCGCGGCCACAGATGGACAAGCCCATGGTAGATTTCCTGCGAATGACGTGGACATCATACGTCGTGATGACGGCTTGGTTGTGATCAAAGTTCCAGCCTTTGATGATCCAAAATATGAGCAATCCGCAATTTCAGCGATCCGCGACGCGACGGATGCAAAAGCTGTTTTGCTCGATCTGCGTGGCAATCGCGGCGGCAGCACGCCAGTCAATCTGCTTGCAGCCATTATGATGACGCCTTATCAAGGCACCATGTTCACCTCACCGATGACAATTGCATGTAATGACGCTGCTGGTAGCCACGAGAGCTCGGGTCCTGACTTCACTCATTTGGCAATGCGGTATGGGCCTTATACGATCCAGCCCCTCCCAAATGCATGGAAAGGCAAAATCGCTGTTCTTGCTGACAATTATTGTGGTTCGGCTGGCGAGGATTTTGTTCTGCGCTTTCAGCAAGGCGGGCGCGGCCTCGTTCTTGGCGAAACCACATGGGGATCGACAGGCCAGCCTTATTTTGTTGGTTTTCCTGAATTCGGCATGTCATTTCGGGTTTCGACGAAACGAGAGTATTTTGCAAATGGCACCCCGTTTGAAGGGGTTGGCGTAACGCCTGATCGGGTTATTCCCTTGACCCGCGAGGAATTGCGGAGCGGTGTGGACGCTCAATTGGAAGAGGCCGCAAAAATTGCCTTGATGCTATGAGGCTTAGGACTTAGGGATGGGCGACCAGACAAACGGCGAGCGGAAGAGCCATTCCGCTCGCTATTTTCTGTGAAAGCCTATCAATTTCACAACGAAGCGGACAGACCTAAGAGATCAAATCAATAACTTTTGCAAAATCCAGATTCTGCGGCCCAATCCATGTTTTTTCCCGCACGTCCTCTATCGGCTGCGTAGTAAGTGGAACGGGATTATCCACGACATTCAGCGCAAAATTTGTGGCCCAGACGCTGCCCTTTCCCTTTAAGAAGAACCCGAAGTGAAGCGAAACGCCTTCCGGGGGCACATCAAGAATGATTCTTCGCTTTGTCCAGCTACTATCGCCGAACAGCCAACCATTAGGGTGGTGCTTCAAGTTGTCGAATACGAGGCTGTGGCCGGCGGATTTATCGACGCGCGCCCATATGGTTGCGCCATGGGAAACATGCTCAGTTGCCAGATCAGCACAAATTTCCAGCCGTTTCCCATGATAAGGCACCGCAGATGCGGTTTGCATGAGTGTGCCAAAGACTCTTGCCGTATGACTGTAACGTGTTGGTATGGCCTGCATGTAGCGGATCAGCGCTGCTCTTCGGCTTGAACCCAGTGCGTTTTCATCAACGCCGTAATCAAATTCAGTTGGGTGCTCGCCAACAAAATCCCAAGACTGTATGGCTTGCAGACGGCGTACATCGGCTGCTTCAGCCCGCTTTATCCGGGCTGAAAGTGTATTCCAATCATCCAAGCCGAATTGCTTGGCGATGATATTCAGGCTTTCACCATGGGAGATATCGACATTCTTCTCACGGAGAGAAGTTTCGAGAACCTTCGCCATACGTTTGGCGTCTCGGTAGGTGTGCATTGAGTTCCCTGTGATGGGTCAATCCCAAAGGCCAGTGCTCACGTTGCTGACGGATCGACCTCTCGCAAGGATATTGATCGTCAATCTGATGCTTTCACCATCCCAAAGGGTGTGAGCGGCCGGTAGCATCAACCTTATTGGAAATATCTTTGCTCGGTCATTTCCTGTCAAGGAAAATCTAACAATTTAATTGTCCCAACGGCTCACGATGTCGTGTCCAGCTTCCATTAGGTATATGAAGCCTTCTGCGCCAATCAAAGCGCAGAAGGCTCTCACATCAAACAGGCCGCACCAAAATATGCTTCTTCTTGCCCAATGACAGCTTGATCACGCCATCAGCCGTCACTTCACCAGTGCCAATGCTTGCGCGCTCATCAGAAACGCTCTGATCATTGATCTTCACCGCGCCGCCCTGCACATGGCGGCGGGCTTCGCCGTTGGAGGCGGCGAGGCCGGCTTTGACGATCAGGGCCAGAAGGCCGATGCCGGATTCAAGCTCGGCGCTTGAGACCTCGATGGAGGGCAGGTTGTCGGCCAATGCGCCTTCTTCGAAGGTTTTGCGGGCGGTTTCTGCGGCTTCTTCGGCGGCGGCCCGGCCGTGCAGGATAGCGGTGATTTCGGTGGCGAGGATTTTCTTGACCTCGTTGATCTCTGCACCGCCAAGTGCTGACAGCTTGGCAATCTCATCCATCGGCAGCGTTGTGTAGAGCTTTAGGAAGCGGCTGACGTCAGCGTCTTCCGTGTTGCGCCAATATTGCCAGAAATCGTAGGCCGAGAGCAGGTCGGCATTCAGCCACACAGCGCCCGTGGCCGATTTGCCCATCTTGGCACCGGAGGATGTGGTCAACAGCGGCGAGGTCAGCGCGTAGAGCTGTGGTGTGCCCATGCGGTGGCCAAGGTCAATACCGTTGATGATATTGCCCCATTGGTCAGAGCCACCCATTTGCAGGCGGCAGCCGTAGCGCTTGTTCAGCTCCACAAAGTCATAGGCCTGAAGAATCATGTAGTTGAATTCAAGGAATGACAGCGACTGTTCGCGATCAAGCCGCGTTTTAACGCTCTCAAACGACAACATACGATTGACCGAGAAATGGCGGCCAACATCACGCAGGAATTCAAGGTAATTCAGCCCGCGCAGCCATTCGGCGTTGTTCAGCATCAACGCGCCGCCCTTGGGGCCGTTATCGTAATCGAGGTAATGCGCAAAGCAGCGCTTGATGGAGGCAATGTTGTCCTCAATCTTGTCCAGGGTCATCAACTGGCGGGCTTCTTCCTTGAAGGATGGATCACCCACCATGCCCGTGCCGCCGCCCATCAGCGAAATCGGTTGATGGCCAGTGGCCTGAAACCAATGCAGCATCATGATTTGAATGAGCGAGCCAGCATGCAGTGACGATGCTGTTGGATCATAGCCGATATAGGCGGTCACGC
This sequence comes from Rhizobium sp., assembly GCA_003501385.1. Classification (GTDB taxonomy): domain Bacteria; phylum Pseudomonadota; class Alphaproteobacteria; order Rhizobiales; family Rhizobiaceae; genus Allorhizobium. Next base: position 10,763 of record DNPN01000061.1, on the reverse strand, counting down.
TCTCCTTGGACAATAGATCATCGAGGCCTGTTTCGTCAGAAATCTGATGAATAAACCCGCGCTCGTGCATTGTGTGGAGGAAATCGGACTTGAACTTTGACATGATGGTCACGCCTTCTGGTATCGGACTTTTGGAAATTAAGGCGGCTTTAGCATTGTTTTTTTGAAATTGCACCCGTTTCAGCCATCAATAACGTGCTTTCTCCGTGCGTCGAAAAAGGAATTTGGACCTTGAGCAAAATATTGCGTGCTATTGGATTGATGAGCGGCACCTCCATGGATGGAATCGACGTGGCGCTCTTGACCACTGATGGCCTGAACCATGTGGAACGGGGGCCGTTTTTATCCGTGCCTTATGATGATGCTTTCCGTGCGCAGCTTCGCCAAGGGCTGGAGGATGCCAAAGCCATCACCACCCGCGACCAGCGGCCCGGCTGCTTGCTCGAGCTGGAACAGGCGCTGACCTTGCGTCACGCTCAAGCCGTAAAGACGTTTCTCGCGGTCAACGGGATCAGGCCGCGCGATATTGATGTCATTGGCTTTCATGGTCAGACGGTGCTGCACAGGCCCAACGATGCGCTAACGGTGCAGATCGGCAACGGAGACTTGCTGGCACGCCAGACCGGCATTGATGTGGTCTACGATATGCGCGCCAACGATATGGTTCATGGCGGGCAGGGCGCGCCACTGGTGCCGGTGTATCATGGCGCTCTTGCATCATCGATTGGTGGCGCGACCTTTCCCCTTTGCTTCGTCAACATCGGCGGCATTTCCAACCTCACTTTTATTGGCGATGATGGGGAGATTGCCGCCTTTGATAGCGGCCCCGGCAATACCCTGATTGACCAGTGGGTTGAAGGGCAAACTGGCAAGGCCTTTGATGCGGGCGGTGCCATAGCGTCTCAGGGGCAGGTGGTGAGGGCGTTGGCGGATCGCTATCTCAAACATCCATTTTTTACGGCCAACACACGGCGCTCGTTGGACCGCAATGATTTTACACCTCCAACGGTCGGTGAGGTCAGTCTGGAGGACGGGGCCAGAACATTGGCCCATGTGGCTGCGGCCGCAATCTTCGCCTCCGCAAGGCATCTTCCCAAGAGGCCTAAGACCTACGTGATCTGTGGCGGCGGGCGCCTCAATGCGATGATTATGGCGGATCTGACCGCAATGGCGGATGCCAAGGCCGCCACGGTTCTCAATGCTGACGATCTGGCACTGGACGGAGATGCGATGGAGGCGGAAGCCTGGGCCTATCTGGCTGTTCGGTCACGCATGCGCTTACCCCTGACCTTTCCGGGCACCACAGGCGTGGCTGAGGCTGTGACAGGTGGCGTGTTTGCTGCTCCGGTGATCTGCGAGACCGAGCGGCTGATTTTGACGCCTTGGCGGAAAGGCGATACGGCGCATTTGGTTGATCTGCATTCCACCGTTGAGACAAGCCAATTTGTCAGCACAGGTGAGCCGTGGAATTGGCACTATGCCGCCGCGCGCATTGCAGGCTGGCTGGATGCTTTTGAAGAGAGTGGCACAGGCAAGCTGAAGCTGGTGGCCAAGAACGACGGGCGTTTTATCGGCCGCGCTGGATTTTCATGGTCAGAAGAGTCTGGCGCGTTTGAGCTTGGCTATGCGATTCACCGTGAAGAATGGGGCAAAGGATTCGCCACCGAAATCGGCAGGGGTTTGAAGCAATGGTTTTTCGAGCGGCGTCTTGGTGAACGCTTTATCGCTTTTGCCCATGTGGACAATGGTGCCTCTCTCTCTGTGCTGCGTAAGCTTGGGCTTAGAGAGACGGAAGTCCGGATCTACAAAGGTCGCTCATTTCAGTTTTTTGAAAGTCTGTCTGGAACATGAATGACCCTCTCAGAGTTAGTTCAGCAAGAGGCGGCTAAACATTCGCCATCGACTGCACGGAAGCGATGTTAAAGCGCGGCGCGTTCTATAGAGTTTGTCAGGGAAAAGTGGAACCCGGGTTTCCCGAAAAGACAAAC
>DNPN01000061.1:0-8537 GCA_003501385.1 Rhizobium sp. | reverse complement strand
CGGTTTTCCCGAAAAGACAAACGAAAACAAAAAAGAGCTAGAGTCTGTCTGGTTCAATCTGAACCTGACAGACTCTAGGATCCAACGGAGCCGAGCTTTAACCTTCTTTTTTGTGCATTTACGTGATCGTTCAACTGATCCCAGTTGAACGCGACATGCAGTAGGAGAATAAGATGAAGAAGATTCTTGTTGCTGGCTTGATTGCTATCGGCTGCTTGACCATGACAACAGCGCCATCCATGGCTCAAAGCGCGGGCGTTATTATTTCTGAGCGTGGTCACTACCCGCACGGTGACCGCTTTGAGCGTCGTTATGATCGCGGATACTATCGCCATGAGCGTGCACGTCATTTTCGCGGAGAGCGCTGCCGCACCAACGTGGTCAAATATCGCCACCATGGACGCTTGATCGTTGAAAAGCGCACGATCTGCCGTTAAATTTTGATTAGACGCTGAAAATGAAAAGAGCCAAATCAGATGTGATTTGGCTCTTTTTGCATCAACCATTCGGTTGTAATATGGCTCCTCGGGCCGGATTCGAACCGGCGACCTGTCGATTAACAGTCGAATGCTCTACCGCTGAGCTACCAAGGAATAAGCTGCCTTAAGTGGTGTGAACCACTCGCGCTGCCGTGAACGCGCTTTTAGTGAGCTTTGTTTGATTTGCCAAGCATTTTATCATGCCTCATGGCAGATTATTCAAAACTGTTTGAATTTTCATGACATTGATAAAAGAAAGCGTTTTTGAGAATGCTGATAAAATGAAAAGAGCGAAACCATTGCTGATTTCGCTCTCTAACATCAACCTAACGGTTGGAATATGGCTCCTCGGGCCGGATTCGAACCGGCGACCTGTCGATTAACAGTCGAATGCTCTACCGCTGAGCTACCAAGGAATAGACCGCATGAAGTGGTGTGAACCGCTCCTGTTGGTGTGAGAGGGCTTCTACTGACCCTTGATCCATTTGCCAAGTCCCTTTTTGAAAAAAAATCACCTCTTGTATTATTTTCATCATTTTCCCATCTGCATGAATGTGGATAACTCGAAAAACAAAGGAAGGCCGGATAGGTTGACAACGAAGAAAACACATAAGTATTCGATAGATAGTGAGAATGGACGTTTGCATATAGGATCAATGTCCATGCCCTTTCCGCAATCGAAGGCGGGAAGAGTTTCGATCGGTGCCGGTTTCATTCTGGGTGGCTGCCTTGGATTTTTACCCGTTCTGGGCTTTTGGATGTTGCCGCTTGGGCTCATCATTTTGTCGCACGATATCAGCTCGGCGCGCCGATTTCGACGCAAGACAGGGTTGAAAATGGCAAGGTTCAGGCGTCGCCACGGGTTGCTTATGCCAAGACCGGGCGAGGCTGACAAAGGGACAGAAAAATAGGGCCTCGTTCAGGCAAAATAGCGTTTGCGTGGTTCCACGGCGGTCATACCGCTCACCGCAGGCAGGCTCTGCAATACGCGCTTCGCTGGCAGGATGGCAATCACTTCTGTGCCTTCGCGCAGTTTGGACTTCAGTCTGAATTCTCCGCCGTGCTTGGATAGAATGGCTTGCACAATAGGCAAGCCAAGGCCCGTGCCCTGCTCGGCGCTCTTGATGGCCACAGAACCCTGACCAAAGGCCGACAGCACCACCGGGATCTCTTCGTCAGCAATGCCAGGGCCATTATCCTTGATGGAGAGGTATTGACCACCACCAACTGTCCAGCCCGCCTTCACGGTGATCTCACCACCCTCCGGCGTGAATTTCACGGCGTTGGACAGCAGGTTCAGCACCACTTGCCGCATGGCTTTTTCATCGGCCCAAATACACGGCATGTTGGCTTCATACTGCTGCCTGATCTTGATGCCTTTGGATTTGGCGCGCAATTGCACCATGCCCACGCAGTCTTCTGCCACATTCAGCAGCGAGATTGATTCTTCGGAAAGGTCATATTTGCCCGCTTCAATGCGGGAGAGATCGAGAATCTCGTTGATCAGGTTTAGCAGATGTTGGCCAGATCGGTGAATGTCGCCCGAATATTCTTTGTAGAGCGGATTGTTCAGTGGCCCCAGCACCTCATGGGCCATAACTTCGGAAAAGCCCAGAATTGCATTCAATGGCGTGCGCAATTCGTGTGACATGGAGGCAAGGAAGCGCGATTTGGCCATGTTGGCCTCTTCTGCCCGCCGCCGTGCTTCATCCGACATGGATTTGGCCACTTCAAGCTCGGCAATAAGATCATCTTTCTCATTCTGAAACGATAGAATCTTTAGATTTGAGATATAAAGCCTGCCGGTAATATAGGTAAAAAATGCGACGCAGGTGGTGAAGATGCCCGCCAGAGCAATGTCGTTGACGGCATCTGTTCGGCTCGCTTGCAATATCAGCGCTATCATAATCGGCAAGGATGCGTAGAGCACGGCCTGACGAAGCAAAATATTCGTCATGGCAATGACACTCAGTGCAATCAGCAGCACGGAGCCCCTGAGCAAAATATCGGCTGTCTCGCCGCACGCGTCACAGCTCTGGTAGGCAAAAAATGCCCAGCAGCAGCCCATGGCTCCGTGGCCGATCAGCAGCGCATGACGCCAATGTTCCTGACGTTTGGAAAGCGGAATGCGCGCGGCCGCTTTGCTGATCAGAAGAATATTGAGCGCATGCACGCTCAACGTCATCAGCGCCCAGAAAATGTAAATCGGATTTTGCGAAAGATAACCGGAAACCGATGCAAAGATCATGGTGATGAATGGCGTGATCGCGGCACCCTGCAGGCTAGCCTGCGTGTGCATTAGCAGCAGTTCTTTTTCAAAAGCAGGGGTGCCGCCATGGGTGGATTGCAGCCGTTCTCGGGTCAAACGCAGGGCTTTCGCCGTGGCATTGCCACGTCGGTTGCGGGTGAGGTCGACAATATGTTTGTCAGACGAATTTGAGACGCTATGACCCATGATATGGTTGCAATGTTTCCGCGGTGACCCTTACTGTAGCGGCGAAGTCTTAAGAGTTACTTTCTGGAAAGGTTTTATTTGCCATTCTCAGATACCGCTTGTTATCAAAGAGGGCGGCAATAAGACGATTGCGAGCAGGCATGATGACCGATTTTGAGCAGGCAGATGGTATTTCGGCACTCGTTCAGGTCATAAAAGCCTGCCGCTTGTGTGTGGAATGTCCCGCCGGCGGGCCTGAAAAACGGCTTATGCATGAGCCGAAGCCCGTTGTTGTGCTGTCGTCCACGGCCCGAATTCTCATTGCAGGGCAGGCACCTGGCAAGCGTGTGCATGAAACCGGCGTGCCGTTCAACGATGCATCCGGTGATCGCTTGCGGCAATGGCTCGGCGTTGAGCGTGATCTGTTCTATGACGCGAGCCGATTTGCGATTGTCCCCATGGGATTTTGTTTTCCCGGCTACGATGACAAGGGCCACGATTTGCCGCCGAGGCGCGAATGTGCGCCATTCTGGAGGGCGCGAGTCATGGAGGCCATGCCGCAGATTGAGTTGATCCTGTTGATTGGGCAATATGCCCAAAGCTGGCATTTGGCAAAACTGAAAAAGCCGGCGATGACCCAAACGGTACAGGCGTGGCGAGACTATTATTTTCGCAATGAAGATGGACCAAGACTGCTTCCTTTGCCGCATCCGAGCTGGCGCAACAGCGGTTGGCTGAAGCGTAATCCCTGGTTTGAGGCAGATTTGCTTCCCGTTTTAAAAAAGGAAGTGGATCATCTCGCAGGTTGAAAGCATTTTGCTGTCATCTGTGCTTTTTTGGGATATACAGGAAAAAAATTTCGATGGGGCCGCATATGGATCGTCTAGACCGAAAAATTCTTCGTATTCTGCAAGAAGATTCCACTCTTGCTGTCGCCGACCTTGCCAAGAAGGTTGGTCTTTCGACAACGCCCTGTTGGCGGCGTATTCAGAAGATGGAAGAGGATGGCGTGATCAAGCGCCGGGTGGCGATTCTGGACCCATCCAAAGTCAACACCAAGGTCACGGTGTTTGTCTCCATCCGCACCAGCACCCATTCCATTGAATGGTTGAAGCGCTTCTCTGAAGTGGTGGGTGAGTTCCCCGAAGTTGTGGAATTTTACCGCATGAGCGGTGATGTGGATTATCTGCTGCGCGTTGTGGTGCCAGACATCGCTGCCTATGATGCCTTCTACAAGCGCCTGATCTCAAAAATCGAAATCCGCGATGTGTCATCGGTGTTTGCGATGGAACAGATCAAATACACCACCGAATTGCCGCTGGATTACATGGCGCTGGACAACAACAAGTCCGGCGAAGAATAAGCCGGAAGTGACAGCGGGCAGGTGACTGCCCGCTTTGATGTGAGAATGTTACTTCTCCAGGCGCGCCAGCAGCGAAGATGTGTCCCAGCGCTGGCCGCCCATCTTTTGCACGTCGCCGTAAAACTGATCGACAAGTGCCGTCACCGGCAGTGTTGCGCCATTGTTTTTGGCTTCATTGAGCACGATGCCCAGATCCTTGCGCATCCAATCCACCGCAAAGCCAAAATCATATTTGCCAGCATTCATGGTCTTGTGGCGGTTTTCCATCTGCCATGAACCGGCGGCACCCTTGGAAATCACCTCGACCACCTTTTCAATATCGAGACCAGCGCTTTTGCCAAAGTGCACAGCTTCAGCCAATCCCTGCACGATACCGGCAATGCAGATCTGATTGACCATCTTGGTCAATTGACCGGAACCGGCAGGACCCATCAGGCCAATCATCCGCGCAAAGGATTCGATCACTGGCTTTGCGGCCTCGAACACAGCCTCGTCACCGCCGCACATCACGGTGAGCACACCATTTTCGGCACCCGCTTGACCACCTGATACCGGCGCATCGACAAAATCACAGCCCTTGGCCTTGGCTGCGGCATAGAGTTCACGGGCCACGTCAGCCGAGGCTGTCGTGTTGTCAATCAGGATTGCGCCGGGCTTCATGCTGGCAAAAACGCCATCCGCGCCAATGGTCACAGCGCGCAGATCATCATCATTACCAACGCAGGTGAAAACGAAATCGGCGTCTTTTGCGGCCTCTGCCGGGGTCAGGCCAAAGGCTCCCCCAAATTGCTTGACCCAGTTTTCTGCCTTGGCTGTGGTGCGATTGTAGACGGTGACATCGTGACCGCCCTTTGTTTTCAAATGTCCTGCCATGGGGTAGCCCATGACGCCCAATCCGATGAATGCAGCTTTAGCCATGCGTTTTATTCCTTGCTTCTCTCAAGCGTTGCGACTCCATCCCTGAAGCCCGATTATGCCTGCCAATTTATAGAGTGGTTGGCCCGATCGAAAGGCTCAGACATCCAGAATCGGCCGTATCGCTGTTGGGTTTTTGAAAAAACACACCCAGGCCGTGGCCGGGCGCATGGATAAACGCTACGCCGCCAGACTCAAGCGCCAAGCGCAATTGCTCTGCCGTTGTCCGATGAATGTCGTGCCGATGACCCTCAAAATCCCGGATGGTGCTGCGAGAGACTTCGGAATGCTCTGCGAGCTCTATTTGCGTCCAATTTAACAGTCCCCGCGCCGCTCTGCAGAGCGCTGGTGTTAAAATACCGCTTCTGTCACCTTGACCCATGTCCTTATACTGCCCATATTGGTCAACATAGCCCCTTCATAGCAATGTTTTTGTCTGCTTTCCACCCAGCGATAAGGAAATCTCATGCCCCATGATACGCCACTGATCTCAACAATTGTCGGTGGTCTCGTGCTGGCGTTTATTTTTGGGGTTGTGGCGCATCGGTTCAAGATGCCGCCCTTGGTTGGCTATCTGTTTGCAGGTATTTTGGTGGGGCCGCACACACCCGGATTTGTCGCAGATCAGAGCCTTGCACCAGAACTGGCAGAGATTGGTGTAATCCTGTTGATGTTTGGTGTCGGCCTGCATTTTTCCCTGAAAGATTTGCTTTCGGTTCGCTTCATTGCCGTGCCGGGTGCCATTGTGCAGATTGGCGTGGCAACGCTTCTTGGCTTGGGCATGGGCTCAATGATGGGATGGTCCATCGCCGGCGGGTTGGTGTTTGGTTTGGCCCTTTCTGTTGCCTCTACCGTAGTGCTGCTCAAGGCTTTGCAGGAAAGAAGAATTGTCGAAACCGAGAGAGGCAAGATTGCGGTTGGCTGGTTGATCGTGGAAGATCTGGCCATGGTGTTGGCGCTTGTCCTCATTCCGGCGCTGGCCAAGGGACCAAGCGAAGCGACCCATGCCGATCCCGTATCGATGATGATCCAGAACATGCTGGGAATCGATTTGGGTGTCGGTGGTGCCATTGCATTGACCTTGGTGAAGGTTGGGCTGTTCGTGGCGGTGATGCTTGTTTTTGGCCGACGCTTGATTCCATGGATTTTGCATCGCATTGCCCATACAGGCTCAAAAGAACTGTTTCGCTTGGGCGTTCTGGCGATTGCGCTTGGGGTAGCCTTCGGCGCTGCGAAATTGTTTGGTGTCTCGTTGGCGCTCGGGGCCTTTTTCGCGGGCATGGTGTTGGCCGAAAGTGAACTGTCCAACCGGGCTGCGCAGGAGAGCCTGCCGCTTCGAGATGCTTTTTCGGTGCTGTTCTTCGTGTCTGTGGGCATGCTATTTGATCCAACGATCATCCTGTCTGAGCCTTGGCTGATTCTCGGCACCATTTTCATTATCGTCGTCGGTAAATCACTGGCGGCCTTCCTGATTGTTCTGGCATTCCGCAAAACCGTGGCGACAGCGCTGACGATTTCGGCCAGTCTTGCGCAGATCGGCGAATTCTCCTTCATTCTGGCGGAACTGGGCGTTGGGCTTAAGATTTTGCCGGAGCAGGGGCGAGATCTGATTCTCGCGGGTGCCATCATTTCCATCGTGCTCAATCCGGTGATGTTCTATCTGTGTGATCGGATCAGGCATTGGCTGGAGGTCAGAATTGATCCGGCTCCGAAAGTGACCGAGCTGCAACCTGCCTCTGAAGAACCCAAAGCTGCTGAGGTTACGACAGCAACAGTGTCTGATGGCCGGGTTTCAACTGGCGAGGATAATACCGGCGATGCCCATGTGGTAACGTCAGCCGGTGAAGAGGGAGACGTGGTGCGCAGCACTCTGACCGGACACGCCGTTGTGGTTGGCTATGGTCGTGTCGGGAGAATTCTGGTGTCCAATCTCAAATCCTCGAATATTCCATTGCTGGTCATTGAGGACTCCGAGCAGCGCGTGCAGGAATTGATGGCCTTGGGCGTGCCGGTCATTGGTGGCAATGCGGCATCTGAACGCGTCTTGAAGCTTGCCAATCTGGAGGCGGCGAAAAGCATCGCCGTGGCTATTCCTGATGTGTTCGAGGCGGGCAATGTTGTGGCCATGGCGCACGCGACCAATCCCGGCTTGTTGGTGCTTGGCCGCGCTCATTCCGATGCGGAAATCGAGCATCTGTTGAAGCAGGGCGCGGATACGGTGATCATGGGTGAGCGGGAAATTGCCAATGGCATGCTCAACCGCCTCAACCAAATTCACTTTGCTTGAGCTTAATGGATTGAATGGACTCGGCAATCCGTGATGCCATGCTTGGCTTAACGCTGTCGTGCCCTCCATCTTCCACCACAATGAGCTGGCTACCCGGCCATGCTTGATGCAGGTGCAATGCGGTTTTCAGCGGGCTGCCAAAATCGAGGCGGCCATGAATCAAAATCGCAGGAATACCGGCTATCTGTCTGAGATGACTCATGATTTCTCCCTCAGCCAGCCAAGCCCGGTTGGCCCAGTAATGGGTCACGAGTCTGGCAAAACACAAACGAAACCGTGGATCATCCCAGCGCGGGTTGGGCATGTAGCCGGGCGTCGTGACAAGAATGGAATTTTCCCATTTACACCAAGCACTTGCAGCGGGTTCGTGACACGTTTTATCAGGGCTTTCCAGCAGTCGATGATAGGCACTTGCAAGATCACCCCCGCGGTCATGCGCTGGAAGGTGATCGACAAACCGCTGATGCTCGCGTGGAAAAAACTGCCCGACGCCACGGGTAATCCATTCAATCTCGGCAGCGCTTGTGGTGACGACCATGTAGAGCACAAAGCCCAGTACGCGGTCTGGATAGGCTTGCCCATAGGCCAGCGCCAGCGTTGATCCCCATGAACCACCCACCACAAGCCAGCTTTCAATGTTGAGAGACTGACGCAGCGCCTCAATATCACGCAGCAGATGGGGCAGAGTGTTGTGGCTGAGATCCACCACCGGATCGCCCGCATGCGGTATGCTACGGCCACAGTGGCGCTGATCAAATTGAATAATGTGGTAGCGACCGGGATCGAAATACTGCCGGGCGGTTTCTGAACGGCCAGAGCCGGGACCGCCATGCAGCACCACGGCTGGAATGCCGTGCGGATTGCCGCTGCATTCAAAATAGATCTGATGGCCATCGCTCACGGGCAGGTGACCGCTGTGATAGGGTGTGAGCGGCGGGAAAAGCTGATGCATGATCTTTTCCCGCCCTTGGCCGTTTGAGTTTGTCACGGAAAAGAGGACCCCCGGTTTCCCTCAAAGACAAACGAAAACAAAAAAATCTAGAGTGTTTATTGTTTACT
>DNPN01000213.1:1272-3933 GCA_003501385.1 Rhizobium sp. | reverse complement strand
ACTTTTCCCTGACAAACTCTAAACCCCGCTCTCCGCTTTGTAGGCAGCATAGAGTTCCGCCAGCCGCATCTGCACATATTCGTCAAAGCCCGGGGCTGCTGCGCGATCAAACACAAAGGTACTGCGGTTTCCTGTCTTTTTGACCGTGACAGGAAGCTCATCGGGCTGTGGCGAAAGTGCCGCTGTGCTTGGCTTTTCTTTTCGCGCTGACACCCGCTCTAACACGTGCTGGAAACGATCATTGCTCGGCAGGGCACGAAAGTCGTCCGCGGACGACAGATCATCGACCAAGCCCGCAACATCAGCAGATTCCAACTGAGCGCTCAGGTCCATCCAGCGTCTGCGCCCAACATCAGGAGCAGGACCAATCAATCCAACAAGCTCCAGAGAAACATCCCGCATAATGATCAACATTTTGGAGAGGGCTTGTTTGTCGACATTGAGCGCTGCCATGATGGTCGCACGGCTGAAGGAACGCTCATCAAGCCTACGAGCAAAAAGGCAACGCTCGATGTAGGATAGATTGGCGCGCGCATTGTTTTCCTGGCCCTGGCTGACGACCAGCTGCTCGTCCGTCAAAACCCTGACAACAGCACGTACTTTGATGCCTAGCTGTTTCACCGCCGCCAAACGACGGTGACCATAGGCAACCTGATAGCGCCCCCTCACCTCTGGATGTGGCCGGACCAGAATGGGAACCTGCTGACCATGCTCGGCGATTTGGGACGCAAGTTCTGCCAGTTCGGTTGCGTCAATCTCCATCCGGTCGCTGACGAAGGATCCGTCAATCAAAGCCGGATCAATTTCAATCACCGTCAGACCTTCAGACAGTTGCCGCTCAAGATCGCTCGCTCGCTCCATTTTTTCGGTGATACTGCCCAGGGTTTTGGTGATACCGCCCACCGGCGAAGCGGGCCGCGATTGCGGCACCAGACCCGCAATCGGGCGTTCATTCAGCGCCGGGGTTTCATACCGAGGCATCGAGGCATCAGAAACGCCAATCAAATTCTTGCGGGCCATTTACGATCTCCTTCCCCACGTGCTGCGGATCAATGCTTCCACTTCCCCATTCACCTGCCCCAGCGATTCAATCGCCCGATCATAGGTGCCACGGGTGAATTGCGAGCGGTCTACCTCATAGAGTGTTTGTTTTGTCACCCCGGCATCGGCCACGGCAGTGGATTTCACCATGGCGCTGTTCAGCATGCGATTGCCAAAAATAGCACGCATAAACCCCGTCATCTGGCTTTGAGGTCCGTCATTCGGCTCGAAGCGCGTGACCAGATAACGCATCCAATCATAGCTCGTGCGCCCGCCCGCCTTTTCCACCACAGACATGAGTTCACTCGTCATGGTCAAAAACTGCGACATCGACATCACGTCCAACATTTGTGGATGCACCGTGATCAAGGTCGATGTCGCGGCACACAAGGCTGACATGGTCAAAAAGCCAAGCTGCGGCGGGCAATCAACCACCACAACATCATAGAAGCTTTCGATCTCGGTCAACGCCTCACCGATGCGGGCAAAGAACATCGATTCAGCGCGTCCTGACATCATTGCCTTAGGCGTTTCATGCTCGAACTCCATCAGTTCGAGATTGCCGGGAATAAGATGCAGGTTCGGTGTGTATGTCGCCCGCACAATTTCAGCGATCGGGCGAGGGGCATCATACCGAATGGCTCCGTAAAGTGTTTCTCCCTCACCAACATCCAACTCCGGCTGATGGCCAAACAGCGCCGACAAAGACGCCTGAGGATCGAGATCAATGGCAAGAACCCGATACCCCTTCAACGCCAAAAACTGCGCGAGATGGGCAGATGTCGTTGTCTTACCCGAACCACCTTTGAAGTTCATGACAGAAACAACCTGCAACTTCTCCCCGGCCCGCCGGTGTGGCACATACTTCGGCCCGCCATTGCGCTCATCTAGCACCTGACGAATACGGTCCATATCCAGCGCAGTGTAGAGCCTGCGGCCGTTCGCCAATGGCTCCGGCCCGTGCCCATCAGCAGCAACTTGACGAAGATACCCCTCGCCGATACCGATAAAAGATGCAGCCTCAGCCGGGGAAAAGGCGCGCAAAGTTTTGCGCGACTGCGGCGGGAATATTTTTGCCTGATGCTGCTGGAGCTGATAAGACAGCTCCTGCGCATCCGTAGACAGCAGCGACGGAAGATGCTCCTGCGGATCTTGAACGAGTGGACTGGGGTGCATTTTTGAAAACCTCTGGCTAACTGCGCTTTTTTCTCAAAAAGCCGTTTAACTGCGCAATTACATTATGCGCAGATTCGTTACCAATTGACAAACATTTAACCATCGCACTTACGAGAAGAGGGGGGAGGCACATCATAGTAGTCCAGTCGTCCGCGGACGACAGAGTGTCCGAGTGCAAGAATTAGGGTAGAGCGCGGCTTTGTAGGTGCCGATAAAATCCGCCACGATTTCGCAAGCCACAATCGAACCCACCACCGTCATCTTACCTGCGCCACGCAAAGACGAATCACGCACCCGAGCGACCCAATAAAACATGAATTGCGCGAAAAACCCCACCAAACAGCCCGTCAAGACTCTTGACTATGATTCGCTGAAATGCGATTCTCTGCTTGCTTAAGGTTATGAGAAGGGCTTCCACGACGGCGACGTTTGGGGGCCTTTTTC
>DNPN01000213.1:0-1033 GCA_003501385.1 Rhizobium sp. | reverse complement strand
ACGGCGACGTTTGGGGGCCTTTTTCCTTCAGCGGCAAAGCGATCAATCCAGAGTATCTGGTGTATATAGATCAGGCCGACATTGCAGCAAGCATGACATCCCCAGGTTCAGTCCGCGACTTGATGCCAACATGCGCCGCAAAGCCACGCCTTATCCAAAATCCAATCGGAACACGGAGTCGTCGATAAGAAAATCCTATCGTTATTTTTAAAATATACAATTGGAGTTTATCATGGCAGCTTGATAGCTGTTCTTCATCAGGACGAGGGTTTCAATGCCACCGCGCCACAGATGATTGTGGCAAGCCGATGGATGTTGTTTCCAGCGCCAGGATGAGACACAAAAATCTATTGGAGGACAACATGAGTGCTCACGACATGAAATCGGCCGGCAAGTGTCCGGTTATGCACGGCGGCAACACCACAACGGCTGCATCGAATGTAGATTGGTGGCCGAATGCTCTCAACCTCGACATATTGCATCAGCATGACACCAAAACCAACCCGCTGGGCAAGGACTTTAGTTATCGCGAAGCGCTGAAGAGCCTCGACATTGATGCTCTCAAGGCCGATGTCCATGCCTTGATGACCGACAGTCAAGATTGGTGGCCTGCCGACTGGGGTCATTATGGTGGCTTGATGATCCGTATGGCCTGGCATTCTGCCGGCTCTTATCGCACCGCCGATGGCCGTGGCGGTGGTGGCACTGGCAACCAGCGTTTTGCTCCACTCAATTCCTGGCCGGATAACGTTAGCCTTGATAAGGCGCGCCGTCTGTTGTGGCCGATCAAGAAAAAATACGGCAACAAGATTTCCTGGGCAGACCTGATGATTTTGGCAGGGACAATTGCCTATGAATCCATGGGCCTAAAAACCTTTGGCTTTTCTTTTGGCCGCGAAGACATCTGGCATCCGGAGAAGGACGTCTATTGGGGTGCGGAAAAGGAATGGCTTGCTCCAAGCGATGCACGTTACGACGATGTGAGCGTTCCATCCACCATGGAGAACCCGCTGGCTGCCGTGCAGATGGGTCT
>DNPN01000103.1:8477-22238 GCA_003501385.1 Rhizobium sp. | reverse complement strand
ACTTATCCGCTGGGCGCCGAGACCGGCTACACCAAAGCGGAGATGGCAGCGCTGGTGAGAGAAATTTCCGGCAGACCACTTGAGGTTATCAACATCACCGACGAACAGTTGGAGAGCGGCCTGACGGCGGCTGGCGTGCCCGCCAATTTCGTTCCGCTGATTGTTTCCGTGGATGCCGCCGTCCGCGCTGGCGATCTGGCGATCAACACCGGCGAAGCGGCTAAGCTGAGCGCAACACCGCTGATTTCACTGCGGGCATTTTTTGAGGCCAACAAAGCAGCACTTGCTGCCTGATCACAAATGATGTTGCGGGAGCCAGAAAGCTCCCGCAATATTTTGCCTTACACAGCCTCACCACACGCACGGCGAAAACGCTGCACAGTTTCTGCCATGCCAAATTCCAGCGCATCTGCTGTCAGCCCATGGCCAATGGACACTTCGGCCAGATAGGGAATGCGCTTGACCAGCGCCGGCAGATTGGCAACCGTCAAATCATGTCCGCCATTGACGCCTAGGCCGAGCGCCCTTGCCAAATCTGCGGTTTTCCCAAGACGTTCAATTTCATCATTCACCTTCTCAGGCGCATCATAACAACCGCCATAAGGCCCGGTGTAAAGCTCAATGCGATCAGCGCCCGTGGCATGCGCTGCGGCGGTTGCCTCTTCATTGCCATCACCATCGGCAAACAATGACACGCGCATGCCTTTGGCCTTCAGGCGTCCCACCACCCGCTTCAACAGTTCTTGATGGGCAATAAAATCCCAACCATGATCCGAGGTTGCCTGGGATGGATCATCGGGCACCAAGGTCACCTGCTCAGGCTCCGCCTCTTCGCACAGCACCAGAAATTCTTCTGTGGGATAGCCTTCAATATTGAATTCGGCCTTTGGAAACTCATCATCAATCAAGGCGCGCAACAGCGGCAGATCGGAAAAGCGAATATGCCGCTGATCGGGCCGTGGATGCACGGTCAGGCCGTAGGCACCGGCCTTCAGAGCCAAACGGCCCAAATGTGTCACATCCGGCCATGGGAGATCGCGCCGATTGCGCAACATGGCGATAGCGTTGAGATTGACGGAGAGCTTGGCTGCCATTGATCAAAATCCATTTGAATTGACGGATGACCCGGCGCATTATGTCAAGGCATCCACTCATTGTCTGTAAAACGTTGCAGCATCAAACGCCAATGAGATTATGTGATCAATCCATGGAAATTCGATATCCATCGTCTTTCCATACCGGCCCTCAATACCCCCTTAAATTGCAGCTTGAGTGTGTATTTCTCCAATTTGACACAGTTTTCACTTGAAAAGCATTCAACAAAACAGCACCATAGCACATATATTCATTCCTGAACGCATCCCAGAATTGCAGAAATTTTGTGCAATATAAGCGCAAAATGACAACTTCCAAAGCAACTGCGGCAACCAATGCCAAATGGAGCGTATTGCCCCCGCGCAATTCAAAGAGGACAAAAATGAACCATAAGCCAGAATATTTGTATTTTCGAATTAACGATGATATTCAGGTTGGTAAAAAAATGCGATTCGGGAGGGCGTCTAGCGCCTCAAAGACAGAAAGAAATTGAGAGTCGAGAAGCGGAGACGTGTCAAATGCGGTTTCATATTGAGCATCCGAATTCAACCCCCAAGGCAGAAGCAATTCCTCATGTCGCTTTGGTTTTTTTACCAAACCTGCCCATGCCGGAAGACATGCCGCCAGAACCGATTGCGATTTCCGATATGGCCAATCTTTTCGGTGTCACGCACAGAACCCTGCATTTTTATGAGGAAAAGAACCTGCTCTCCTCCAGCCGAATGGGGCTGATGCGGGTCTATTATCACCGCGACATAAGACGAATGGCGCTGATCAATACATGTCGCGAAACCGGCATGCCGATTGCCGCAATTCAAGAGTTTTTGACAGAGCTTGCGGAAGTCACATCCCAAGCCGAGGCGAACGCCCTTTTGGCAACAGCTCTGGAAGAGAGGAAACGCGAATTGATCGCCTCGCAATCCACAATGCTGCGACAAATGCGTCAGATCAACCAGCTCATGGCGCAATACGATGACGAAGAAAAAGAACAAGATGCAAAACAGCTGCCTGACGTCCACCTCAGTGAACTTGAGCATCAATGTCTGACCCTGATGGCAGAGGGCTACACGCCGATTCGTCTGGCGCGCACCATGCAAATGTCACCAGAAGCGGTGCAGTCGCTGGAGGTGGGCATCATGCGCAAGATCAACGCTTCCAACCGCTTTCAGGCGGTTGCAAAGGCGGTTCTTCTAGGATTGATTGCGTCCTAGAGTTTGTCAGGTTCAGATTGAACCAGACAAACTCTAGAAAAAATGCTTCAGCGCACAATCGTCAGCGTTTCAGCCGCACGGGTCACGGCCGTATAGAGCCAACGCTCGCGCGTATCGCGAAAGGCCCAGCTTTCGTCAAACAGCACAACATTGTTCCATTGCGACCCTTGCGCTTTATGCACCGTCAGGGCGTAGCCATAATCGAACTCATCATAGCGCTTGCGGGTGGTCCACGGAATTTCCGTCTCCACATCTTCAAACGCTGCTTTCAATAATTTGATCTTGGCAGCGCCGCGATCCATATCGTCGTCTTCCGGCTTGATCAGCAGGTTCATGCCCGGCTTCACCGTCTCGCGCGATGAGGTCATCACCTGCCAGAGAGAGCCGTTGAGCAGGCCCTTGACCTGATCATTGCGCAGGCACACCAGCTTGTCGCCCGATTGCGGGTAGTCGGCGGTAAAGCCCTTCAGCTCGCGCAGGCGCTTGTTATAGCGGCGGCGGGTCTTGTTGGTGCCCACCAGAACCTGATCGCAATTGAGCACAAGGTCTTGTGTCACTTCGTTTTTGGAAATTACCCGCGCGGTCGAGCCGTAATCACCATGGGTGATGTCCTTGCCTTCGCGGATCTGCATGGCCAATTGGATAATCGGGTTATCGCGCGCCTGACGGTGAATATCGGTCAGCAGATAATCCGGCTCCTGCTCGGTAAAGAAGCCGCCGCCCGACACCGGGGGCAACTGGCCGGGATCACCCAGCACCAGAATAGGCGTGCCAAAACTCATCAAATCGCGGCCCAACTGCTCATCAACCATCGAGCATTCATCGATGACAATCAGCGCTGCCTTGGCCACCGGGCTTTGCCGATTGACCGAAAACATCGGTGTCATCGAGGTCTTGCCGGTTTCCTCATCCGACACTTCTTCTTCGCCACGCGGACGATAGATCAGCGAGTGGATGGTACGGGCCGTGGTGGCACCCTTGGAGCGCAACACCTGCGCCGCCTTGCCGGTGAAGGCCGCAAACAGCACATCGCCATCCACATGCTCGGCAAAATGCCGCGCAAGCGTGGTCTTGCCGGTTCCGGCATAGCCGAACAGCCGGAAAACCGGGGTTTTTCCCTCTTTCAGCCATTTGGCAACGGCTTTGAGAGCTTCATCCTGTTGAGGTGCAAATTCCATGCTCAGGTCATGCGCGGATTCGCACCCCAATTGCAAGAAGAGACATGGGCAGCCCGCATGTTTCTCACCGCAACATTGGCCAAAGGCTCAAAACCAGCAGCACGGCCATGGTGATATTGAACCATTTTAGCCGAACCGGCACCGACAGCCACTCCCGCAGGACTGAGCCAAAACCTGCCCATGTCGAAACGCTTGGCAGGTTTACGGCAGCAAACACCAGACCGACAATCAAAACCGTCACCCAATAGTTGGCGACATCGGTGTAGGTTGCCATGGCTGTTACCGCCATAACCCATGCTTTCGGGTTGACCCATTGAAACACGGCGGCGGCCAAAAAGCTCATGGGCTTGTCCGAAGTCTTACCCTCGCCCAATGTGCGCGAGGTGCCAATCTTCCAAGCAATCCAGAGAAGATAAAGGCCGCCTGCCACTTTCAGCAGCAGATAGACAAGCGGCACAGTGGTCAAAATTGCACCAAGCCCCAGACCAACACCGATCAGCAGCGACAAAAAGCCCACGCCAATGCCCAGCATATGTGGAAGGGTGCGGCGAAAGCCGAAATTTACCCCCGATGCAAACAGCATCATGTTGTTAGGTCCCGGCGTGATGGAGGTGGTGAAGGCAAAAAGCACCAGCGCGCCCAAAGTTTCGATTGTCACAACACCTCCCCAGATCTTATTATTTATGTCAGTATAGTTGACCTATTGAAACATGCCAGTCCTTCTTTGGTGAATCATTGTCATGGTGACACTATCCTGGCCAAAAACCTGCGGCTGTGATGGGGCTTATAGCGCATATCCAAGCTGCTTTGACAGGGTGTTGGCCGTTTTACACATCATACCGCCAAGTTCCAGAATGACATCAGGGTTTGCTTCGCTGCGCATCAGACTTGTTGCTATGCCCGCAATGGCCTTGCCCGTATGATCGCGGATAACGGAACCGACACAGATCATCGATTCACGCACCTGACCGTCATCAATCGAAAATCCCCGCTCTCGTATCGCGGCCAATTCACCCACAAGCTGTTCGACACTGCGCACGCTTTTGGACGTCATCGGAGATGGAAAAGTCGCGCCAAACAACCGTTGCAACGCACCAATTGGCATTTCTGACAGCAGCATTTTTCCCGTCGCCGTGAACGGTGCCGGAAGCCGCATGCCAATCCTGAAGGTCTGGCCCAAAGGCTGATCGGAATCGCGACATCCGATATAAACAACCTCGTCGCGGTCAAGCACTGTGAGGGTTATCGTATAGCGCGACAGCGCCGTGTCTTGCGCAAAATAACTCTTGAACACCGATAGGATGTCCATTTTTGACATAAACCCATCAGCCCAACGCATGGGATGCGCGCCCAGATGAAATGCGCCATCCGGGTTTCTCACCAGCAGATTAAGCTCCAGCATCACATTCAGCAGGCCATGGGTTGTGCTTTTGGGAAGCCCCAGCAGGCGGGTAATGTCGGCAGCGGACAGTGAGCGGTCAACCTTGGTAATCAGGTCCAGAATAAGAACCGCCCGGCGCAATGCTGGAACGGAATCGCTCGACTTCGATGCGCTGGAAGACTCATCTCCAGCATCAAACTGACTTGACATGCATGCACTCCCGGCTTCATTGTTCATTATATTGATTTAAGTTCAATTAGCTGAACTTTACTTCGGGGGGATCCTATGGTCAAACTGAAAAACCCACAGTTGCTGCGGGATTGTTGCCTTGTTGACGGAGACTGGATCAAAGCGGCAAACAATGCTGTGATCCAGGTCGAAAATCCGGCCAATGGCAACGTCATCGCAACCGTTCCGTCATTGGCAGCAGATGATGTGGTGCGCGCCATTGATGCCGCCAACAAGGCTTTTGCGCTTTGGAGCAAGCGCAGCGCCAAGGATCGCGCCACGGTACTGCGTCGGTGGTTTGACCTGATGGTTGAAAATGCTGACGATTTGGCCGCCCTGATGACCGCAGAACAAGGCAAACCGCTGGCAGAAGCCCGCGGCGAGGCGCTTTACGCCGCCTCTTTTGTGGAATGGTTTGCTGAAGAAGCAAAGCGTGTCTATGGAGACACGATCCCGGCCCCGACGACGGATAAGCGCATCATCATTATGAAGCAGCCCATCGGTGTTTGCGCGGCCATCACGCCTTGGAACTTCCCTGCGGCAATGATCACTCGCAAGGCAGCGCCTGCCCTTGCCGCTGGCTGCACAATGGTGGTCAAGCCCGCTGAACAGACACCGCTGACCGCCCTTGCCCTTGGCGTTCTGGCCGAGCAGGCTGGTATTCCTGCCGGGGTCTTTCAGGTGGTCACCGGCGATGCCAAAGAAATCGGCCCTGTGCTGACGAAAAGCGATATTGTTCGCAAGCTGTCTTTCACTGGCTCCACCGAAGTCGGGCGCATTCTGATGGCGCAATCGGCGCAAACCATCAAGAAACTCTCGCTGGAACTGGGTGGCAATGCACCCTTTATCGTCTTTGACGACGCCGATCTCGATAAAGCGGTGGAGGGAGCCATTGCCTCGAAATACCGCAATGCCGGGCAGACATGTGTGTGTTCCAACCGCATTTATGTTCAATCCGGTGTTTATGATGCCTTTACTGAGAAACTGGCGACACGGGTTCGCGCCCTTTCGGTTGGCGTCGGCACCGAACAAGGCGTGCTGATCGGCCCGCTGATTGATGCGGACGCCATCAAAAAGGTCGAAGACCACATTCAGGATGCCGTGCAAAAAGGTGCAAGCATCATCACCGGAGGCAAACGCCATAGCCTTGGCGGCACATTTTTTGAGCCAACCGTTTTGACCGGGGCAACGCAATCCATGAAGATTGCCCACGAGGAAACATTTGGTCCGGTCGCCCCTCTCTTTCGTTTTGAGACGGAAGAAGAAGCCATTGCCATGGCCAATGACACAGAATTCGGCCTTGCTGCCTATTTCTACACCGAAAATGTGCGTCGGACATGGCGGGGGGCCGCAGCGCTGGAATACGGCATGGTTGGGCACAACACCGGGATGATTTCCAATGAAGTGGCCCCCTTTGGCGGCATCAAACAATCTGGCCTTGGGCGCGAAGGCTCCCATTACGGCATCGATGAATATCTGGAAGTGAAATATCTGTGCTCGGCCATCGCATAAGCGAACCGGCATCAAGGAGGAGTGAACATGACCATCAATCCCTTTGAATTTCGCACCGTTCCAGCCTTGGAAGTGGCATGGGGCGGTGCCCAGCGCCTTGGCAAGATCGTCAAGGTGCGTTTTACAGCGCAAAACGTTCTGTTGGTGACAGACGCTGGTTTGGTGAAGGCCGGACTGATCGCACCGATTGCGGAAAGCCTGAAGGCATCTGGCTTTAGCGTCACAATTTTTGACAAGGTGGTCGCCGATCCACCGGAACATATCGTGCATGGTTGCGTCGATGAAGCACGGCAGGCGGGTGTCGATATCGTCATCGGTCTTGGCGGCGGCTCTTCTCTCGATATTGCCAAGCTGGTGGCCGTGCTGCTGGTCTCCAACCAGCCGCTTGCGGATATGTATGGCATTGGCAAGGTGCAAGGCGGGCGTTTGCCGTTGGTGCTGGTGCCAACCACCGCTGGAACGGGTTCGGAAGTCACCAATATTTCCATCATCACCACCGGCGAAACCACAAAGATGGGCGTTGTATCGCCGCAGCTCTACGCTGATTTTGTGTTGCTGGATGCGGAAACAACGGTTGGCTTGCCGCAAGTTCACACCGCTGCCACCGGCATTGATGCCATGGTGCATGCCATTGAGGCTTACACCAGCAAGCACAAGAAAAATCCGCTTTCCGATGCTCTGGCGCGCGAAGCACTGCGCCTGCTGGGTGCCAACCTGATTGCCGCTTGCACCGATGGCACCAACCAGGCAGCACGCGAAGGCATGTTGCTGGGAGCAACGCTTGCGGGGCAGGCTTTCGCCAATTCGCCCGTGGCTGCCGTGCATGCGCTGGCCTATCCGCTGGGTGGTCACTACCACATTCCGCATGGTCTCTCGAATGCGCTGATGCTTGGCCCAGTGTTGCGCTACAACGCCAAGGCCGCAGCACCGCTCTATGCCGAACTTGCCGATGTGCTTGGTGTCGAAGGCAGCGGCGATGCCGTTGCGCGCTCCGATGCATTTGTGGCGCATATGGAAAAACTGATGGATGAAAGCGGTGCCCCTCGCCGTTTGCGCGATGTTGGCGTGACGGACAACAGCCTTGCCATGCTGGCATCCGATGCCATGAAGCAGACCCGTCTGCTGGTCAACAACCCCGTGGACGTGCGCGAGGAAGACGCACTGGCACTCTACCGCGAAGCTTTTTAATGTCTGCGAATACAACCATTTACAATTTTAGGGAGGAATTACCGTGACCGACATCAGACTGTACATGCTTCAATCTGGCACGTTGAAATGCAAGGTTCACAATATCAAGATGAATCAGGGCGATGGCGCGGATTACGAAATCCCGGTGCCATTCTTCCTGATCACCCATCCGAAAGGTCATACGATCATTGATGGTGGCAACGCCATTGAAGTGGCAACAGACCCGCGCGGCTATTGGGGCGGAGTTTGCGATGTCTACTGGCCCGTGCTGGATAAGGATAAAGGCTGCGTTGATCAGGTGAAGGCGCTTGGCTTTGATCCTGCCGATGTCAAATACGTGGCGCAATCGCACCTGCATCTGGATCATACCGGTGCCATCGGGCGTTTTCCGAATGCCACGCACATCGTACAGCGCAGCGAATATGAATATGCCTTTACCCCGGACTGGTTTGCAGGCGGCGGCTATATCCGCAAGGATTTCGACCGCCCCGGCCTGAAATGGCAATTCCTGAACGGCACGCAGGATGATTTTTATGATGTTTATGGTGATGGCACCCTGACAACAATCTTCACACCGGGCCATGCACCGGGGCATCAGTCCTTCATGGTGCGCCTGCCCAACAGCAAGCCGATGATTTTGACCATTGATGCGGCCTATACGCTTGACCATTGGGAAGAAAAAGCGCTTCCAGGCTTTCTGGCCTCCACGGTTGATACCGTTCGCTCGGTGCAAAAGCTGCGCACCATTGCGGAAAAAACTGGTGCTGAGGTGGTCACGGGCCATGATCCCGATGCGTGGGCAACCTTCAAGCACGCACCGGATTACTACGGCTAATTCGAAATGCATTGCAAAGCCGAATGACGTGAGAAGGCCCGATCAGGACCTTCTTTTTTACCCCTTGGTATCGGCCTTCACGGCAATATTTTCCGACTCCCAACCGCCGCCCAGTGCGACTATCAGGCTCACTGCGGCCTGGAACCGATCTCCACGGGTTGTCAACGCATTCTGCTCTGCGCTCAAAGCGCTGGCTTGGGCGGTCACAACCGTGGTGTAATTCTGGGTGCCAGCCTTGTATTCATTGATGGCGATATCCAGCGCTTGTTCAGCGGCCTGCACCGCCTCTGTCTGGACTGCGGCCTGATTGCCCAGCACGCGCAGCGATGAAAGCTCGTCATTCACCTGCTGGAATGCAGTCAGCACAGTCTGGCGATAGGTGGCCACATCGGCATCATAACTCGCCTGCGCTGCCTTGACCTTGGCCTTATTCAGCCCCGCATCAAAAATAGTCTGCGACAGCGAACTGCCAATTGACCAGACGGGATTGCCAGCATTGACCAGATTGCCGCTGACGCCATAGCTGGCCGAGAGGGAAATATCGGGATAATAGGCCGCAGCCGCAACGCCAATGGCCTCATTTGCCGCCTGCATGGTGCGCTCGGCGGACGCAATATCCGGGCGGCGCTCCAGCAGGGTGGATGGCAGCGCCACCGGAATTTTTGGCAAAGCCCTGCCCAGCGGGTGCGGCTTGATGGATACTTCTTCTGGCGTTTTGCCAATTAACATCGCAATCGAATGTTCGTATTTGGCACGGGCCACGCCCGTATTGATCAGGCTGGATTTGGCAGACAACAGGTTGGCACGGGCCGTGATCACATCAGAGCGCGCCGAAGTGCCCGCCTTGTATTGGTTTTCGGCGATATCCAGTGATTTCTGGTAGGAGGCAACGGTATGGACCCAAAGATCATGCAGGGCATCGGTTTGGCGCAAATTAAACCACGCAGCGGCCAGCGTTGATTGTTCCGAAAGGCGGGCATTGGCAAGATCAGCCGCGCTGGCTTCCGCAGACGCTTTCTCTTCTGCAAAGCCCCGGCGCAGCTTGCCCCAAAGATCAAGTGTCCAGCTGGACGACACTTCCGCCGTGGCGGAGTTGCTGACTTTGCTGCTGCCCGATTTGCCCCGATCAACCGATGTAGAGCCCGATAGCGACGGCCAGATCGACGCCCGCGCCTCATCCATCAGTGCCAATGCCTGACGGTAATTGGCTTCATTGACCTTAACCGTCTGATTGTTGAGGTTCACCTGCTCTTCCAGCGCATTCAGGTCGGGATCGTTGAACACCAGCCACCACTTGCCTTTCGGCGCATCATCAGCGGGTGTTGCATTGCGCCAGCCGGGCTGTTTGGGCAATTCCTTGAATTTGGCGGGTGTGGCGATGGCAGGTTTCACATAATCCGGCCCCACCATACAGCCGGTGAGCGCCGTGGACAGAATGAAACTCGCAACAATCTTCAATCTGCTCGCGCTCATGCACGTGTCTCCGATGGCTGATCATCAGCCTGGCCGAAATAGAACCGTTTCCAGCTTCTTGCGATGAAGCGGCTGAAACGGTCGAGATAGAGATAGACGACGGGTGTGGTGTAAAGAGTCAATATCTGGCTGACGATCAGGCCGCCCACCACTGTAATTCCCAGGGGATGGCGCAGCTCTGAGCCTTCACCGGAGCCAAAAGCCAGCGGCACAGCTCCCAGCAGAGCGGCAAAAGTGGTCATCATAATGGGGCGGAAGCGTTTGATGCAGGCCTCAAAAATCGCCTCCTTGGGTGACAGTCCGGTCTTTTGAGCCGCCAGTGCAAAGTCGATCATCATGATGGCATTTTTCTTCACAATGCCGATCAAAAGAATGACGCCGATAAAGGCAATAATGTCAAACTCCTGCCCGAACAGATTGAGCGCCAGCATGGCTCCAACACTGGCCGATGGCAGGGTGGACAGGATTGTTAGCGGATGCACATAGCTTTCATACAACACGCCCAGCACGATATAGATGGCCCCAAGTGCTGCCAAAATCAGCATCGGCTCATCGGAGAGCTGCTTGCTGAAGGTGCTGGCCGTGCCCGCAAAACTTCCCTGCACGGTTTTGGGCATGCCTATGCGCACGATGGCGTCAGAAATAGCGGCTTGCGCCTCGGACAGCGAATGGCCGGGTGCAAGGTTAAACGAAATGGTGGTGGCGGCATAAAAGCCCTGATGGTTGACCGCAAGTGGCGTCAGGCCGGGCGCAAACCGGGCCACGGCGCTAAACGGAATCATCGTTTCTTTGCTTGTGGAAACAGAAGAGCCGGATGAGGCCGAGCTTTTGCCGGTCGAGGCAATCGAGTTGATGGCCTGATTGCGGGCGCTGTCCGCCGCCACTGTGGCCGCCGATGTGGATGTGCTGGATGACGAATAGGAACCAGCCGTAGCGTTGGTGCTCTGCGTACCCGAGGCGCTGGAGCCGGATGTGGAAATCCACATATCGTTGAGAATATCCGGGCTTTGCCAATAGCGCGGGGCCAGTTCCATCACCACATGATATTGGTTAAGAGCGCTGTAAATGGTCGAAACCTGCCGCTGGCCAAAGGCATCATACAGCGTGTTGTCGATAGAGCTCAGCTTCAGGCCCATTTTGGCCACCGCATCGCGGTCAAAGGCAATATCAATGCCCCGGCCAGACTGTTGACGGTCCGAATTGACATCGGTGAGAATATCAATGCCCTGCATGGCCGCAAACAGCTTGGGCGACCACTCATACAGGGCTTTTGTATCGTCGGACTGCAAGGTGAACTGATAGGACGCATTGCTCTGACGACCGCCCGTTCGAAAATCGGCAGCGCCTTGCAGAAAAATGCGCGCCCCTGCCACTTCGGCCAGCTTGGGGCGCAGGCGTTGCGCCACCAGATCGGCCGAAATCTTCCGTTCGCTCAACGGCTTTAGCGAGGCAAAAATAAAGCCGGAATTGGCCTGACGACCGCCGGTAAAGCCTGCAACATGGGCAATGGCCGGATCGCTGTTGACGATCTGTTGCAGCTGCACCAACTTGGTTTTCATTGATTGAAACGAGATGCTCTGATCTGCCTGAATGCCGCCAATCAGCAAGCCGGTATCTTCGCTGGGAAACAGGCCATAAGAGCTGATGGTGAAGAGATAGACGTTGAGGCCAATGGTGACCACCAGCGACAGCATGACGTAAAAGCCATAATTAAGCAAAAACCGCAAAGATCGCTGATAGCCTCGCTGGGCGCTGTCAAACACCGCCTCAAAGGCGCGGTAAAAGTGCCCATGCTGCTTGCTTTCCGAATGCTCTGGCAAAAAGCGAGCGCAGAGCATGGGTGTGGCCGTCAGCGACACAAACAGCGAGATCATCACCGCCATCGATAGAGTCACAGCGAATTCATGGAAAAACCGCCCGACAATGCCGCCCATAAACAGAATCGGAACAAACACCGCGATCAGCGACACGTTGATTGACATCACCGTAAAACCCACTTCCCGCGCACCATCAAAGGCGGCACGCAGCCGGGATTTTCCCATTTCGATATGGCGGGTGATGTTTTCCAACACCACAATGGCATCATCGACCACAAAGCCGGTGGAGATGGTCAGCGCCATCAGCGACAGGTTATCCAGGCTTGCACCATCCAGCCACATGGCCGCAAACGAGCCAATGATGGAAACCGGCACCGCGACAATGGGAATGAGCGCCGCCCGCCAATCACGCAGGAACACAAACACCACCAGCGTCACCAACAGCACCGAGATCAGCAGCGTCATTTCCGTATCGGTCAGCGAGGCGCGAATGGTGGTGGAGCGGTCAATAATCAGCGTCAAATCCACATCGCCGGGCAAGGCTGCCTCAAGCTGCGGCAGGGCTTGCTTGATCAGATCCACCGTCTCGATAATATTGGCTCCGGGCTGGCGGTAGGCCTGCACCAGCACCGCCGGTTTGCCATCGGCAAGGCCTGCGTTGCGCAGGTCTTCGACGCTGTCATTGACCTCTGCCACATCTGAGAGGCGCACGCCCGCATTGTTGCGCCAGGCCACCACCAGATCGCGATAATCCGCCGCTTTGGTTGCCTGATCATTGGTGTAGATTTGCACATGCCGATTGTTCGGCTCAAACGAACCCTTGGGCGAATTGGCATTGGCCGATGACAGGGCCGCACGGATATCCTCTAGGCCAATGCCATATTTGAACAGCGCTTCCGGCTTCAACTCCACCCGCACCGCGGGCAAGGCCGAGCCGCCGACATCCACCTCGCCAACGCCCTTGATCTGCGAAAGCGCCTGCTGGAGAATATTGGAGGCGACATCATACAGCTGGCCCGTATCCCGGGTGGCGGAAGACAGTGACAGCACAATGATGGGCGCATCCGCCGGGTTGATCTTGTGATAGCTGGGGTTGGAGCGCAGCGAGCTGGGCAGATCGGCCCGCGCCGCATTGATGGCCGCCTGCACATCACGCGCAGCACCGTTGATATCGCGGTTCAGCCCGAATTGCAGGATAATGCGGGTGCTGCCAAGCGAGGAAGACGATGTCATCTCACTCACATCGGCAATCTGGCCCAGATGTTTTTCCAAAGGTGCTGCCACATCGGCAGCCATGGTGTCGGGACTGGCCCCCGACATATTGGCCGTCACCGAGATAGTTGGCGTATCCACCTGCGGCAGCGGAGCCACCGGCAAAATGCGAAAGGCAACCACGCCAGCCAGTGCAAAAGCTGCCATCATCAGCGTGGTGGCAACGGGGCGGCGAATGAAAGGGCCGGAGATGTTCATGGTGCCATGCCTCCGGCACCGGACGCCCAGATCATGCGCCCTCCTCCGTGATCACATGGCCGCTTCCGGCGCCAAACCGCATGCCCAGCTCTTCGAAGAACAGGTAAATGACCGGCGTGGTGAACAGGGTGAGAATCTGGCTGACAGCCAGACCGCCGACAATGGCCAGACCCAGTGGATGGCGAATTTCCGAGCCGACACCACTGCCGAACATCAAAGGCAAAGCGCCAAACATCGCGGCCATGGTGGTCATCAAAATCGGTCGCAAGCGCAAAAGGCAGGCCTGATAAATCGCATCACGCGGCGATTTTTGCTCCGTCCGCTGCGCTTCCAGCGCAAAATCGATGATCATGATGGCGTTTTTCTTGACGAT
>DNPN01000103.1:3008-8224 GCA_003501385.1 Rhizobium sp. | reverse complement strand
TTTTTCTTGACGATACCAATCAGCAGCACGATGCCGATGACACCGATGATATCCAGCCCCTCGCCCGACCATTGCAGTGCCAACAGCGCACCAATGCCCGCCGATGGCAGCGTCGAGAGAATGGTGACAGGATGGATGAAGCTTTCATACAGCACACCCAGCACGATATACATGGTGGCCACCGCTGCCAGCAGCAGCAGCACTTCATTGGACAGCGCCGATTGAAACGCCTCTGCCGTGCCTTCAAACTGCACCACAAAGCTCTTAGGCAGGCCAATTTCCGCCACCGCCGCATTGATCTCATCCACCGCAGCACCCAAGGATGCGCCGGGGGCGAGGTTGAAGGAAATGGTGGTGGCGGGCAATTGGCCAAGATGCTCAATCGACAGCGGTGCCTGCTGATAGGTCAGATTGGCAATGGCCGACAGCGGCACCTGCCCGGTGGAGGAGGCCGAAGACGGCAGATAGATGGATTTCAGCGCATCCGGGTCTTTTTGCAAAGTCGGATCCACATCCAAAATCACCCGGTACTGATTGGCCTGAGTGAAAATGGTGGAAATAATGCGCAGACCAAAGGCATCATAGAGCGCATTGTCCACCGTTGCAGGTGTAATACCAAACCGCGCCGCCGTTGGCCGATCAATGGTCAGCATGGCGGCCAACCCTTGCTGCTGCAAATCGCTGGTGACATCGGCAATCTGCGGCACCTGCGCAAGACGCTGCATCAGCTTTGGCTCCCAGCTGCGCAAAGCCGCAAAATCCGGATTTTTGAGGGTCATTTGATATTGGGTGGCGCTGGCCTGGGTATCAATGGTCAGATCCTGCACCGGCAGCATATCCAGCCGCACACCCGCCACACCTGCCGTCTCGGTTTTCAAGCGCCGGATGATGTCGGTGGCGCTGAGGCGTCTCTCATCATGGGGTTTCAGATTGATCAGCACCCGGCCAGAATTGAGGGTGATATTGGTGCCATCAACGCCGATGAAGGATGAAACCGATTCAACATCCGGGTCTTTCAAAATCTGATCGACAATCGCCTGTTGGCGATCCGCCATGGCGGCAAAGGAAATATCCTGCGATGCGGTGGTGAATCCTTGAATCAACCCCGTGTCCTGCACCGGAAAAAAGCCCTTGGGGATGTAGATATACAAAACCACGGTGATGACAAAGGTGGAGAGCGCCACCAGCAGCGTCAACCTTTGATAATCCAGCACCACATTTAACATCCGCCCATAGGCATCGGTCAGCTTCTGAAACAGCCTGCCACCGCTGGCATGGTGGCGCTCATTGCCCTTTGCTTCCGGGCCCTTGGCCTCAGGTTTGAGAAATTTGGCGCAGAGCATCGGTACCAGCGTGAGCGACACCAGCGCCGAGATGGCAATGGTCACGGCCAGTGTCATGGCAAATTCGTGAAAAAGCCGCCCCACGACATCGCTCATGAACAACAGAGGGATCAACACGGCAATCAGCGAAATGGTTAGGGCAATGATGGTAAAGCCGATTTCGCCCGCCCCCTTGATGGCGGCCTGATAGGGCGTTTCGCCCTGTTCCAGATAGCGGGCGATGTTCTCGATCATCACAATGGCATCATCCACCACAAAGCCGGTGGCAATGGTGAGCGCCATAAGGGAGAGGTTGTCGAGATTATAGCCAAGTTCCACCATCACCGCCAGCGTCCCCACCAGACTGAGCGGCACCGACAGGCTGGGAATGAGGGTTGCAGGCACATTGCGCAAGAACAGAAAGATCACCAGCACCACCAGCCCAATGGACAGCAGCAGCTCAAACTCCACATCAGCCACGGAGGCGCGGATGGTGACGGTGCGATCGGTCAGCGGCGTTACCGTCACCGAGGCCGGAAGGCTGGCGGTCATCTGCGGCAGGGCTTCCTTGATACTGTCGACCACCGAAATCACATTGGCACCGGGCTGGCGCTGCACATTGACAATCAACGCACTGCTGCGGTTCATCCATGCGGCCAGATGCGGATTTTCCGGGGCCTGTTCAACCGTGGCCACATCGGAGAGGCGAATGGGCGCACCGTTGCGATAGGAGACCACTGCCGCCATATAATCCTTGGGATCGCGGATCTGGTCATTGGCCGAAATGGCAAAACTCTGCGCCTTGCCATCAAAACTGCCCTTGGGCGTGTTGACGTTGAGATTGCTGATGGTGGTGCGCAAATCATCCAGATTGAGACCATAGGCCGCAAGCGCCCTGGGATTGGCGTGAATGCGCACCGCAGGCCGCTGCCCGCCGGAAATTGACACCAGACCCACGCCGGGCAATTGCGACAGCTTCTGGCTCAGCTTGCCCTCAATCAGGCTTTGCAGCTCCGTCAGCGGCATGGTTGGCGAGGTAATGCCCAGCGTCAAAATCGGCGCATCGGCGGGATTGACCTTCGAATAGATCGGCGGGGCCGGAAGGTCTGAGGGCAACAGGCTGTTGGCGGCATTAATGGCCGCCTGCACCTGCTGCTCGGCAATATCCAGCGAGATATCCAGACCAAAGCGTAAGGTAATCACCGACGCGCCACCGCTGGATTGCGAATGCATCTCTGACAATGAGGCCATTTGCCCGAACTGCCGCTCCAAAGGCGCGGTGACAGAGGATGTCATCACCTCCGGGCTGGCCCCGGGATAGAAGGTCTGCACTTCGATGGTGGGATAATCCACCGCTGGCAGCGCCGAAACCGGCAAATAATGATAGGCAATGGTTCCCACCAGAATGATGGCCACCATGAGAAGCGTTGTGGCAACGGGCCTATCAATAAACAGTCTTGATGGATTGAGGCCCTCGCTCACGGATTGCCCCCGCGGCTTTGATCAGAGGGTGCGGCACGATTGCCATCCGGCGCGGGTTTGCCGCTGCCATCATCGGGCCGTTTGTGGCGATGTTCCTGCCCCTCGCTGCCACCCTCTGGCTTTCCAGCTTCAGGCCCGCCACGCTTGCCACCCGCTCTCGGATGGGCGGCATTGGCAGGGGCTGCGGTGGTCACCACCACTTTCACACCATCGCGCAGCTGATCTGTGCCATCGGTTACCACATGCTGACCAGCCTGAAGGCCAGAGACGATTGCGGTCCGGTCGCCATCGCTGGGGCCGGTCTTGACCGGCGTGACCTTCACGGTGCCATCATCGCCAATCAGGTAGACAAAATTGCCATTGGTGCCCAGCTGCACAGCCTGTGATGGCACCACCACAAGATCTTCCACCGTTTCGATCAACAGCGTCACATTGACGAACTGGTTGGGAAACAGCACCCCATCCGCATTATCAAAATCGGCGCGCATTTTCAGCGTGCCGGTGGTGGTATCAATCTGGTTGTCATAGGTATCAAGTGTGCCAGTGGCAATCTCGTGCACATTGGCACGATCACGCAGGGTAACGTGCAGGGGGCCGTTGGCCTTGATGGACTTGACGATACGGGCAACGGAATCCTCCGGCACCGAGAACTCAACGGTCATCGGCTGCATCTGGGTGATCACCACAATACCACTGCTGTCGCTGGAGGTGACATAACTGCCCACATCCACCTGCTTCAACCCGGCAAGCCCGGTCAGCGGGGCCGTGACATGGGTATAGCTGATATTGAGCTGGGTGGCCTGAATCTGCGCCTCATCATTGGCAACCGTGGCTTTATCCTGCTGCACAAGGAATTCCTGATCCGCCACCGTCTGGCTGGCAATGGAATCCTGCTTGGCAAGCGATTGATAGCGCTTCAGATCGGCCTCGGCCTGCGCCAGCGTCGATGTATCCTTCGCAAGGGAAGCCTGCTCCTGCTGCAGCGTGGCTTCGTAAGGGCGCGAGTCAATCTTGGCAATCTCATCGCCCGCATTAATCATCTGCCCCTCTTTAAACTTGAGGGCCTGCACAGTGCCAGAAATCTGGCTTTTCACCGTCACTGTCGCCAGCGGCGTCACCGTGCCCAGCGCATTGAGCGTAATGGCAATACTGCCCTTTTCCGCCACCGCATCCAGCACGGCCTGCGGGCCCATGCGGGCAAACCGCCCACGCCCCTGCTGTGGCGCGTGCCCCTGCCCCCAATAATGCCAGGCCGCCCAGCCGCCGCCAATGACGACAACAGTGACAATCAACCGTGTGAAAATTTTACGACCAGCGCCTGCTTTATTCGGGGCTGAAGGTGGAGATTGATCTGTATCCATGACATCCCGAAAATTTTGCCGAAACGGTTGCAGGCTGCGCACTCGACTGAGGGTTCGTCAACGTTGATATTCCCAGTCAAGACGGTCCGCAAATTAAATTACTGTCAGATTTGCAGCCATGGTTACGCCAGCATCAAGCATGCATGTCTTCGTCTATTAGCCGACAAGACAATGCACCTGCACAGACGTAAAAAACCTCTCCTCCTTGCGGATGGAGAGGCTTTTCGTATCTATTGTGTCATCTTAAATAATTCAGACGGATCTCAAGGTTGCTTGTGCCAGATTGCGCAGCGTATCAACAATCCAGAAGGACGGCGAAAACTGTCCTCGGATACCATCTTGAAACCTTTTGCCGCATAATCGTGTTCAATGCGACCAACAGCCGGGCCCCATGCCCACTTCCATTTGGTGTGATTGGGATTGGGACCGTATTCGATGTTGAGCAGCATATTACGCCGATCCATACCGGCGACAACCTCAGCATCCTTACAGCTCACAGATGTTGGCCATGCGCCATCGTGAAAATGTGCCTTTGAAAACCTGTGCATGTCATTGGCATTCATCCAACCCGTAGATTGGGCATAGGCTGTGCCCGACATGACAAGCCCTGCACATAAAGCCAGCAGTCCGAACCGAATAACCTTAACTGATGTCATGCAACTTCCCCGTAAAATGCGAGCCCCCTTGTAAAATAGAGAGCGTCAGCGGTCTGAATGATCTTCAGAGCCGACCTGCTTCATACAGGGCTTAGGCTCATGACATCATCTATCGGGCAAATAAAAAAACGAAATTAACAAGAATATGAATCTTCAAATTACAGATAGATTACACGAAAACGTGAATTCAAAATATTAATTTTCAAATATCTAAAATAAAACGAGAAATATATTTAAAAAATAGTTATAAATAACAACAATACACGCACATCGTTTATCGATGTGCGTGTATGTATAATTACACATTAATAAATTTTAACATAAATATCCTTATCTATAAGAATATATTGAAAAGCCTCGCATTAAAGCCTGTCGCAGTAAATAGGATTCACTGC
>DNPN01000103.1:1913-2690 GCA_003501385.1 Rhizobium sp. | reverse complement strand
CAATAAAACGCGACATGCTTTAGATAGCCCATCACCCCTTGAGGCAGGCTTTCAGATTTGCTGCATTGGCACCCCGTCCGCCCGATCCATAGGCGTCGTAACAGTCGGCGACCCACTCAGACATGTCATCTTCGGTCAGGGCGCTCTGGTCTTGCGCCGACGGCACGCGGGAAGATTTCTCGACAGTGACGTTAACAAATGGCTCAATGTTCATAAAAGAAGACTGTCCTTGATGCTCAACAAATCCCTTAGCCGCAAGACCAGCCGGGACTGTCAAAGATGCGATCAGAATGAATACTGTTGCTGCTTTCATGGCAGGCTCCTGTGTTTCTCTGAGCCATTAACGCGCCATTAGCAGTTTTGTTCAAAATCAGGCGAAAGAATCTTCAAACGCGGCAGTAAAGCCGCCGGCCCTCTTTGGCAGGCGGCACGTTTAAAGCATTACATGCCCTGCGAACCACGGTTCATGGCAGCAATGCCGGTGCGGCACACTTCGTTCAAGCCCAGCGGCTTCATGATCGAGACGAATTGATCGATCTTTGAGGATTTTCCGGTGATCTCAAAGATGAAATGCTCCACCGTGGCATCCACCACCTTGGCGTGGAAAGCATCGGCCAGCCGCAGGGTTTCAGCCCGCATTTCGCCGGTGCTGACCACTTTCACCAGCGCCACTTCGCGCTCAATCGGGCGCTCCTGTCCCAATTGACGCGCACGCACCGTGAGGTCCAGCACACGGTGAACCGGAATGATCCGCTCCAGCTGCGCCTTGATCTGCTC
>DNPN01000103.1:0-1669 GCA_003501385.1 Rhizobium sp. | reverse complement strand
GCTCCAGCTGCGCCTTGATCTGCTCCAGCACCAGCGGCGTGCCGCGCGTGACAATGGTGATTCGCGACAGATGCGCCTCGTGTTCGGTCTCGGACACCGTCAGGCTTTCAATATTGTAGCCGCGACCGGAAAACAGGCCAATGACCCGGGCCAGAACGCCCGGTTCGTTATCCACCAGCACTGAGAGCGTGTGGTTTTCTTTCAGTTCCGTTTCCGGCGAGATGAAATATGCAGAGCCGGTGGGTTGTAGGTGTGCGTTCATGATGTTCCCCTGAATTATACGAGTTGACGGCCCTTGGCATCAATCGCCGTTGCTACGGCATCATCCGTCGCCTCATCCGGCAGCAGCATTTCATTATGGGCCTTGCCCGATGGGATCATCGGGAAGCAATTGGCCAGATTGGCCACGCGGCAATCAAAGATCACTGGCCGCTTGACGTTGATCATTTCCATGATCGCGTCATCCAGCTGATCCGGCTTGTCGCAGCGCATGCCAACGGCACCATAGGCTTCCGCCAGCTTGACGAAATCCGGCATGGCTTCGGTGTAGGAATTGGACAGGCGGTTGCCGTGCAACAGCTGCTGCCACTGGCGCACCATGCCCATATACTGGTTGTTCAGAATGAAAATCTTGACCGGGGCATTATACTGCACGGCACAGGACATTTCCTGAATGCACATCTGGATCGAGGCATCGCCGGCAATATCAATGACCAGAGCCTCGGGATGAGCAATCTGCACACCGATGGCCGCCGGGAAACCATAACCCATGGTGCCGAGGCCGCCGGAGGTCAGCCAATGGTTTGGCTGTTCAAAGCCAAAGAACTGCGCTGCCCACATCTGGTGCTGGCCCACTTCCGTGGTGATATAGGTGTCGCGGCCAAGGGTCAGCGCCGACAAACGCTCAATGGCATATTGCGGCATGATAACGTCTCTGGACGGCGTGTAGGAGAAGGAATTGCGGGCCTTCCACTTGGCAATGCTGCCCTTCCACTCGGCTGTCTGCGCGGCCTCAGGCTTTTTCGGCAGCGCGCGCCAGATCCGCACCATATCGCGCAAGACATTGCCAACATCGCCGGTGATGGGAATATCCACCCGCACCACCTTGTTGATCGAGGACGGATCAATATCGATGTGAATCTTCTTGGAATTGGGCGAAAACGCGTTCAAACGTCCGGTGATACGGTCATCAAACCGCGCACCGATGCAGACCATCACGTCGCAATCATGCATGGCCATGTTGGCTTCATAAGAGCCGTGCATGCCCAGCATGCCAAGCCAGTTTTCGCCAGAGGCAGGATAGCTGCCCAGACCCATCAAGGTCGAGGTGATGGGAAAATCGGTCAACTGCACCAGTTCGCGCAACAGCCGGGAGGCTTCCGGGCCAGAATTGACCACGCCGCCGCCGGAATAGATGATTGGGCGCCGCGCACTGGCCATCAATTGCACAGCGGCTTCAATGGCCTTGGCATCGCCCTGCAATTTCGGCTGATAGCTGCGCTGAATGGCGTGCTGCTCTGGCGGCGTATAGGTGCCAGTGGCAAACTGCACGTCTTTCGGAATATCCACCACAACAGGACCGGGACGACCTGTCTGGGCAATACGGAAAGCCTCGTGGATGATGCGGGCCAGATCATTCACATCCTTCACCAGCCAGTTGTGCTTGGTG
>DNPN01000042.1:5220-5889 GCA_003501385.1 Rhizobium sp. | reverse complement strand
GGAAAAGGATGCTGACCTACGCCACAAAAATCAATGAGAAGAATGCGTATCTGTATTCGCTGCTGCGCGCGGGCGAAGTCGGTTTGTGCGCGCTGGATCTGATAACAGGAAAATGGACCCGTTCGGCCGAGCAGGATGCCATTTTTGGCATTGACAGTCAGTATCCGCCCACCGCAGAGGGATGGAAACATCTGATCCATCCTGACGATATTGCGCTGCTGCGCGAGGAGAGCAGCCGCCATAAAGAAGCCAAGAACATTCTGGTGGAATATGAGTATCGGATTGTCCGGCCCTGCGATGGGAAAATCCGTTGGATCAAACTGACCGGGCAGTACGAATACGACGAGGATCTGCGCCCGGTGAAAATATCCGGTGCGGTGAAGGACATTACTTCTCTGCGCGAGAATCAGCGTCGCATTGCCCACATGGCCTATCACGATGATCTGACCGGCCTGCCCAATCGCGTATTGCTGGCCGAGCGCCTGCAGCAGGGGCTGATCCGTGCCAAACGGCACAAAAGTGTACTGGCAATATGCTTTCTGGATCTGGATCACTTCAAGCCCATCAATGACAAATGGGGCCGCATCGTGGGTGACAGGGTGCTCTGCGAGGTGGCTGCCCGCCTGACCGGGAGTCTGCGGGCCGAAGATACGGTGGCGCGCATCGGCG
>DNPN01000042.1:563-4977 GCA_003501385.1 Rhizobium sp. | reverse complement strand
AAGATACGGTGGCGCGCATCGGCGGTGACGAATTCGTTGTCCTCCTCTCGGGGGCGACCCACAAATCGGAAGTCTCAGAAGCCATCGACCGACTCGTGAAAGCTGTGGCGCAGCCTTGCCAGATCGACCAAATCCAGATTTCGCTGACCATGAGCATAGGGGTCACCTTCTTTCCACACGATGCGGAAATGGACCCCGATGCCTTGATCCGCCATGCCGACCACGCCATGTATGAGGCCAAGCATAGCGGGAAGAACT
Organism: Rhizobium sp.; assembly: GCA_003501385.1. Lineage (GTDB taxonomy): Bacteria > Pseudomonadota > Alphaproteobacteria > Rhizobiales > Rhizobiaceae > Allorhizobium. The sequence goes on along the minus strand of DNPN01000042.1, from coordinate 4,719 downwards.
GCATCTGCTGGTTCGACCCTGAAGTTGATCGCAAGATCCTCGAACGGCGAAGCCATTACGAACGCCTGGTGCAGGCCTTTGAGTATAATGAATTTGTCATGCATTACCAGCCCAAGGTGGAGCTACCGTCGGGCAAGGTCGTTGGCGTGGAAGCACTGATCCGCTGGCAACACCCGCAAGAGGGGCTGCTGCCTCCGTCCCGCTTTTTGCCCACTATTGAGGATACCGAACTGACTCTGCCGCTGGGCGAATGGATCATGCGCGAAGCCCTGCGCCAGACAAGGGAATGGCAAAAGCTGGGGATCAACCTGCCGGTCTGGGTTAACCTGTTCCCGCATCATTTGCAGCAAAGCAACTTTGCCGAACGACTTGCAAAAATCCTGCAGAAATTTCCTGATGTGGCGCCAGAAAATCTGAATTTCGAAGTGCTGGAAACCACCCTTCTGGAAGACCTGTCCGAAGTCTCCAAACGCATCAAGGCGTGCACCGACCAGGGGGTGAGTTTTGCGCTCGATGATTTTGGCATAGGGTACTCATCGCTGAGCTATTTCAGCCGTCTGCCGGTGAAGGTGGTGAAGATCGACCAATCCTTCATCCGGGGCATTCTCAGCTCACCCGATGATCTGGCCCTGGTGCAGAGCACTGTCAGCATGGCGCACAGCATCGGCAGAAAGGTGGTTGCCGAAGGGGTCGAGACCCTGGAGCATGCGCTGCCGCTGATTGCCTGCGGCTGTGACTATGCGCAAGGCTTTGGCATTGCGCGCCCGATGCCCGCCGCAGACATGGCCGCGTGGATCAGGGGCTGGCGCAAACCTGCAGGCTGGAAGCCCATTGGCTGGAAAAAACGCCTTGCGAGGCGATAAGGAGGGCACGAATCCCTTTGTGGCGCGCATGCAGACCAGGCCGGATCTTGGCAGGCTTGTGATAGGTCAAGAGGGAGGGGGCTGGCGCGGTCTGCTTGCGCTCAGCAACCTATAAATGACCCGGCTTTCGCGTTGCCTTAAGCGTTAATCTTTTGATTTCAAAAAGTGTTCAATCGTTTGAACGATGTTGCCATTAGACAAGGTGCGTGACAAAGCTTCTGCCGCCTCAATTTTCTTGGCATCCATCTTCTCGGCCAGCGAATTGCGATTACTGATCGCTTTGTTACTGTCAGATGGATTGTTTGTTGAGGATAAGGTGTATAGCGCATAGGCAACAACGATGTCTTGAGTGAGCCCCGTGCCGTTTTGATACATCTCGCCGAGGTTGTTTTGCGCATATGTATTCCCTTGCTCGGCTGCAAGCCGATACAAGCGGACGGCTTCATTGTAGTCCTGCGCTACGCCCAAGCCAATGGCATGCATTGCGCCAATCAGGCATTGCGCTTTTACATCCCCGGCTTTGGCCATAGGTAGCCATTCTGCAATGGCTGCCTGGACGTCATTCTTGGTGTATGCATCCACCCCTTCGTCAAAACCTGCCCGTGCAGAGTTCATTCCAATCATCAACATGATGACAAACAGTGCTTGCGCTGCAGCCAGCTTCATTGATATTCCTTTTGTTGTTGTGTTTTGCAATCAACTGGCGCCAGGATGATGATGGTAACGCGCCGAGGCTTGGCGGTTTAAAGTTTGAAGTGCAATAACCGCAGGGCATTGCTCCGGATTTTCACCCCACATTATACAAAACAAACCCATCCGGTGCGCCCGCTTCGCTGAACGGCCCCTACAACCGGATTGGTTTGTTGGGCGTCATTGCGCTTAGCTTGAAGGACGCGGCGATTTTTATGGTGTCAGCAATCCCAAACCATACCCGTCTGACTTAAGGATGCCAATTTCTGCGGAATCCTTCGTTTATAAGCCTTGCGGAATTCTGAAGAACCATCTTTGGCCCACCGTTCGGATAGACCTGAATTCCGCGTGTTTCCGATATGCCTGAGGTATTCATGCGGCGTTGTCCGGGGTGCGCGATACAAAATGCGTCGGGAGGCGCCTTCGGCTCGTCCCAACCTACTGTGCTGCGCCGATCAACGAATGCTCAGCCGAAAGACTTCCTATGATATCCACGAATGGTTATGCCCGTGTCGGATTGTTCAACGGGGAATTGTTCTTGAGCGGATGTCAGTGCCACCCAGAGTGCCGTAGTATCCTGGATTTTTTCATAGCCGACATTCGCAATGGGTCGATACCGGTGTGGGACGAATATCGACTCAATCCATTTGTATTCGAATGGCTGAAAGCGGCCATCCGAAAATCGGGTGGGCAACAACTCATGAAAATCAGGGAAGGGCATCAGCATTGCGCGCGGTAGGTCGATCAATTTCCAGCTTGCCTGTTTAATCGGGATGCCAGCGTTAATGACAGTACAAAATAGTCGAAGCCATTTTGTGTTGTTCATGAACGATGCGTCGTAATTGTCCAACGCTTTCTGATAGGCAATGTCTTTGCTGGTGTGCATGGTCTATCCTTGCTTTGGAACGTATCCTGCTGCTGTCCGCGCTGAATGAATCGGTAGCCGCGGCAAGGTGGCGAGCAAGGTTTTGGTCACCCCCATGATGATCAGGATATTTGCAGGGATGATGAAGAGTGGGCCATATATTGAGACAACGTAGGCAGCCCCCCCGCCGGGAATCGTCGACGCATAAAAACGTGGCACCATATACAGGACAATCAGGATGAGCCCGATAAGAATCGGGGTCTGGCCGGGAATTTTATGTGGCAGGCGATTTCGCAGCTTGGCCTTGCGCACGAAGATGATGGCGACAATGGCGGGGGGAAGATAGGTTGCCAGCAGGATTACAACCGGGAACCATACGAACGATAGATGGGTGAAGAACGAACCATATCTTCCAGCTATCCATAGTGCCGGGTATGGGAACAGTCTGGCGAGAATGACGGTCACTCCAAGCGTAAAGATTGGCATAGGGCTTCCTGATGGTTGGTACGGCGCACGCTGGCAATTGCCACCCTCATCCGGGAGCCGTGCGCATGGAATATGCAAGGTAATGCGTTATGCGTAATGATAATCGGTTTTTTGTGAGACGCCTAGCCTTGCCAAAGCCTTTGGATGGATCCTCTTGCTGTAGGGTGGGGCATCTGTCCGCAATACGTCTAACCCATCGCGGCGTGACAGGATTGACGCGAACATAGTTGACATTGCAACAATCTGATCCCGGCTCGGGAGGCCCGCCAGCCGCGCTGTCGGAAGGCGCTGCTACGTGGCGTGGCCGGGATGGGGCGTGGGAAAAGGAGCTTATTTAGGGGGCTGCGGAGGCGTGGGTTTCGATGCCACGCTCGGTTCCCGATAATTTTCTGCCGGATGAGGGCGTGTCAATGGTAAATTGCCTTCGTTTGCGCTGTTTCTCCCGTGGGGTGTTGCCCCGGGGGCGTGGGTGGCTGGAGAGGCGATTGAAATTAACTTACGATTTTCGTGGTGGGGAAGTCCTTTGTGTGGAGGACGCCATGGCGCCGATCCGCGTCTATTCGGCGCCGACGCCAGCCGAGCGCGAGGAACTGCGCAGCCAGTTGATGCTCGACGATCATGAGTTGGACGCGACGTTGGACCCGGAAGAGATTCCGCGCCTTGAGTTTGGTGGTGAAGTCGGTTCCGCCAACCTGATCTGGAAACAGCCGAAGAACGTTTCGGTGGGGCACCAGTTGCGCTTTGATGTGTCTTCCGTGGGGATGTTCATCCGGCCCGGTCTGGTGGTGTTGGTCACGGCGGACGATCAACTGGATTTTGGCGAGCGTGAGTTTCGCGGTGTACATAACCTGAATGACTTTCTGCTCAAGCAGCTTTTGCATACGGTGCACCATTATCTGGGGCACTTGAAGGTGATCAAGCAGATCAATGCGGAGCTGGGCAGCAAGATCAGCGTTTCGATGGAGAACCGCTATTACCTGCAGATGCTGGCGCTCTCAGAGAGTCTGATCTATTACATTGACGGCATTGAGGCGAATGCGGCGGTGTTGGGCAAGCTGCGCAGTGTTTCGCACCGCCTTGACCTGAACGCCGACCAGGTTGATTCGCTCCATGACATTGCGTTGGATATGCAGCAGTGCGCACGCCAGGCCGGGATCTATAGCAGTGTGTTGTCCGGCCTGATGGATGCGCGGGGTGCCATCATCAACAATAACGTCAACACGCTGTTGAAGAATCTGACCCTGATCAGCGT
>DNPN01000042.1:0-302 GCA_003501385.1 Rhizobium sp. | reverse complement strand
CGTGATCTTCCTGCCGCTGAATCTGTTGGCCAGCATCGGTGGAATGTCCGAATTCAGCACCTGGACGGCCGGTCTGGATTGGCGTGTCTCCTACACCTTGCTGATTGTGGGAATGGCGGTGTTTGGTGCGCTCACCTGGCGTGTCATTGTATATCTGGCGGCCGGGCAGCGGCTGTTGCCCTGGTTCCGGCGCAGACGCTAGGGGCTGCGCCGGAGGCGGGCGGGGCAGCCTGCCACGGGGACGAAGCGGGGTTCGAGATAGGCGTTGGTGGGTTTACCGCCCGCCTTGGGGCCCATGCCGG
>DNPN01000135.1 GCA_003501385.1 Rhizobium sp. | reverse complement strand
AGAGTGCCGCACGACCGACGAGCCAAGCCCACTCAAGCGGTTGTCCGGTTTCCACGGGTGAAGCCTGTTCGTCGAACTTCACGCTCCAATCATGCAGATAGTATTCTCGCACCGCACCGGTTTCAGGGGATACGAATTTGGAAAGGCACAGCTCGCCAATCTCGTTGGCGTGGGCAAGCCAACGGTGCTGGTGTTCAGGTGCCGACTGTTCTGTCCACGCTAGAAATGCTTCCATGAGATGCATATGAGGATTCGAGCGAAGCGGCACAATGGAAGGGACCGCTTCCTCGAAACCAGCAATGGGATGCTTCCAGTTCTCGACCATAGCATCAAGACACGCGAGTGCCTTTCTCTCTATTTCATTTTTCTGAAGCGGGAGAATTTTCGCCGCAGAGCACAGGCCGAAGAGTGCAAAGGCATGGTCATACAGATTGAACTCTGTTTTCCGATCTCCGTTGACGATATCAAACGTCGTCGTGACGGTGTTGTCAGGGTTGAAGCACTGCTGTTTCAAGAAGTCCAAGGCGTGTTGCACTGCACTTGTGCCATCGCCATGCCAGCCCATCTCCTGGGCGGCGGCGAAACTGTATATCTGCCGAGAGACAACACGGGTCCTGCGTGGCAACTCTATGCTGTCCATGGTCTCGGTGATCTTTTCGAAAAAACCGCCGTTCTCATTGTCGCGACCGATCGTATTCCACATCGGCAAGGCCGAATCGAACAGCCATTCTTTCAGCTTCAAATATTCGCTCTGAGCCATGCAGAATGCTGATTGAGTCATAAATACCGTAGCTCCTCGAAGGATGTGTTGTGTTGCGTTTATCGATAGTAGTCTGAGAGGCTCAGATAGCCTTCAACATAGTCACTCAATCCTTGTTCGAGGGAGGATTGTGGCCCGTTAAAGCCCAGCGACGAGACTTTCGACATGTTGGCTTCGGTAAAATACTGATACTTCCCCCGAATTGCCTCGGGCATGTCGATGAATTCAATGTTTAGTTTTTTGCCCGTAATATCAGCCATCACATGGACAATATCTGCGAAAGACCGTGCCTTGCCTGAGCCGCAGTTGAAGATGCCGCTATATTGCGGGTTGGCGAGAAACCACAGCATCACGGATGTGCAATCTTTAACGTATACGAAGTCCCGTCGCTGTTGGCCATCGGCTATGTCTGGGCGATAAGATTTAAACAGCTTCACCTGATCCGTCGTCTGGATTGCCTGATACAGCTTACAGGCCACACTGCGCATGTCGTCCTTGTGATACTCGTTTGGCCCATAGACATTAAAAAACTTGAAACCAACCCATTGCGGTGGAGCTTTCTCGCCGCGCGCGACACGCTCTATGAAAATATCGTCGGTGGTCTTTTTGCTCCAGCCGTAGGCGTTCAAAGGGCGCAGCGATGCACGTGCTTCGGCACCCTCATCATCATCAAAGCCCGATTCAATTCCGCCATAGGTTGCCGCTGAAGACGCGTAGAGAAAAGGTACACCGTTTTCTGCACACCAATCCCACAGCATCACTGAATAATTGATGTTGAGTTCCACCAATTTATCCACGTCGGCCTCAGTGGTGGCCGAAATGGCACCCATGTGGATCACGCTTTTTACTGGCGTCTTCAAATCTGCAAGGAATTGCGCCAGCATGTCTGGACGGACATAGGCCGCAATCTTGCGCTTGGCCAAATTGCGCCACTTGTCGCCCGAGCCAAACCAATCGACAACCACCACGGGGCCCATGTCATGGGCTTCAAGGTCTGCAACAATGTTCGAGCCAATAAAACCCGCCCCGCCCGTGACAATATACATTCATTTACCTCACCTGGCTGCGATTGATAGTCGCAGTTGTACTTTTACCCGGAACGATCTCAAAGGTCAGGACTTCTCCGCCGCTTTGCAATACAAGATCTGCTCCCACAATCTTATCAATCGTATAATCCGCTCCCTTCACCAATACACTTGGAGAAATGGTTTTGATGAGGTCGAAAGGCGTATCCTGATCAAAAATGACGACCGCATCGACAAACGATAGCGCGCCCAACAATTCAGCGCGATCTACTTCAGAATTAATAGGTCTTGTTGGTCCCTTGAGACGCTTTATTGATGGATCGCTGTTCACGCCAACGACCAGACGATCACAGTGCTCGCGCGCGAACTGCAAGAGCCTGATATGCCCTACGTGCAAGATGTCAAAACAGCCGTTTGTAAATCCGACTTTCATCCCATCATCGCGCCAATCCGCCGACAGCGCGTTGATTTCGTTCCAACTGTAAATTTTCGCTGCAGGCGCAACAGTTCCGGATGTGGCGCTATGCGTCAAAGCATCGTGTAATTCGCCGGCAGAAACGGTTGCTGTTCCCTTTTTTCCGACAACAATCCCGGCGGCGGTATTTGCAATTCTCGAAGCCTCATTTTTGGATGCGCCAGAGCCAAGCACGACGGCGAGTGTGGCAGTAACGGTGTCGCCGGCACCAACCACATCAAACACTTCACGGGTTTCTGCCTTGATATGAAACGGTGATATATCGCGACCCATGAAGGTCATACCCCGCTCTGCACGTGTGATCAGTACGGATTCGATATCAAACCGACCCAAAATCGCATGGCCAGCTTTTTCTGCGTCTTCGTCCGTTTCGGGCCAAATGCCGACAACTTCCTGCGTCTCTTTCTGATTTGGCGTGACGATTGCTGCACCTGCATATCGAGAGAAATCTGACGTCTTCGGATCGACAATCACAGGCTTATTCTGCCGCTTGCTTTCCTGAATGATTTCGCGGACGACGCGCTCGGACAGCATTCCTTTGGCATAATCAGACAGAATAATGACCTGGTGTGTTGGAATAAGACGAACAGTTCTCTCCAGAAGTCGATCTTCTTCCTCTGGAGAAATGGGAGTAGAATCCTCGTGATCTACCCGGAGCATTTGCTGATTGTGGCCAATGAAACGGGTTTTCGTGGTCGTCGGACGGTTTTGCAACGTCACGAATTCGGTCGAAATTCCAACATTTGCAGTCAGTTGCAGTGTCAATGTGTCACCATTGCTATCTTCGCCGGTCATGCCGACCAAAGTGCAATTGGCACCGAGTGCCACAATATTTCTGGCAACATTGGCTGCACCGCCAGGGCAGAGCGTTTCTGAGGTCACTGACATCACTGGAACAGGCCCTTCCGGCGATATCCGCTTGACATGCCCAGATACGAAACGGTCCAACATAACATCACCGATGCAAAGGACACGAACCTCAGAGAATTTTGAAAACTCTAGCATTTATAAAAGCTAACCCAATTTAGTGACCGGTTATACCAGAAAACTGTCAACTATGATTTCGGATGTATATCTGATTTGCTTAATCCATCATGGAAATCAAGCACTTTCATGGCGTTCTTTCACAAAAGCGAAATTTACATCAATTGCGTGAACAATATCGGAAGCTACATCTTTCCATGTTCGCAGTTGGTTGTGGCCGGCAATGATGTCGGCTTTAAGCGCCTTATATTCTGACGGGTGTGACATCAGATGCTCAATAAGATCTGTGAGACTGGAGGGTTGTTCCGGATCAAAATATTTCGCGAGTTCGCCGCCTGCTTCCCGCAATGCCGGGACGTCTGCAGCCAAGGCCGGAGTTCCACACCACAATGCTTCACTCACCGGAAGCCCCCAGCCTTCCATCTTGCTGGGTAGCACCAAGGCGTAAGCATCTCGATAGAGCTTCTCTAATTCTGCTTGATTTGGATCGTATACGAAATGTATTTTTTGCTGAAGGTTAGCGAACCGGCTATCGGCCAGAAATTTGTCGACTTTCTTGCGACGCGCGCCTGCTAACACCAACGCTGGCACATCAGCGCCTCGGGTCTGCAATTGCAACATAGCCTCAACGACGCATTCTAGATTTTTGCGGCCATTATAGCTACCAACACACAGGAGATATCGGTCGACGGGTGCCGATTTGCTGATCGTCTCGCCATTGTTGCGCATTTGATGGCACAACGGTATAGCAACGACTTCCGGCACAGGAGGCAGGATACCTCGTTGTGAAAACGCGACAATCTCACCTTTTGTAAAAGAGGAATTTGCAAGAATCAGGCTTGCAGCCTCGATGATGACCTTGTTGTCGTGAAGGAAATTGGCCGGAAACGAGAATTGCCCCCGATTTTTGAAATCGTGCAAAGGGATCAAATCATGGAGCAACGGAACGAAGACCGGCTTTACGCCACTTTTTTGCAAAGCAAGAAGATAGTCTGACATAATCTTGGGTCTGCCAAGAGAAATCAATAGCTTACTATTGAGGTCAACGTCTTTGAACGAACCTTCCGGAATGGAATTCCACCGCCTCTGGTTTCTGAAATCGACGATAAGTCCCGCAATCTTGTAGAAAAGTCGAACCAAAAGCGACTTCTGATCCGTGTTCTGCCTTAACCGCACGGGCGTTGCGCTCAAGGGTAGATTGTGGTCCAGAACACCTGTGGGGGAGTCTGCGCCAATGCGTGGAAAAACCTCAAAAAACCGACGATGGAGCGGTGAGTAAACCACGAATCTGATGTTTTTGTGGAGGGTGACCATTTCATAGGCAACCTCCATCACGGTACGCGATATACCATAATATTTGAATCTCACACCTGAATTGAGAAACAGTTCAGAGAGATCAAAGTAAACGTCGGTCATCATTGGCACCCAAATGAAATGAGCGAGCATTGGCTCGCACACTTTGCTCAAAAAAACTACCGAGGTTGATAGTCGCGTTGCGATCCATCGTCACTGCAGCGCGCTACTTTGGTTCGTTTTTGTTCACAGTAGCATTGCTTGTTCAGCTGTCGGCAAAAGCTGAAGTTCATAAAGCCTGCGATAGGGTCCATCGTGGGATAGGAGAACAGAAGGCTTGCCTTGTTCCGCGACCTTGCCACCTTCCATCACCACGATATTATCAGCTGCTGTCACAGTTGAAAGCCGGTGGGCGATCATGATTGTCGTGCGTCCTTGGCTCAACCGTACCAGAGCTTCGCGAATGAGATATTCAGACTCTGAATCCAGCGCGCTTGTGGCTTCATCCAAAATCAAGATCTCTGCGTTGCGCAGCATGGCGCGAGCAATGGCCAATCGCTGTTTCTGTCCACCAGAAAGGTTCCCACCGTTTTCGCCAACGTCGCTGTCATAGCCGCGCGGCATGCGCATAATGAAATCATGGGCGTTGGCTGCTTTAGCCGCCTCGATGATGTCCTCGTCAGAGGCACCTTCGCGCCCAAGGCCAATGTTATGCTTCACCGACCCTGTAAACAAAAATGTATCTTGTCCAACAAAAGCCATGCGTGAGCGCAGCGACTTGAAGCTCACATCTTTCAGATCCTGACCATCGACAGTGACCGATCCTGAATCCGGATCGTAGAGGCGCATGACCAGATTGATGATGGACGACTTGCCACCACCCGATGGGCCAACCAGAGCCGTTGTTTTCCCGGCGGGAAAGGACAGATCCAGATCATGAAACAGCTGCTGGTTCTGTTTGTAGGAGAAGTTCACCTTGTTGAACCGGATTTCGCCAGGACCTGAAACCATCGGAATGGCGTTTTCCTTTTCCTCAAGGTCGATAGGCCTGTCCGCCAGTTCATACATCATCCGAACACCGATCAGCCCGCCTTCGAGGCTGACGCGCATTCTCGCCAACCGCTTGGCGGGTTCGTAGGCAAGAAGCAGTGCCGTTACAAACGACATCAACTCACCAGGAGTGTTGCCCTCTTGCAAAACCCAGATGCCACTCAGCGCAACCACGCCTGCAATAGCGAAACCCGACAAGGTCTCCATGATCGGGCTGGACGCAGCTTCAAGCTTGGCCATGGAGTTTGAGCGTTGCTCGACCTCACTGACGTATTTTTCCATCCGCCGATTCATGTAGTCTTCGAGATGGAAAGCCTTGATAACGCGGATGCCGGTGGCTGTTTCCTGAACGTTTTGAATGATCATGCCCAGAGAAGCCAACTCCTGCTCCATGATCTTTCGAACTTTTTTTGTCAGATTCCGCACGCCGAGAATCGCGATCGGTCCAACAATGACGGAAACCAGCGAGAGGATTGGCTGCTGAACCACCATAACAACCACAAGGCCTATTAATGAAAAGAGATCCCTCACAAACGAGGTCACAACGACATCAATAACCTGTCGAGCAGCCTGCGCGTTTGAGGTGATACGCATCAACAATTCCGACGATGAATATTCGGAATAGAAGGCCACCCCCTGTTTCAGCATACGGGCAAACAGTTTCTTCTGCGTTTTTGCAATGATGTTATTGCCTGCTTTGCTGAGGAAAACGTCTTGAATATAAGAAGCAACACCTTTCACCGCAAAGATTACAGCCACCAGGATTGCCACCTGGAAAACCCTGTCGATATCCTTTGAGACCACGGATTCATTGACAATGTCCCTCATGATCCAGGCACTGGCGGATGTCATGGCAGCCACGACGAGCATTGCGCAAATGGCAATGCCGTACCAGGGAGCCTGGCTTCGCAAGTTTTCGGCCAGCAGCCGACCGACAAGGTACTTATTGGTTTTGGAAAGTAATTTTCCCAACATGCAATTTCAGCCTTTCAGCGTATCGACGCTCAAAATCATTTGAACTCCATCCGAATTGACGGGATCTATGCCCGAAACTCGGCAGGTGCGTTCTGAGGCGGCGTGCTTGGTTTGCTTGATCTCATCTCTGAATTCAACCCCTTTAATGAACTTGGGCATGCGTTTTATGTTACAAGTTCTTACTATCGACCGTGTCGTGAGGGCTGTGATTTTAAAGTCACAACACGATAAGGCGCATACAGGCAAACTGCCATCTTTCATTGCCTTGTCGGCCTCAAGCGGAATTTCGCAGGGATTAAGCCTTTCGGTGTTATACGCAGCAAACGCGCCTTTGCCTATGAAGGAAGTGTTGCAACATGGAATACGCGCAGGCGAACACTGCTGAGTGTTTCTTGGCTAACTCAATGTCGCATAGGGTGTTCAATCTTGTTTCAACAATCACTGTTTAAGGGAAGCCCCCTTGACGCCTTTACTTCATTCGAAGTCCAAGATATGGCTGCAATGGGCGTGTTTGAGAGTTTATGCCCCTTTTAATTGCAAGAAATGTAGAGTGTTGTGATCATGCGCGCGCTGTATGAATTCTGCCGCATGTGACGATAAAATGATTAGGGCATGCGTGCATGAACGGACTTTCTCCCAGTTTCTGCGCCTGTGGTAGCAGGCTTAGACCAATCCGTTGCTGTGAGCTGGACCTCAGAACTCTTGGGCCTGCGGCAGCAAGCCGCCATCTCCTGCCCTTGGTGGATCAGGCCATTGCCTGTCACGGGCGGAGTGAATTTGCACAAGCCGAACGGCTGTGTCTCGAAGTTCTCGAGTTGGCACCGGGACAGGGCGGAGCGCTGGCGGTCCTTTACCAGATTCGGAAAGCGGAAGGGATCTTCCCGGCCGCAGAAGCGCTGGTGCGCAGACTTGCCGCCATTGATCCGAACAATGTGTGGGTGACGCAGGAACTTGCTTTGCTGCTGTTTGGCAAGGGCGATCACTTCGAAGCGGAAGTCCACGCCCGAAATGCAGTCCGTATTGCGCCAACGGATGCACAGTCCCACAATCTGATGGGCATGATCATGACGGAGACGAACCGTCCGCAGATCGGTGAGTTTCATTATCGTCGGGCGCTGGAGCTGCTGGGCCACCGGCAGCCCATCCTGCTTGCCAACCTCGCGTGGAACCTGAAAAATCAGGGCAAGATGGCGGAGGCCCGCACACTTTATGATGAATCCGTGAAGCTGGCACCGGACGTTTTACAGACCCTGTTGGGCTGGGCGCGGATGGAAGAAACGGACCGGGACTTCTCACGGGCCGATGCCATTCTGGATCAGGCCGAAGCGCTTTTCCCGGGCCATCCCAGCATTGTGCTGCACCGCGCCGTCATTCGTGGCCGCACCAAGGATTACGACACCGCATTGGCAATCCTGGATCAACTGGAGCAACGCAACCAGGGCATGGGACTGGGCACCAACGAGCTTCTGGAAAAGGGCCGGCTGCTCGACAAAATAGGCCGCTATGACGAAGCCTTTGCCGCCTTCATAGAGGGCAAACGCAAAAATATCGAGATGAGCGGCACGGTGTATATGGCGGAGCATGCCGGACAGCTTGCCCAGCGCTTGAAAGCCTATTTCACCGCCAACCGTTTGCGTATCGTACCGCGGGCAAAACCCATCGAGAGTGGGCCTCGTCCGATTTTTATTCTTGGATTTCCGCGATCTGGAACGACAATGGTGGAGCAGACCCTATCGGCCCATCCGAAAATCTCCGCAGGCGATGAGCTGACATTCGTTCATGACATTACCAACCTGATGCCGCGCATGCTCAACAGCCCGTTGAGCTACCCGGAAGCGCTGGCGGACCTGTGGATGGGGGATCAATGTGAAGGTCTTGATAATCTGAAAGATCACTACCTGCAGCGTGTGAAACAATTGGGTATTGTTGAGCCCGGTGCCACGCGCTTCACCGACAAGATGCCACTCAATGAGACGCATATGGGACTGATTGCCCTGATGTTTCCTCAGGCACCGCTCGTCCATGTGTTGCGCCATCCGCTGGATATTGTGCTGTCGGTCTATTCCAATCATTTGACGCATGGCTTCTATTGCGCCAACGCACTGGAGACGATAGCCCAGCATTATCTTTTGGTGATGGATCTGGTTGATCACTACCGGCGCGAGATGACGCTTAAATACCTCGCGGTGCGATACGAGGACATCGTTGATGATCAGGATACCCATGTTCGGCGCATCTTATCTTTCATCGATATGTCATTCGATAAGCGTTGCCTGAAATTTCATGAGAACAAGCGCTATGCGCGGACTGCGAGCTATGCGCAGGTCACGGAAAAGCTCTACGATCACTCACGCTATCGCTATCGCCACTATCTGGAGCATCTAAAGCCGGTCATTCCCATCCTCAAACCGATCATCCACCGTCTGGGTTATTCTATCGATGATTGAGCCGCGACCACCGGAACTGAAGCTCGTCCAAAACCCGGCTCTTGTGACTGGCCAATCGTCCGTAACACGCAGCGTAGACGAGTGGATCGCGGAGGCGAATGCGCATGAACAGGCGGGGCGTCTGGACGAGGCGGAACAGATCATTGCATTCCTTATCGACGCCAAGCCTGATTACGTGCCGGCGCTGTTGCAGGCATCAATCTTGTCGCACAAAAGGAAGCGCCCGCTGGAAGCCATCGAGCGCCTGGAGCGAGCCTTGGCGGTTGCACCTGATGAGTCGCTTCTTCATCGCAATATGTGCGAGCTTTATCGTTCTCAGTTGATGCTCGACAAGGCGGTTTTCCACGGGCGACGCGCTGTGGAACTGTCGCCGGATGATGCAGGCACCAACTACAATCTCGGTGTTGTGCATTATGACCGGATGGAGATTGATGAGGCGATTGCCTATGCACGGCGGGCTCTTGTCCTTGACCCTTCCATGGCATCGGCGCATTTCGAGCTTGCGGAGGCCTTGCTGCTGAACGGTGAGTTCGCGGAAGGGTGGCGAGAATATGAATGGCGGTTTGATATGCCCAATTCGCCGCGCCTTTTGCCGCCCACCGATAGGCCGTTGTGGGATGGCAAACCCCTGTCCGGCGGAACCTTGATGCTGATTGGTGATCAGGGCTTTGGCGATACCATTCAGTTCTGCCGGTATATTCCGGAGGTCGCGCAGCTTTGCCCGAATATTATCATGGCCTGCAGCTCCGAAATGAAGCCAATTGTGATGCAGCAGCACAGCGCGATGCAGTATTTCGATCGTTGGGAGCACGTTCCTGCCTTTGATGCCTATTGCCCGTTGTCGGGTCTGCCACGCCTGTTTGAGACTGATCTGCACTCGATTCCAGCACCGATACCTTATGTCAGGCCCGATCCCGAAAAGATCAATCATTGGCGCAGGCGCATGAAGGAGTTGATCCCGCAAGGTTACCAATCTATCGGTATTGTGTGGGCGGGGCGGCCAACCCATGGCAATGATTTTAACCGATCAATGACCTTGCGCGACCTTGCGCCATTGGGCGTATTGCACAATACGGCCCTGGTGTCGCTGCAGATGGGGCCGGCCATGGCGCAGATCTCGGATTATTATGGTGCCGCGCCGCTGATCAATATGGGAGCAGAGATTCGGGATTTCTCCGATACCATGGCCATTCTTGCGGTGATTGATCGTGTGGTGGCTGTGGACACGTCAATTGTGCATCTTGCGGGGGCCATGGGGCGGCCAGTGTCAGTGCTGTTGCCTTTCGCGCCCGACTGGCGTTGGTTGCGTGAGCGCAGTGATAGTCCTTGGTATCCGAGTGTTAAGCTGTTTCGCCAGATTAAAAATGGTGTGTGGACACATCCCGTCAGCGCGGTTGCTGCCAGTCTGGATGCAAGGCAATCAATATTATAGCGCTGTGACAATGCCCAGGAAGCCAAAGGATGGACTTGCGGGGCACTCGTCATTGTGGCAAGGAATCTTGCTAATACTATGCAATCGCATTTTCGAATGAGAGACAGTTTTGATGTTTTTCCGTACACTCGTCGTTGCCACAATGGTTGGCTTTTATTCTTTATCATTGGCGCAGGCTCAAAGTGTGGCGGAGCCGAGCCAGACCACTGCAATTTATGGCGACTGGATTACCCGCTGCGAAACCGCAAAGCGCGGCGATGAGACCACCAAGTCCTGCGAAATCGCGCAAGCCATTGCAGGAGGAAATGGTCAGGGCAAGATTGCGCAGATCGTGATTGGGCGGGCACAGGGCGAAAAAGTCGATCGTGTCGTTGTTGAGCTGCCAGCTGGTATTTGGCTGCCAGACGGCGTTTTAATGAAGGTAGCCGATAAGGATTTCGCAACATTGACATTTAAACGTTGCGTGCAGTCCTGTTTTGCCAGTGCGCCGTTGACGGATGCCCAGCGCGAAGCGTTGTTTGCTGCGACGGCAGCCTCGTTCGTTTTCAAGGACGCAACCCAAAAGCCTGTGACGCTGCCGCTGTCCGGCAAGGGTATTCGCGAGGCCTACAAAGCGATGGCTGAAAAATAACAGAGTTTTGACGTCATTGAATCAGAGTGAAATCGTCAAGGTCTAGAATGCCGGCCTCTTGATTGCTCACGATGGCTTGAACGTTGCCAGTCATTGTTTGTAAGACGGACCGCCCGAAAGGAACATCGGGGTGGTGGTCGACCTTGGCCGCTTGACCTCGTACGGGACTGAAAATCAGACTGTCGGTGTCTTTATCCCGGAAGCCCCAGTCTTTTGATTTGACCCGCTTTCCTACGGGATAGCTGACGCCGCCCAAGCGCAGATCTGTCGCCAGAACGGCATCGCTGAAGCCGATCAGTTTGTGGTTGCTGTCGACAGTCAATCGCGCGTCCTTGAGGGGGCGTCCTCGCACGCTTGTGGCCCGGTCTGCGTCGAGGAAGATCGTCGATGTCGGGACGAGTTGCCGGTTGGTTCGAAGCATCACACCGGCTGGCAGCATCCAGCCTTCGATTGTCTGGTCGAATGCCAAGGTTGCCTCTACCGAAGACACGGTGAAATCCTGCACTAGAGTCTGTCAGGTTCAGATTGAACCAGACAGACTCTAAACTCTCTTGTTTTCGTTTGTCTTTTCGGGAAAACCGGGTTCCACTTTTCCCTGACAAACTCTAAAGCATGTCGCGTTTTATTGTCCTCAATAAAACGATAACGTACATGCGGCTAAATAAGAACTCAAGCCTGATGA
>DNPN01000145.1:3417-3544 GCA_003501385.1 Rhizobium sp. | reverse complement strand
TTCTGATTTTCGGTACGATGCTCTAAAGGGCGTCCACAGATGCACCAACGTCCGCCATCGGCTGTTCTCTCGAGAGGTGCCGCGTCCATACGGGCATGCGACGACATTAGAGTTTGTCAGGGAAAAG
>DNPN01000145.1:0-3142 GCA_003501385.1 Rhizobium sp. | reverse complement strand
CGGTTTTCCCGAAAAGACAAACGAAAACAAGAGAGTTTAGAGTCTGTCTGGTTCAATCTGAACCTGACGGACTCTAACACAGAACAAGGCCACCACTCTGCGATACGACAGTATATCAATGCGATAGAACCCGGATTTTCTCCGGAGCAATCGTGATCCTGACACTTTCGCCGACATCGAAATGCTGATCAGGAGAGGATAGGCACCGCAGTTTGCCATCAGGCGTATCGATCACATACCGTATCCGCGACCCCAGATAGATCCTGTTTTCAACAACACCGGTAAAGCCGGTCGCTGACACACCGGCCGTGTGGCAAAGCTGCACATCTTCCTGGCGAAAACTAATGGAAGCTGGTCCCGAGACTGGCGCCGGACCTGCTATTTTAAGCTGAACGGATCGCTCCAGGATCGCGGCGAAGTCGCTGCCATTGCGCTCCACAACCGCATCAACCACATTTGTCGCGCCAATGAACTGCGCTGAAAAGCGAGTGAGCGGCGCATTGTAGAGGTCACGGGGTTCTCCGACCTGCTCGATCGTCCCGGCGTTGAGGAGGACCACCTTGTCCGACATGCTGAGCGCCTCCTCCTGGTCGTGGGTGACGAATATTGTGGTCAGGCCCGTCCGCCGGTGCAAGGCGATCAATTCCTCCTGCGTCCGCTCGCGCATGGCCGCATCTAGGTTTGAAAGAGGTTCGTCCAGAAGAAGGACATCTGGATTTGGCACGATGGCCCGCGCGAGCGCTACGCGCTGCTGCTGTCCACCAGACAGTTGGCGCGGCTTGCGCTGCGCAAGATGCTCAAGCCCGATCATGTTGAGGGCTTCCAACGCCTTCGCGCGGCGCTCAGTGGAATCGCCAATCTTGCGCATCTGCAAAGGAAAAATCACATTCTCCAGCACCGTAAGATGCGGGATAAGCGCATAGGACTGGAACACCATGCTGATATTGCGCTTCTCAGGCGGCAAGTCGGTGCAGCTCTTGTTCCCGATCACGATGTCGCCGGAACTGGCGGTTTCAAGGCCCGCGAGTATTCTCAGCAACGTCGTTTTTCCGCAACCGCTCGGGCCGAGCAGGCTGACGAATTCACCGGCCTTGATCCTCAAGTCAATGCCCTTGATGACCTCCGTGTTGCCATAGGATTTGCGAATGCTGACAATTTCGACGGCGCGCATGGGTTACTCCGTAATTTTCTGAAGGCCGACCGCCCGCTCGATCAGGATGATCAGGGCGACAGTGAGCCCAATCATCAGCGCTGAAACAGCGGCAATCGACGGGTCCGGGCTAAATTCGAGCTGTGTGTAGACCTGGATTGGCAATGTGATAACTTCCGGTGACCGCAGAAACAGCGATACAACTGCTTCGTCGAAGGAAATGTTGAAAGCGAAGAATGCACCAGCGGCGACACCTGGCGCGCATTGCGGCACAGTTATCCGCCAGAGGCTCTGCCACGGTCCGGCACCCATAGTGCGCGCCGCTTCCTCAAGAAACGGATCCGATGTCGTAAGCACGGCAAGCGTCGTGCGGATCACGTAGGGCATGGCGAGGACCAGATGGCCTACGAAGACCGTCAGAACCGATGTGGAGCCGATTGTGCGGCTCCAGACAATTAAAAGCCCGAGCCCCAGAATGATGGAGGGCAAAATGATCGGCGCAAACAGGAAGCCCGAAATGATACGGGATCCGGGCAGAACGTTGCGATGCAAAGCAATGGCTGTTGCCGTACCGACGACCGTCGCAGTCACGGTGACCAGGCAAGCAATCCACAGGCTGGTCAGAAAGGCAGCCGTATAGACCTGTTCGGAAAGAATCTTTGCATACCAACGCAAACTGACGCCTTGAGGAGGAAAGCTTATATAGTCCCCTGCCGTGAACGACACGCCAACGACGATAACGAGGGGCGCGATGAGAAAGGTAACGGTTACAGCCACGAGACAGGCGGTGGTGATACGTAGCCAAAGTGGGCTCAAATCAACCATGAAGCTTCCTCGCGGTGATGTTGTAGGTGAAAAGCAGCAGCAGAAGCCCGCCTAACAGGATGATCGATTGGGCAGCGGCGAAGTTCCAGTCCAGCGTTTTGGTAGCGGCCTCGTAGATCGAGCCGGCAACGGTCGGCAGACGTGCACCGCCAAGCAGCATCGGGGTGACGAAATAGCTGGCCGATAATGAAAAGACGAGAAGGAAACCGGAGACGATCCCTGGCATGGCAGCCGGCAAAACCACCCGCCGTAAGCTGCCGATAAAGGAGCATCCCATAACCCGCGCAGCTTCTTCGAGACGTGGATCGAGCCGCTGCATGACGCCCAGAACCGTCAGCACCATGAAGGGCAGAACCACCTGGACCATGCCGATAACGATCGCTGTCTCGGTCTGCATCAGACTGAAATTTCTTCGCACGAGACCGAGGCTGTATAAAAAGTCCGCCAACAGTCCATTGCGACCAAGGATAACCATCCAGCCGAACGTTCTGACAACGACACTTGTCATCAGCGGAAGCGTGACACAGATCAGCAGAAATGTTCGCAGGCTGTTTGAACCGCGAGCCATGACATAGGCAAGGGGTACGCCAACCACAATGCAAACAATGCTGATGATCAGCGCCAGTCGTATGGTCCGCAGACCGATACTTACGTGGAATGGATCGGTCAGAAAGGCAAGAATGTATTTGACGGTCAAACCGTTATCGGTATAGACGCCCATTGACAGCATGACTGCCACCGGAACCGCGAATGCGGCAATCATGATCGCGACGCCTGGCGTGACGAGCACTACACTTTGTGAATATCGTTCCATTGTTCTCGCCATCCGTCTGTGCGGTCGAAGGGAGCCAGAGTGGCTGCCCTTCGACCCTAACGCGCCAGACTTTAGTGGGAAATCGTGCGCTTCCAATCGGCAACCATCTTTGGTGCCACGTCTGCGACAGTTGCTGGATCAAAACGTACCAATTGCTCAAGTCCATCGCCATGGACGACTTCGGCTGCGACATTTGCAGGCAGTTCAGCTTTCCGGTTTGTCGGGGCGTTGGTGCGCGGATCATATGGACCTTGTTGCACGGATCAAATTTTAAGCGAGATACCCCACCCTTTGAGTTTCTCATGCAACGCGCTTGAATTCTGGACGACCAAGCTCAGTCATCCGGTTGAGAA
>DNPN01000291.1 GCA_003501385.1 Rhizobium sp. | reverse complement strand
ACGTGTCGTGCATTTCGCGGGCCGGGTGGCCTTCGGGGAAGTTCAGCGCCGTGAAATTGTAGTGGTCAGTTTCGATATCTGGACCTTCGGCAATAGAAAAGCCCATATCGGCGAAGATGGCGGTGATTTCATCAATGATCTGGCTGATCGGATGAATGCGACCGCGCTCCGCAGGCGAAGAGCGAACCGGCAGCGACACATCCAGCGTTTCGGCCTTCAGGCGCGCATTGATGGCAGCGTCCTTCAGCTCGGTCTTCTTGGCGTTCAGCTGTTCGGTGATCTCGTTTTTCAGCGCATTGATCGCGGCACCGCGAGTCTGGCGCTCTTCTGGCGTCATCGAGCCCAGCGTTTTCAAAAGCTCAGAGACCGAGCCTTTTTTGCCCATGGCAGACAGACGCACAGCTTCAATGCCCGCCTCGTCGCTGGCCGCAGCAATATCGGCCAGAAGGGATGTTTTCAAACTCTCGAGATCGGACATTGTTGTCTTTCCTGCCCATGTTCGGCCACCAGCACTAACACTGGCCTATGAAATCACCATGAAAAAACCCGCGCCAGTTTGCCCAGCGCGGGTTTCCCAAAATACAATCAAGTTTGGGACGCGCTGATTACTTTACAGCGGTTTCAAACTCGTTCTTTGTGCCGGCGTCCTTGAGGTATACGAGAGCCTTCTTGGAGGCTTCTACCAGGGCACCGAAAGCTGCTGGCTCATGGATAGCCATGTCAGACAGAACCTTACGGTCAACTTCAATGCCAGCCTTGTTGAGGCCGTCGATGAAGCGGCCATAGGTCAGGCCAGATTCGCGAACAGCAGCGTTGATACGCTGAATCCACAAAGCGCGGAAGTTGCGCTTGTTGACCTTACGGTCGCGGTAAGCGTACTGCTTGGAACGATCCACCGCAGCCTTCGCAGCGCGGATGGTGTTCTTGCGACGACCGTAGAAACCCTTGGCGGCCTTCAGAACTTTTTTATGCTTAGCGTGGGCGGTAACGCCGCGTTTTACGCGTGCCATGTCATGATCTCCTTAAATGATCCAAAAAGCGAAAGGGTCTCAGAGACCGTTTGGCAGGTAGTTCTTGATGACCTTCTTGCCGTCAGCTTCGGCAAGTACCATCGTTCCGCGTGCATTGCGGATGAACTTGTTGGACCGCTTGATCATGCCGTGGCGCTTGCCAGCTGCTGCTGCCAATACCTTGCCAGATCCCGTAACCTTGAACCGCTTTTTCGCGGCAGACTTCGTCTTCATCTTGGGCATTTTGCTACTCCATTTTTCTTGTATCGAAACAGGCAGACGAGGCCTGTTTTCAAGCATAAAGAACGGCCACGGCATGCCCTGCCGGACCGTTCGGACGGGGGCTTATAACCGCGCCCTCAAGAAAGTGCAACGGGATTCGTTTGAAACTGCATAAAAGAGTCTTTTTGCCCTCAAACCGGGTGCGGCGGCACCCGGCGGCCACCCTCGAGCGGAAATTCAAGCCGCACCTGCAAGCCGCCCAGATCACAATCATCCAGACTGATACTACCACCATAGGCCACCATAATATCAGCGCAGATTGCCAGACCAAGGCCAGAGCCGCCCTGCTCGCCTTCAAAATACTCACCCCGGCGCAAAACCTGTTGGCGATCCTGCTTTTGCACGCCCGGACCATCATCACCGACCGTCATCACCACACTTTCCAACGCGCTTATCGCGCGAACACGAATGGTGGTTGACGCCCATTTTACGGCATTATCCAGAATATTACCCAATGCTTCAGCCAGATCAGCCGCATCGACCTCGGCAGTCAGAGCCGGCTGCACTTCGACTTGCCAAACAACACCCCGGGAACGCGCAACCGGGTCCAGCACTTTGACCAGCTTGCCAATCAGACTGCCCAGATCGGTTGCCAGCATTTGCTCCACACCCAGACGAGCCGCCTGCAATTGCCGATCCGCTCGCTGGCGCACCAGGTCAATTTGCGCAAAAGCCTCATCTCTATGCGCCGATGGCAAATGTTCCACCAGTTGGGCCAGCACAGTCAGCGGTGTCTTCAGCCCGTGCGCCAGATCACTGGCACGGGCGCGGGCCTTTTCGAGGGCGTTTTCCCGCTCAAACAGCAGCAGATTAATTTCCTCCACCAGCGGCGTCACTTCGGCTGGCACCCCATCATCCAGCAGTCGTATTTGTCCTGTGCGCACCTTTGCCACCTGCTCGCGCAACCGCTTGAAGGGCCGCAATACCACATAGGCCTGCAACAGCGCCGCCGGCAAAAGCAAACACGCTCCCATCAGCATCACCAATTGGGAGCGGTTTCGGTGTTCGTCCAGAGGCACAGTCAACTCTGCCGCAGGAAAACCCACATAGATCTCAAAAGGATAGTTTACTCCTCGATCGGAGATCTCCAGCGTGCTGTGCTGAACCAGAATCATCTCCCCGCCCGGCCCTTCGGCGCGGCCAAAGCCAAACAATGGGTCTATTTCGATACCATCTTTCGGAAGCTCGACATCCCAAAGCGAGCGGGAGCGAAAAACACGCCCCTCACGGGTCCGGATCTGCCAGTAACGACCGCCACTGGGCGAAGCAAAGCGAGGATCGGATGGCGGCGACGGAATCTGCAACTCACCATCAACCACCAGCAATCGTGCTGTGACTGTATCGGTGATGGCGCTCAGCTCAGCGTGATATTGCTCGCCCACATAATTGATGAACAGAAAACCAACGGCAATCCAAAGCAGCAAAAGAGCACAACCAATGGCCAGCACAGAAGCAATCGCAAGCCGAAAGCGCAGAGATTTAAACATCAACCATCATCCGGCACAAAATAGCCAAACCCACGACGGGTTTCTATCGCCGCTGCGTCGGTTTTTCTGCGGATTCGCGCCACCATGGCTTCCACCGCATTTTTGGAAGCATCATCATCGCGCCCCTGAATCTGAGAAGCAATCTCATAGGCGGAAAAAACCCGCCCCTTATTTTCTACAAGCAGATGAATCAAACGAAACTCGAGCGGGCTGACGTCGAGCAACTCACCGTCAAAGGTCACCGAGCGACCCGCATCATCCACCTGAAACCGCCCCCCGGACCGGACTGCCTGTATGTTGCGCGCGCCGGCGCGGCGCAACAACGCCCGCAACCTTGCCAGCAACTCTTCCGTCCGAAATGGCTTAGGGAGGTAGTCATCTGCGCCTGCATCAAACCCATCGACACGCTCCATCCATGAACTGCGGGCCGTCAACACCAGAACAGGCGTATTGATATTCTTTTTGCGCCAGCGACGCAAAATCGACAGTCCATCAAGCCCGGGAAGCCCCAAGTCCAGAATGATGGCACCGTAGTCACCATATTCTCCGGCCTCCAGCACATCAGGCCCCTCCGTATGAATTGAGATGTCATAACCTTCCGAGCGAAGGGCCTCAGCAACATGCGCACCGATACTGCGATCATCCTCAGCCAATAAAATACGCACGTTTCACCTCAAACACCAAATATATCAATCTCG
The DNA here is from genome assembly GCA_003501385.1 of Rhizobium sp. GTDB lineage: Bacteria > Pseudomonadota > Alphaproteobacteria > Rhizobiales > Rhizobiaceae > Allorhizobium. The sequence continues at coordinate 2,293 of DNPN01000291.1, read as the reverse complement.
TCGCGGGCGCGTTCATCAAATCCGGCCGGGTTCACATCGAATACAACCAAAATCATAATATTGTACGTGATCCGGTTTGCTTGCGCATGATTTAGTTGATTCTCGCGCCAGTCTCCGCATCCACCGTCATTCTTTCCATATGCCCTGAGGCGTCGCGCACGATAATGGAATAAACATCCACACCATTCTGATTCAGAAGGTCCATGCCGACAATGCGCGATGATGGCGGGATGCCGACAATGCCAATCACCTCTTTCAGTGAGCGATACCGACCGCTTTTTACCCCCGCTAACGCCTTTTGGTGATCCATATTGGGGAGGCTATCGTCAAAAAAGCCCTCTTCGTTCCAGCCGCTTCTGAAGCCGCCTTCACGTCCTCGTGACGGCTTCGAAGATTCACCACCAAAATGCGAACCGCGACGTTCTCCAGACTCGCGCGCGCCACCAAACACCGATCCACCAGAAAGGCCAACTTGACCCGGCGGACCGCCAGGTGCCCCCCCCATACCCGGTCCGCCCCCTCCTGAGGGAGGGCCGCCGCCGCCGCCCGGAGGACCACCGCGCTCATCGGGACCCATGGCCTGCGCATGAACAGGATAAAGAAGAGGAAAAACAATCATCAACGCGACGATTGATGCGAAAGCGCGCGACGCAAACAAACATCCGGGAATATTGATGACAATGCCGCTATCAGCTGGCACGCTATCACATCCTTCAGTCTCTTCACTTCGAACTTTCGTCATGCATGGAACCAGACGGCATTGGATTGTTTCTGAAGGCTTTATATAAACAGGCACCCATTAAACAGGAACTCCGCCGCGACAAAAAGTTGCGGCGGAGTTTCCAAGTAGGCTATTCGCCTGAATTGTCGCCCAGGGGCTTAGGGCAACATGACAGGAAGGAACGTTGTGGGGACGTGGGGTAATCCGTCCTGTCGAGAGTGACTATGCCTCAACAGAGCTGACATGCCACTGACGTTTTTGTCAGCATATTGTCAGCAATGCCGCACATTATCTATCCAGCAGGAAGATTAACCATAAGGTTTGTTTTGCACCAACGTTTACTTTGAATCGGCTTCGTCTAACAGCGTTTCCGCCTTTTGGCTGCAATGTGGATTGTTACCGAACACCACAGAGCATGCGATCACACTCGTGCACCATCTTATTCAGCGGATACGCGGGCAAAAGGCAAGACTTTCACCCGGAACCATCCGAAAGACCGTCGCAGTGCAATACCATGCTGGCCTGCGCTCCCAAGCCATCTCTGAGCGCCAGAGATCCGGCGCTCAGATCAAATTCTCACTTTGGTGCCAGCACCATCATCATCTGGCGACCTTCAAGCTTGGGCTCGGCCTCAACCTTGGCAATCGATACGGTATCTTCCTTGACCTGCATCAGCAGCTTCATGCCGAGCTCCTGGTGGGCCATTTCGCGGCCACGGAACTTCAACGTGACCTTGACCTTGTCGCCTTCTTCGAAGAAGCGGTTCATCGACTTCATCTTCACCTCATAATCGTGGGTGTCGATGTTCGGACGCATCTTGATTTCTTTGACTTCAACGATCTTCTGCTTCTTGCGCGCTTCTGCCGCCTTCTTTTGGTTGGCGTATTTCAGCTTGCCAAGATCAAGGATCTTGCACACTGGCGGCTCAGCGTTCGGCGAAATTTCCACCAGATCCAGACCGGCCTCTTCCGCCATGCGGAGCGCCTCATCTGTGGGTATGGACCCAAGGTTCTGGCCTTCTTCATTAATCAACTGTACCCGTGGAACCCGGATTTCACGGTTTGAGCGCGGCCCGTCCTTAACGGGGGCATCGGCTTTGAACGGTCTGCGAATGGTCGTATTCTCCCAAATGGTTTCGGATGTTCAGATAGGCTCGAAAAGCCCGGCTGGCAAGGCTGAGCAGTGCTTTAAGCCCTCTTAAGCTTCAATAACAGATATTTTAAAAAAAATCACCTGCTGTCGCGTGCACAAGAATCTGTTTTATACCATCGCGACACCATTTGGAGAGCAATATGACAGATAAGACACAGGCTATTTCCGCCAAGACAATCACGGTGGGCGAGGGTGATGCGGCCCGCGACATAGCCATTCTGGTGCGGCCTGCGACAAAGCCTGATTTTACCACCCTTGTCTGGCTTGGCGGCTACCGATCAGACATGACCGGCACCAAGGCGATAGAGATGGATGCCTTGGCAGCATCTCTGGGTGCTGGAGCCATCCGCTTTGATTATTCCGGCCACGGCGCGTCAGGTGGTAAATTCATTAATGGCACCATCTCGCGCTGGCTGGAGG
>DNPN01000290.1:9424-20278 GCA_003501385.1 Rhizobium sp. | reverse complement strand
GCGCGCGTCGCCTTGGTCGCGGAGCGGCCGGTAGGACTGTGGGAGCAGGTGCAGGGGCGCGAATACGGCTTCTGGGCCAATGTGAACCCGGCTGTGTCGCATCCCCGCTGGAGCCAGGCCACCGAGCGGCGCATTGGCGAGAGTGCAGGCCTGTTTGGCGGCGCGCGCATCAACACCCTGCCCTTCAACGGCTATGGTGAGCAGGTGGCGGGTCTCTATACCGGCATGGACCTGACGAAGTTCTATTGATCATGGCGTCCTTCACTCTCTCCGCCCGTCAAAAATCGCTCTCCGTTTGGGCGCTCTATGTCATCGGCCTTTTGCCCGGCCTCTATGCCTTTTATCTCGGGATTATCGGTGATCTTGGAGCTGATCCGGTGCGCGAATTCGAGCATCGTCTGGGCCTTTGGGCCTTGCGGCTGCTGTGTCTGGGGCTGGTCATCACGCCGCTGCGCGATCTGTTCAAGGTCAACTACATCGCCTATCGCCGGGCGTTGGGGCTTTTGGTGTTTTATTATGTGCTGGCGCATTTTGCCATTTATCTGACGCTGGATCGCGGCCTGATTTTCTCGTCTATTCTTGGCGATATTCTCAAGCGGCCATATATCATGCTGGGCATGCTGGGCCTGATCCTGCTGATCCCGTTGGCGATTACCTCCAACCGCTGGTCAATCCGCAAGCTCGGCAGCAAATGGAACACGCTGCATAAGGCCAGCTATATTATCCTTGCAGCGGGCCTGTTGCATTTTGTGCTGTCGCGCAAGGCATTTACGCTGGAGCCAGCAATTTACACAGCCATTGTCATCGTGCTTTTGGGCTATCGCCTGATCCGCCCGAAATTGATGGAGGCAAAGCGCAGGAAGTCGGGGCGTGTCAGGGCGGCTTAAACACCCGGTTGGGGCAAGGTCGGGAGGCTAACACCACGGCATCAATGCGTGGAGTAAAACCAATCTTGCTCAATCCCTCACAGTCTTTGTCTGACGCTCAAACATTCTACCAAAACGGCAATTATCAGGCCGCCCTTGATGTTGTTTCCGGCATGATTGCGATGCATCCCGGCCCAGAGGCGGCGCATTTGCTGGGCGATGTGCTGCTGAAAATGGGAGCCGTGGAGAGTGCAGTCGAGGCATTTGAGTTTGCTGCCACGCGCATGACGGAACCGGACAGATCGCAACTGCTGGACCATGCCGCCTTCATTGCCGTGACCATGGCCGATCGACTGCCAGAGGGCGAAAAGCTCAATCGGCTTTTGACCACGCTTGCGGCTAGTGATGTGGTTTTGCATCTGAAACGCGCCGCCGAAATCCTGATAGGTGATACCCGCAATCCCCTTACCCTCACGGTTCTGCGCAAACTGCGGCAATTGGAACCGGGCAATGATAACACCCGCCTTACGCTGATGCGATTGGCGCGCGAGCATTGCGCTTATGATATTCTGAGTGAAGAAGAGCCTGAGCTGATCCGCGAACTTTCCCAAGGCAAAGCCGCCTGCCTCACCTTTGAGCCACCCCACAGCAATATCATGTGGCTTGAAGATGAAGCGTTGAACCGGCTTGCCTCGTCAATCGGGCCTTTTCCGCCTATCACCCCGCAGATGCAGGCTTTGCGCCGGAGGCAACCGCATGCATGGGGTGAGAAAATCCGCATTGGCTATCTCTCCTGCGATCTGTGGGATGATCACGCCACCATGCGGCTGTTTCGCAGCGTGCTGACAGCCCATGATCCAGCAAAGTTTGATGTCACTTTGTTTTGCTACACGCCGGAGAAGCTTTTGGGCTTTGATCTCGGCGGGCGGAAGCAATGGGGCAATATCGTCAGCATTGAAGCCATGGATGATGATGCGGCAAGTGCAGCCATTCGGGCCAGAAACATCGACATTCTGGTTGACCTGAAGGGCCACACCCGTGGCACCCGCTCACACCTGATGAACAGGCCGCTGGCCCCTGTGCATGTGCAATGGCTGGGCTTTCCCGGCACCTGTGTTGAGGTGGATTGCGATTACGCCATTGGGGATCGCTTCGTGCTGCCGCCAAGCTCTGCGCCCCATTATCATGAGAAATTCTGCCGCCTGCCGGAATGCTATCAGCCCAATGATCCGATCTATCGGCCCCTGCCCGATGCCGCCAGTCGAATGGCGCTGGGCCTGCCTGCGGACCGAGTGATTATTGCGGCCTTCAACAGCCAGCGCAAAAACTCGCTGGAAACCCTGGCGCTGTGGGCTGAAATGCTGAAAGCCAATCCCAAGGCACTTTTGTGGTTGATGGTGGATGGCAATGGCGCACGGCAATCCACCGCCGCGCATTTCAAGGCGCTTGGGGTGAAGCAATCACAATTCATGTTTGCCCCCAAGCAGGCCTATGCCGGGCATCTGGCGCGGGTGCAGGCCGCCGATTTTGCCATTGATACCTTTCCCTGTAACGGCCACACCACCACATCTGATATGCTCTGGGCAGGTCTGCCGGTGATCACTCGAAAAGGGCACAATTTCGCAGCGCGTGTGTCGGAAAGCTTGCTCAACGCCATTGGTCTGCCAGAGCTGGTGGCCAAGGACAATGATGCGTTGCTGGCGCTTGCCAGCGACTTGATCAACAATGCTGATAGGCGCGCTTCCCTGAAACGCCATCTGGTCGAGCAGCGGTTCCGCTCACCCCTGTTTGACTCTGAGCGGTTTTGCCGCCACCTCGAAACAGCGTTTGAGATGATGACGGAGCGGGCCAAAGCGGTGCTTAAGCCGGACCATTTTGATGTTCCAGCCCTTCCGCCCCGCCTCGAATCCTTCGAGCAAATCCGCCCTCAACGGGCCTCGTAAGCAAAGCTTGCGAAATCGGCTGGCGTGGCCTGCCCGGTGAGATCGAAGGCAAACATTCCGGTGAAGGCTCCGGTGAAGGAACCATGCTCTCCGCGCCCGCCTTCATCGGAGATCACGCCCGCATCCAGCGCCTCGCCAATATCGCGCCACGCGTCTTCGTCGGATGGTCGCCAGAAGAAATGCAGATCATTATCGGCCACCTCCATGGCCAGATCCAGCGGGCCATCCGGCACGGATACTCCAGAGCCGATGGGAAACACCAGCTTTCCGGCGGGGTAATCGCCGGGGCAAGAGAGGATCGTCAGGGACCGGCCAAGCGTTTCATGCCATGTCAGCGCCAGTGCATGCAGCTTGAAGCGGTTGTAATAATGGGTCAGCCCCGCCACTTGCTGATAGGTTTGCGGCGCAAATTCGAGGCGTGTCTCGGCCCGAAAACTGTGATGCTCTTGCCGTCTCGCCACCAGCGCCTGCTCAAACCACGCGCCAATGCTTTCGCGGCCATAAAGCCTGAGATATCCCGAACGGGAGGTGAGCGAGAAAATCCGCTCTGGTTCCGGTGTGCGCAGCCATTGGAAATCGGCTGGCAGTTTTGACGGATCGAACCGATAATCAATCCGGGCGGGCTGAAGTTTCCGCTCTGTGGGCACGGGCGGCGTCACCTCAACAGAGGGAACCGGGCTGCCACCAATCAAATAGAGCCAATCATCCTGCCAGACGCATTTTTGCAAAGCCGTTTCGCGGCCCAAAGTGCAACGATTATAGGGTGCCAACGGGCGGCCACACAGGTGGGTGTGATAGGCCTGCCCATCTGGTGCCTCGACATATTGGCCATGGCCTGCCCGTTGCAGGGCCGCTTTGGGATTGTCCTTGGAAGTGATCAGATATTTGTCTGGATGGGTCTCATACGGCCCTTCAAGAGTGCGCGAACGGGCCATGGTCACGGCATGGTCATAACCAGTGCCGCCTTCCGCGACTGTGAGATGATACCAGCCGTTGCGCTTGAACAGGTGCGGGCCTTCCACAAGACCAAGTTCGGTGCCCGGGTAAATGTTATGAACCGGCCCGGCCAGCTTTTGCGTGGCCGGGTCCCATTGCTGCAAAAGGATGCCATCAAAGGCGGGATTGTCACCAATGGTATTGGACGCCTCTGGCCGATAGTTCCACTGCATATTGACGAACCATTTGCGGCCATCATCATCATGAAACAGCGAGGGATCAAAACCGGAGGAGTTGACGTAAACCGGGTCTGACCATTCACCCTCAATCGACGGTGAGGTGACGATGTAATTGGGGGAGTCTTTGAAGCTGCCGTCATAGCGCTTCACATCCGTGTAGACCAACCAGAACAGCCCATCGGCAAAAGACAAACACGGTGCCCAGATGCCGCAGCTATCGGGATTGCCGCGCATATCCAGCTGGCTTTTACGCTCCAGTGGGCGGCGGATCAGCGTCCAGTTGACCAGATCACGCGAATGATGAATTTGCACGCCGGGATACCACTCGAAGGTGGAGGTGGCGATATAATAATCATCGCCAACGCGGCAGATCGACGGGTCCGGGTTAAAACCCGGCAGGATGGGATTGATGATCATCGCTTGTTTCTCCTCCCAGAAACGAAAATCAAGGCCACCGCGCTCATCTCCCTGCGCGATGGCCTGTTTTCAATCAATCGCGCTCGGCAGATTTGGCCCACAGATTGATGTCGGCTTCCTTGGCGTAAGTGTTGATCTCCGCCAGTTCTGCTTCGGTAAATGTCAGATTATCGAGCGCTTTCACGCAATCTTCGATCTGTGAAACCCGACTGGCACCAATCAGCGCCGACGTGACCCGCCCACCCCGCAGCACCCAGGCAATGGCCATCTGCGCAAGTGTTTGGCCGCGCTTTTCGGCAATGCCGTTCAGCTTGCGGATGTTGTCAATGATTTCGGGGCGAATAAACTCAGTCTTCAAGGATTTGGCCTGAGCCGCACGGCTGCCTTCAGGAATGCCCTGAAGATATTTGGTGGTCAACATGCCTTGCGCCAAGGGCGAAAACACGATGGAACCCATGCCGACATCATCCAGCGTATCCAGCAGCTTATCATCTTCCACCCAGCGATTGAGCATGGAATAGCTTGGCTGGTGGATGAGAAGCGGCGTGCCAAGGCTTTTCATAATCTCAACCGCTTCACGGGTGCGCTGCGAGTTGTAGGATGAAATACCAACGTAAAGGGCGCGACCTGACCTTACGATATGATCCAGCGCGCCGCAGGTTTCTTCCAGTGGGGTGTCGGGATCAAAACGGTGCGAATAGAAAATATCGACATAATCGACACCCATGCGCTTCAGGCTCTGATCACACGACGAGATCAGATATTTGCGGCTGCCCCATTCGCCGTATGGACCCGGCCACATATGATAGCCCGCCTTGGATGAAATCAGCAGCTCATCCCGAAGGCCATGAAAATCTATTTTGAGAATCTCGCCGAAGGCCAGCTCAGCAGAACCGGGCAGCGGGCCGTAATTATTGGCAAGATCGAAATGGGTAATGCCGAGATCAAAAGCCGCACGGCACATATCGCGCTTGAGTTGGTGCGGCGTATCATCGCCAAAATTGTGCCAGAGACCCAGCGAGATTGCCGGAAGCTTCAGGCCGCTCTTGCCGCAGCGATTATAGGTCATCCGCTCGTAGCGGTTTTCAGCCGGTTGCCAGCTCATCATGCTCTCCCTTTATGTGTACTGGGCCCTTCATGCGGATGGGGCGTATCTTACGCCCCATCGCCTATGACCTCATATAGGGCCGCTGTTACTTTAACAAAGCCCGTGCCTCTTCTATGCCAAGTGCGGCGGGTTGGGTACATGCCGTGGAAAGTGTGATGAACTCTCTAGTCTCGCCAGACTTGAGAATGGCCGTCATGACATCCACCCCATGCAACACCCGGTCCAGCGAGCAGCGGGCATCACGGCCTTCAAGAATGGCGGCCGCCATATCGGCAAGGCCAGCGGTGCGATAATTGGCGCGTGGTCCCTGAACGCTCTCCTGATTGTCAATGCCAAACGGGTGATCCCATGCCTCAAGCGGTGCAATCTCCTTGTTGCGGCCCGTGGCTTCCACCAGACCACCAAAAAAATTCGGGTCTGGCACAAACAACGAGCCTTCCGTGCCGTACAGCTCCATATTGGAATGGCGGTTGCACCAGACATCCCAGCTGGCAGACAGGGTAACGGTGGCACCATTCACGAACTCCAACAGCGCGTGGATGTTGGTGGGCGTCTTGACCGGGATCACCTCGCCATTGCGCGGCTCGCTGGTGATGGTGCGGGTCTCATTGGCCATCGAGGTCAGCGCACCAACCCGTTTCACCGGACCAATCAGGTTGATCAGGTTGGCGATATAATACGGCCCGAGATCAAGAATTGGCCCGCCACCGGGCAGGAAGAAGAAATCCGGGTTGGGATGCCACATCTCCATGCCCGGGCTCATCACATGGCAGGTGCCGGATGTGATACGGCCAACGCCGCCTTCATCGATATATTTGCGGGCCAGCTGGTGGGAGCCGCCCAAAAACGTATCTGGTGCGCATCCAACCGACAGGCCTTTTTCTTTGGCAATCCGGCGCAGGTCTTCGCCTTGCTCAAGGCTCAACACCAGCGGCTTTTCCGAATAGACGTGCTTGCCCGCTTCCAGAATGCGTTTGGACACCGGATAATGGGCATCGGGAATGGTGAGATTGACCACCACATCCACCTCGGGATTGGCCAGCAGTTCATCCACCGTCTGAGCCTTGACGCCAAACTCCTCTGCCCGCAGCTCTGCAGCATTCATGTTGATGTCGCTACAAGCGACAACCTTGATACCCTTAAACAGCGGTGCCAAGGTAAAATAGGCCGTCGAGATATTGCCGCATCCGATGATGCCAACACCAAGTTCGCGTTCCATATGATGAAACCTTTCTAACTGTATAGAATTAAAAACTTTTGAAGGATTCGATTGAGCGCGTGATCAGCCGATTAAGATCCTTGGGATTGTCATGCTCGACCACGTAATGGGCGACATTATATTTGGCGAGAGCCGGGATTAGCCCCTTCCAATCCACCACGCCATGGCCGACATCGGCCCAGCCATCCTCATCCGTATTTTCACCAGCGGGTGCGATGTCCTTGACGTGAACTGCGGTAATCCGCTTGCCGTAGCTTTCAATCCACGCGAGGGGATCCGCCCCACCACGCACCACCCAGGCGAGGTCCGCTTCCCATTTCAGCGTTGGGCCGCCTGCAAAAATCTGCTCTTGCGGGGTCGATCCATCCGCCAGTGTGACAAACTCAAAATCATGATTGTGCCAACCGAAAGTCAGGCCAGCATCGACAAACGGCTTGCCCGCGGCTTCCAGCCGTTGACCAAAGGCAAACCAGCCAGCGGCATCGGTTGGGCGCTGATCAGGCAACAGGTAAGGGCAATAGATGGCTGTCATTCCAAGCACTTCAGCAATTTCCAGCGCGCGGCCCGTGTCTTTTTCCAGCATATCAATGCCAAAATGGCCGGTTGGCATGGTCAGGCCGTTGGCATCCAGATCAGCGCGAAGCGCTTTGAGACCTGCGGTATCGAGATCACCGTAGATGCCGCCAAAGCCTTCAACATGGCTATAGCCTGCCGCTGCCAGCTTTTTAAAAACATCGGAGTAGGGCTGAAAATTACGTGCGCTGTAAATTTGAAAACCAAGCTTCGTCATGGATACTTCCTCCTCAAAGATCATGAATAACGCCACCCAGATGGGAGGCATTGCAAAGACCGTCACTCCACCGTCTGGCAGGAATAAAGGTCGTAAAGCCGAAACACTGGCACCTCGCCGGGTGGCAGAGGCGCAGATGGAGTGAAGATGATGCTGCGGCTTTCGCCAGCAGTGAGATCAAAAACGTTGTCGCTGTAGCGTCCCGGCGTGGTGCTCTCCACCATCACAAACAGGGCGAGGCCAGTGGCGCTGATGGTCAACTCAAAACTGCCATCGGCTTTTGCTGTTACATCGTGGGTCAAGCCGGAGGGCAAAAGCTCCAACGCCTTATAAGTGGTGGGCAGATAATGGCCGGAACCAATCATGCCATTGGATGCGATAAAATCCCAAACAATCAGATGATTGTCGGAAATTTCTGATGTATCAATTTCACTTAAGATGGCTGCTTTATCCGGGCCGCACTGTCCTCGAACGGATGTCAAAGGAATACGCTGACCATCCAGTGTGAGCGCAAACACCGTCATATCAATCGTCACTGCTTCTGCCGTGTCATTGACCATAGAAAACTGCACAGCGCCCTCTGCCGGAATGGCCGCCACCGCCACCGGCTGAAAGAAGCGCTTGGCCATATAATGCATGGCCTTCCAATTGCCGCCATAATCGAGGCTGGACCACGAGGCCACGGGCCAAGTGTCATTGAGCTGCCAATAGAGCGTGCCCATGCAATGGGGCTTCAAAGAGCGCCAATAATCAACTGCCGTCTTGATGGCCAGGCCCTGCTGGATCTGGCTGAGGTAGACGAAATTGGCAAAGTCCTTGGGAAAGCGGAAATAGCGGAACATGGTGCCCGCAATCCGCTCATTGCCGCCTGCGTTTTTCTGGTGCAGCTCAATCACCGGCGATGCGATGTTCATGTCCTTTGCTTCCGCAAAGCTCTCAATCACCGGCAAGGATGTGTAGGACTGAAAGCCGAATTCGGAACAAAAGCGCGGCTTGACGCTGCGGTAATTGTCAAAGCTCTTGTTCTCGTGCCAGACAGACCAGTAATGCATATCGCCAGAGCCATCGGCGTGCCATGCATCGCCATAATCAAGATAGCCGGATGCAGGGCTGGATGGCCACCAGATGCCTTGCGGGAAGGCGCGTTTGACGCCCTGCTCTATCAACCGGTTCAGGCGATCATAGGCCACCAGATAGCGATCACGATTGTTGCGGCTTTCTTCAAACCACGTCAGCGCGCCGACCAGCTCATTATCACCACACCACAGGGCGATGGACGGATGGCTTGAGAGACGCCGCACCTGATAATCCACCTCCTTGGCAACATTATCGAGGAAGTCATCGCTGCATGGGTAGAGATTGCAGGCAAACATAAAATCCTGCCAGACCATCAACCCCAGCCGGTCGCACAGATCATAGAACCAATCCGGCTCATAAAACCCGCCGCCCCAGACGCGGATCATGTTCATGTTGGCATCAACAGCCGATTGCAGCAGGTCTTCGGTTTTTGCCGGCGAGGATTTGGAGAAAACCGCATCGGCTGGAATCCAATTGGCACCCCGGCAGAAGATTTCCCGGCCATTGACCCGGAAGGCAAAACGGCTGCCTGCTTCATCGGCATCGGTTAAAAGCTCGATGGTGCGAAGACCAATCTGCTTTTCAATGCGCTCGCCCGGCACATCCACGCTCAACGCATACAGCGCCTGCTCGCCGCTACCCGCTGGCCACCACAGGCGCGGATTCTCAACCTCGAACACATGGCTGATCACCGTTTCCCCGGCATTCACGCCGCAATCCAGCCGCACCCGCTCGCCTTCAAATTCGAAATGCACGGGCAACACGGCAGGTTCACTGGCATAGAGCGTAGCTCTCACCGTCAGCTCAACCCGACCATCGGCATGATGGAGTTGCTGCGTCTCCACATGCTCAATCCTCGCCGGGTCCAGCTTGCGAATGGCAACCGTGCCATAGAGACCCAGCGGCGCAATGGCGATGTTCCAATCCCAGCCGAAATGGCATTGGGGTTTGCGCAGCATATTGCCATTGGGAATTGGGGAATTGCCTGTCGAGTAAGGAACGTAGAAGGGCTGCCGCTCCTGCCTGTCAGCGCCTGCCTTGATGCTGGAGTGAATGACAATACGAATGATGTTTTCACCCGGTTGAAGGGCAGCACTCACATCAGGCCTATAACGGCGAAAACAATTGTCAGCAGAGAGCACCGGGATGTCATTGATAAACACCACGGCCACGGTATCGAGATAATCAATATCCAGATACCAATCGCCTTCGAGGTGATCCACGGTGAAGCTGCGGGTCAGCACCCAATCGGCCTTTGCCACCCATTGCACCTGCTCTTCATTGCGCCCGAAATAGGGATCCGGGATGATCTCTGCGGCATGCAGCGCGCTATGCACATCACCGGGAATGGTGATGGTGCAGGAGTGTTCGCCCGCAGATGTGGCAAGCTGCCATGGGCCGGAGAAATCGAGATCGGTTTCAGACATGACGCTCACAACCTCACCTCTGTCTTCGCATCAAACAACGATGCCACTGACATATCAAAGGACAGATGAACGGTGCTGCCCGGCGCATATCGCCGCGTTCCGGCAATCCGCACAGACAGGCTTTGCCCGGCCTGCTTCAGCCACAACAGATTGTCGGCACCCATTGGCTCTTCAATATCAACCGTAGCAGTGTGGGCCGTATCGCCAGGCGCATCGACGGCGATGTGTTCAGGCCGAACGCCCAGCACCACTTCGCGGTCCGGTGTTAATGTCGTATCGGCATCATAGCCGGATAGGCTAAAATCCACGCCGCCACTGGAAAACACCACGGCACCGTTCTTTTCCACCAATTGGCCTTTGAAGAAATTCATCGAGGGCGACCCGATGAAGCCCGCGACAAACAGGTTTTTGGGCCGATTGTAGATGGTCATCGGATCATCCAGTTGCTGGATGACCCCACTTTTCATAATCGCAATGCGATCTGCCAGCGTCAGCGCCTCGATCTGATCATGGGTCACGTAGATCATGGTGTTTTTCAGCTGTTGGTGCAGCCGTTTGATCTCGACACGCAACTCGGCGCGCAATTTGGCATCGAGGTTGGACAGCGGCTCATCGAAAAGAAACACATCCACATCACGTACCAGCGCCCGGCCAATGGCCACACGTTGGCGCTGACCACCGGAAAGTTCAGCGGGTTTGCGCTTCAACAAAGGTCCGATTTGCAAAATTTCGGAGGCCCGCGCCACGCGCTTGTCGATTTCTTCCTTCGGCATTTTTGCCACTTGCAGGCCAAAGGATAGGTTTTTCTCCACCGTCATCTGCGGATAGAGCG
>DNPN01000290.1:1345-9174 GCA_003501385.1 Rhizobium sp. | reverse complement strand
CACCGTCATCTGCGGATAGAGCGCATAGGACTGAAACACCATGCCGATGCCCCGGTCCTTCGGCTCTTCCCAGGTGACGTTTTTGTCCTTGATGAAAATCTGGCCTTCCGACACATCCAAAAGCCCGGCAATGCAATTGAGCAGCGTGGATTTGCCACAGCCGGACGAGCCGAGCAGCACCAGAAACTCGCCATCGGCAATATCGAGATTGAGGTCTTTCAGCACCGTCACAGCGCCAAAGTTCAAGGAAAGGTCACGGATAGAAACACTGGTATTCATGATTTACCCCTTCACAGCGCCAGCGGCGATACCGCGCACAAACAAGCGCCCAGAGACGAAATAGATAATCAGGGGAACAGCACCCGTTAAAATCGTCGCGGCCATGTTGACGTTATATTCCTTCACGCCCTGCACCGAGTTGACGATATTGTTGAGCTGCACCGTCATCGGGTAATATTCAGGCCGGGTGAACACCACGCCGAACAAGAAGTCGTTCCAGATGCCAGTCACCTGCAAGATCATTGCCACCACAAAAATCGGCAGCGACATGGGCAGCATGATGCGGAAATAGATTTGCCAGAACCCTGCCCCATCCACGCGCGCTGCCTTAAACAATTCCTCCGGCAGCGAGGAGAAATAATTGCGAAACAGCAGGGTCAGGATCGGCATTCCGAAGATGGTGTGAACAATCACCAGACCGGACAGCGAGCCATAAATCCCGACTTCGCGCAGGATAATCACAATCGGATAGATCATCACCTGATAGGGAATGAAGGCCCCCACCACCAGCACCGCGAAAAACAGATTGGCCCCTTTGAACCGCCAGTTGGCCAGCGAATAGCCGCTGACAGAGGCAATCAGGATGGAGATCAGAGTTGACGGAACGGTGATACGCACCGAGTTCCAGAAGCCACGTGACAGGCCATCGCAATTGAGACCCGTGCAGGCCTCGCTCCACGCCTTCACCCATGGCTCAAAGGTGATTTCCACGGGCGGCGAAAAGATATTGCCCATGCGGATTTCCGGCATTCCCTTCAGCGAGGTTACCACCATCACGTAGAGCGGCAGGAGATAGTAGGCGGCGGCGACAAACAGAATGCCGTAGAGCATGATGTTGCGCGGAGAAAGCATCCGCTTTGGCTTGGCACCCTGCGGTCCTTCTTTCAGGCGCTTCTCAGGACTTTTGTAATGAGACAGATTGATAATGGATCGGTCAGCCACGCTTGCGCCCTCCAAATTCCAGATAGGCCCATGGGATGACAATAATGGCGACAGTGAGCAGCATCATGGTGGAGGCGGCAAAGCCCTGCCCCAGATTTTGCGCCTGAAACATATAGTCATAAACATATTTGGCAGGCACTTCCGAGGCGATGCCGGGACCGCCGCTGGTTTGCGCCACCACAAGATCATAGACCTTGACGATACCGCTGGTGATGATGACCAGCGTGGTGATAAACACCGGGCGCATCATCGGAATGATGATCAGCAGATAGGTTTTCCATGTCGGAATGCCATCAACGCGCGATGCCTTCCAGATATCCTCATCAATACCGCGCAGACCCGCCAGCATCAGGCACATCACCAGACCAGTGCCTTGCCACAATCCGGCGATCAGAATGCCATAGATCACGATGGACTGGTTATAGAGCGGATCGAAATTGAAATTGGTGAAACCAATGGAGCGGATAACCGATTGAATGCCGAATTCCGGGTTCAATATCCACTGCCACACCAGACCTGTGACAATGAAGGACAGGGCAAAGGGATAGAGAAAAATCGTGCGAAACACGTTTTCAAACCGGATTTTCTGATCCATCAAAGCCGCCAGCACAAAGCCGATAACAAGGCTGAAGATCAGCGACAGCACCCCGTAGATCGCCAGATTTTCAATCGACACAATCCAGCGGGCGGAACTCCAAAGGCGATCGTATTGATCAAGCCCGACAAATTTCAGCCGGGGCAAAAGCTTGGAATTGGTAAAGGAATAAACGACCGTCCATATGCTGCCACCGAAGAAGATCACCAAAGCGATCAGGATCATCGGGATCGATGCAATTTTTGCATTCAGATTGCGCAGCCACCGGGTGGGTCGCGTGGTTTGGCCCTTGGCCATCATCAGAGCAACCTCCTCTTCTCACAGCCTCAAAAAATAAAACTGAATATGTGCGCAGGAACATCAAAGCGGGCGGAAAGCCCGCTTTGATTTTGCTCCGGCATCATCTGTTTTTAAAAAAACGCCTCAGTCAGCCGCTTTGAGAATTTCCGCAAAGCGCTTCTGCGCAGCCTCAGCTGTCATCGAAGGATTGGCGAAGAACTGCGAGAACAGGTCTTCTTTCTGCTTTTGTGTATCGGCAGAGAGAAGCTGATCTGGACTCTGCAACACATTGCCCTTGGCCAAAATGGCAAGGCCCTTCTTCATGCAATCATTGGCGGACGCCAAATCCACATCACCCCGAATAGGGAGAGAACCCTTCTTCAGGTTGAAGGCAACCTGAACCTTGGGATCAACAATCGTTGCAGCCAAAGCATCCTGCGCCTTGGATTTTGCTTCATCCTTCAGCTTGGGGAAATAGAAGGCATCACCATTTGCTGTCAGATATTCATTCAAGCCAAGACCTGGCAAGCAGGTGTAATCCTTGCCTGCCACCTTGCCAGCAAGCTGGAATTCGCCCTGCGCCCAGTCACCCATAACTTGACCACCAGCCTTGCCGGTAATGACCATATTGGTGGCCTGGTTCCAGTCCTGCACATTGGTGCCTGCGGCAAGCTTGCGCGCATCATCAACAGCCTTGAAGATCTTACCAACCTCCGGCCCGGAAATGGTCGCCGCATCCCTGTCCTTGAAGACCTTCATGTAGAGGTCTTTGCCACCCAGAGAAATCATCAGCGTGTCAACAAGACCCGTGGCTTGCCATGGCTGACCACCAACCGCGAGAGGTTGAATACCTGCCTTTTTCAAGGCGGGGCCAGCGGCCACAAACTCGTTCCAGTTTTTGGGAAGTTCAACACCAGCCTTTTTGAAGGCATCGTTGGAGAGCCACAGCCATTGCCACGAATGGATATTCACCGGCGCGCAATAGATTTTGCCATCAATGGTGCAGCTATCCAGCAGGCTGGCGGGCTTGATCACGTCTTTCCAGTGGCCCTTGGTGGCCACATCCGTCAGATCGCGCATCAAACCGGCCTCCACCAGCTCTTGCGCCTGACGGCCATGGTTGAATTGCGTGGCACCCATCGGATCGCCGCCCGTGATACGGCTGATCATGATCGGGCGCGCTGTGCCGCCTGAACCGGCAATGGCACCATCCACCCATTTATTGCCTGTGGCATCGAAAGCCTTGGCAAGCTCGGCCACCGCCGCAGCCTCCCCGCCCGACGTCCACCAATGGGTTACTTCCAGATCGGTCGCGTGCGCCACGCCAAACGGCATAGCCACCGTAGCAGCCAAAACAGCCGCAATGCACCGGATATTCATTAGGTCTCCTCCCCAACTGAAACGTTGCAGAAAAATCCTATGTCAAAGCCTCAAGGGACGCAACCATGAAGATAAAAAATATTTATGAATTATTTACCCCTCAAAAAATGACAGAAAATCACATCTGCCGATTGACGAAAATTGATAGGTTTGCATCGCAATATCATCCAAAAAACCATATATTTCCGCAATTTCCAAGGATTTCCCCAGACACTCTTCGCTTTCGCACAATAAGCACTCCATAAAACAACACTCCCCCTGATTGTCTTTTTGGCAGTTTTCAGCACTGGACTTTTCCACTGTAACGTTTCAGATTATCTCTCTTTTACCAAAACCAGACGCACAATCGCGCCCTTGCGAAAACAAGCCAGACACGTGTAAACACAGCTTTCTTCAGGTGGAATTTCAATGGATGATGATCTGAAACAAAGCTCGAACGCGGCACCCCCCTCCGCATCGATGAAAGAGCGGCCAACGCTGAAAACCATAGCCTTCATGACCGGGCTTGGCATTACCACGGTGTCACGCGCGTTGAAGGATGCACCGGATATTGGCGCAGAGACCAAGCAGCGGGTACGCATGGTGGCGCGGCAGCTTGGGTATCAGCCCAATCGTGCCGGTGTGCGGCTTCGAACCGGCAAGACCAATGTGATTGCACTGGTGCTGAGCATTGATGAAGAGATCATGGGCTTTAGCAGCCAGATCATGTTTGGCATCTCAGAAGTTCTGTCCAATACGCCGTACCACATTGTCGTCACGCCGCATTCCCATAGCAAAGATCCCATGCAGGCCGTGCGCTATATTCTGGATACCGGCTCTGCCGACGGCATCATCATCTCGCGCACAGAACCGGATGATCCCCGCGTCAATCTGCTGCTGGAACGCGGCCTGCCCTTTGCCACCCACGGACGGACAGCATCTGGCGCAATCCACCCCTATTATGATTTCGACAACGAGGCCTTTGCCCACCAAGCCGTGGAAAAGCTGGCACAGCGCGGACGCAAGCGCATAGCGTTGTTAGGTCCATCCAGCAAGCTAACCTACTATACCCACACGCGGGATGGATTTCGCACAGGGCTTCGCACCCATGGCCTCGCTGAAGTTGCCTTCAATACCGATATAGATGCGTCTTTGGAAACCATTCGCAGGGCAACCGAGGGTTTGATGCGGATGCCGGATGCGCCAGATGCCGTTGTCTGCTCCGCCAGCAGCGCGGCCATTGCCGTTCACGCTGGCATAGAGGCGGCAGGAAAACGCCTTGGGCACGACCTTGATCTCATCTCAAAGGAGTCCGTGCCTATTCTCAACTGGATCAGGCCCGAAATCATCACCGCAAGGGAAGATTTTCGCATTGCGGGCCGTGAACTGGCAAAGGCCGTTATTGCCAGCATTGATGGGGTTGAACCCCACCTGCTGCAAAGCATCAGTCAACCCGTGTGGAAGGATTGAACATCCCGTTAAAACGCAATGGACAGTCCATCCTTACCAACAATCAATTCACCAGACCATGTTGGAGCCAGAGCCTTGCGCCAATGGCTTTCGGTGAAATCCGGATCATCCGCCGGGATCAGGTGATTGAGCACCAGACGGCCCACACCGGCCTGTGTGGCAATACGCCCCGCGTCTGCGGCCAGAGTATGGGATGCCAGCAAATGTTCGCGCAGGCGCGCGCCATTGCCGGTGCGGCGAAGGATGCTTTCCACGCCGTCTGGCAACATGGCCTCATGCACCAGAATATCGGCTTTTGCGGCAAAATCAGCAAGCGACGGAAAATAGGCAGTATCGGACGAAAACACCACGCAGCGCCCATCGGCTTGCACACGCAAAGCAAAACAATCGATGACAGGTGGATGATCAACCCTCAGGGCATCCACAGTCAGCCCATCCAGTTCAAACACCCGGCCCGGACCATATTCAATCACATCCACCATTGTTTTGAGATCAGGGCGGCCTTCATCCGCAATGCGGATGTCAATGTCGTAGGACAGCGAGGCCAGAAAGCCGTCCCAAAGGCGTTTGATGCCAGTTGGTCCATACACTGTCACTCTGCTGGAAAGCCCCGTGGTCCAAGCAGTGTGAATCAGCGGCCCCATCTCCAGCACATGGTCCGAATGCAAATGGGTGATGAAGATCAGATCCAGATCTTTTAAAGACATACCAGCCTCAACAAGGCCACGGGACACGCCGAGCCCGCAGTCAATCACTATCCGGCGTCCTGAAAGGGTGAGAAGCATGGAGGTGGGGTTAGGTCCGCCCGGGCGGATGGCCGGTCCACCCTTGGTACCCAGAAGTGTCAAAGAGTTGTTCATAGCTGCATCCATAAAAAACGGCCCAATCCTTTGAGGATTGAGCCGTTGTGATGTTTAAAACACTCAGTAAATCGAAGCGCCACTGCCCCATGGGCCGTGGTGATATTCCTTGCCATCCACACGATCAAAGCCGTGGGCACCAAAGAAATCGCGCTGCGCCTGAATGAGGTTGGCCGTGCCACGACCACGGCGGTAGCTGTCAAAATAGGACAGGGCCGAGGACAATGCCGGAATTGGCAGGCCAGACAGCGCCGCAAACGACACCACGCGGCGCAGCGCACCATCGGTATCCTTCACCATCTGCGCAAAGGCAGGGGTGATGATCAGGTTGGCAACATCTGGCTCCTTGGTGAAGGCAGAGGTGATTTCATCGAGGAACTGCGAGCGGATAATGCAGCCTTCACGCCAGATTTTGGCAATGGTTGGCATCGGCAAGGACCAGCCAAATTCCTTGGAGGCACCCGCCATCACGGCAAAGCCCTGCGCATAGGCTGCGATTTTCGCGGCAAGCAGCGCATTTTCCAGATCGGCCAGGAAGGCCATGCCATCCTGTGGCTTTTCAACAGCAGGCTTTGGCAGGCCAAAAATCGCTTCAGCCGCCACACGTTCCTTCTTTTGCGATGACAGCACGCGGCCAGCCACAGCCGCTTCAATGCCAGTTGCGGCAATGCCGAGGTTCTGTGCTTCAATCACCGACCATTTGCCAGTGCCCTTCTGGCCAGCAGCATCGACAATCATATCCACCATTGGGTTGCCCGTGATCGGGTCATTGGCCTTCAACACCTTCTCGGAAATCTCGATCAGGTAGGAGTTCAACCGACCCTTGTTCCACTGACCAAATACATCACCGATTTCGCTGGCAGACATGCCAAGGCCATCGCGCAGGATGCCATAGATTTCGGCAATCATCTGCATATCCGCATATTCAATACCGTTGTGGATGGTCTTGACGAAATGGCCAGCGCCATCATTACCAAGCCATGCCACGCACGGATCACCCTTGAACTTGGCAGAGATTGACGTCAGCACCGGCTCCACGCGCTTCCAGCTCTCTTCAAGGCCACCCACCATGATAGAAGGGCCATGGCGCGCACCTTCTTCACCACCAGATACGCCCATGCCGATAAAGGTCAGGCCAGAGTCTTTCAAGTTGTCAAAGCGGCGGATCGTATCGCGGAAATTGGCATTACCCGCATCGATCATGATGTCATTGGCAGCCAGATGCGGCTTCAGCAGTTCCATCTGCTGATCCACCGCATCGCCTGCCTTGATCATGATGATGATCGGGCGCGGCGGGCGGATGGCCGCCACAAATTCTTCAATGGTATCGCAACCGATGATGTTTCCGGCCAGATCACCCGCTTCCGCCAGGAATTCGTGGGTGCGGGCAGGCGTGCGGTTGAAAACTGCAATGCGATTGCCCTTCTCGGCAATATTCAGCGCCAGGTTTGACCCCATAACGCCGAGACCGATCAATCCGATTTCCGCCTGTTGCATAGGAATGCTCCAATTTATCTACCCAAATCAAGGAGGCTGTTTTGGCACTCCTTTTGGCATCCGGCAAGGTGAAAAGGCGCAAGAAAGATGCGAGATTATCATCACGCACTCTAACGCATATCCACGTGCTCTATCGCTTCAATCTAGGGGAGATATTGACTGCGTCCGTGGCTCATGAAGAATTCTTTCAAATAAGCCTTGACCTTACCACCGTAGGAAGCCCTATCTATGGTAGGCCTGCCTGAGAAAAGGACAAAGCCGATGACACTCTCCCTATCCGTTCCCACCACAATTGCTATTGACGGCATGAGTTGTGCCTCCTGCGTCCGCCGGGTGGAAAAAGCCATTCAGGCGGTAGATGGCGTATCACATGCGTCGGTCAATCTGGCAACCGAGCAGGCAAGTGTCGAATTCGACGCCAAAGGTGATCTCGCTGCCGTATTAGCCGCCATTACCAAAGCAGGCTACACGCCGCATCTGGAAACCACAGCGCTGGATATTGAGGGCATGACGTGTGCCTCCTGTGTCCGGCGGGTGGAAAAAGCACT
>DNPN01000290.1:0-1091 GCA_003501385.1 Rhizobium sp. | reverse complement strand
TGGAAAAAGCACTGGCGAATGTGCCAGGTGTCACCTCAGCCAGCGTCAATCTGGCAACCGAGCAAGCCACTGTCACCAGAACCTCAAGCACAGACCCTGCAACGCTGGAAGCGGCGATTGTCAAGGCGGGCTATGCCTTGCGCCACACTGCACCGCAACAGGCGGGCACCGATCCGCGCGAGGCGGAAACGAAAAAATTAATCCGGCTAACAATCATCTCTCTATTGCTCACCCTGCCCGTTTTTATTACGGAAATGGGTTCTCACCTGATTCCCGCTCTGCATGATTGGGTGATGATGTCGGTAGGCATGGAACGCAGCTGGCAGATACAATTCGTGCTGACAACGCTAGTGTTGTTTGGCCCAGGCCTCAGCTTTTTCCAAAAGGGCGTGCCGAATCTGATCCGCTTGACACCAGATATGAACTCGCTGGTGGCCATTGGGGCCATCGCCGCATGGAGCTATTCCGTTGTTGCCACCTTTGCCCCATCAGCAATGCCCGCCAATGCGGTCAATGTCTATTATGAGGCGGCGGCGGTGATTGTTACCCTTGTTCTGCTAGGACGCACATTGGAAAGCCGCGCCAAGGGCAAAACCAGCGATGCCATCAAGCGGCTGATCCGCCTTTCGCCCAAAACTGCGCGGGTTATCCGCAATGATGTCGTTACCGAGGTGGACATCAGCTCAGTGCGCCCAGGCGACGTGGTGGATATTCGCCCCGGCGAGAAAATCCCGGTCGATGGCCGTGTGGTCGAGGGCCATTCTTATGTGGATGAATCGATGATCACCGGCGAGCCGGTGCCCGTGGAAAAAACCACCGGCGCAAAAGTCACTGGCGGAACCATCAACAAAACCGGAGCCTTTCGCTTCAAGGCGGAAAAAGTCGGCACCAACACCGTTCTGGCGCAGATCATCCGCATGGTGCAAACGGCGCAAGGGGCCAAATTGCCCATTCAGGGCATGGTGGATCGCATCACCGGCTGGTTTGTGCCTGCCGTCATAGCGTCGGCGCTGATCACATGCCTCGTCTGGCTCATCATTTGTCCCTCCCCCGCCTTGATCTTGTCGCTGAGCAATGCTCTGGCTCTGTCT
>DNPN01000205.1:38963-39293 GCA_003501385.1 Rhizobium sp. | reverse complement strand
CATAGGAGAAGCCGCCGGGAATGACAATCAGATCGACATCCGGCAGTTCCGTTTCTGTCTGCCATACGGTGATGGGCGCGACGCCGGAAATCTTGGTCAAGGCCGCAATCATATCACGGTCGCGGTTAAGGCCGGGGAGTTGGACAACGGCTGATTTCATGGCTACGGCTCGAACCTTGCTCTTTGTTTCTGCCAATCCTCGCATGCGCGAGAATGTTTGAAAATCCTATAGAAAAATCACCCCTGATCTTTGAAAGCAGGGGTGATCAGATATTCAGTCGCGTCAGGCGATAGAGATCGCGTAATTCTCGATCACCGTATTGGCGAGCA
>DNPN01000205.1:38282-38702 GCA_003501385.1 Rhizobium sp. | reverse complement strand
AGCAGCTTTTCGCACATCGCCTTGATCTGCTCTTCGGCTTCAGCCTTATTCGTCATTTCCAAAGCAAGGTCAAAAACCTTGCCCTGACGAACCTGGCTGACGCCGTTAAAATCCAGCGCGGTCAATGCGCCTTCAATAGCTTTTCCCTGTGGGTCCAGAACGCCGTTCTTCAAAGTGACGGTGACGCGAGCCTTAATCACGAATGTGTCTCCAAAACTTACTTGACCAGAACCGGACCTGTGCCGCGAACGGGTTCGTTTTCATTGATAATGCCGAGGCGACGAGCCACTTCCTGATAAGCTTCCAACAGGCCACCCATGTCGTTGCGGAAACGGTCGCGGTCGAGTTTCTCGTGGGTTTCGATGTCCCAGAGGCGGCAACTATCGGGCGAGATTTCGTCGGCGAGGATGATGCGCATCA